>CAKOJO010000021.1 GCA_934090595.1 uncultured Bacilli bacterium | reverse complement strand
CCTATTTTTTTCTGATTTGGCTACTTATAGTATATCACACTTTTTCAATTATCAGTCATAAAGTTGAACAGAACTTTATGATAAAATTATTATGATGATAGTTATGAATTTTGAAAGGGGAATAGGAAACAGATATGGCAAGTATATTAAGTATAAAACAAGTTGATATTTAATTGGGAAAATGGCAAAGATATAATGTCTTTATAAATCTAATATGTATGCTAATTATTTCAATGTAAGTTCGGATTATATTACGAAATTATTTGATGAAAATTCTAGCATTAATAGGGATGATTTAGATATGATGTTCATGTTTTCATATACTAAAAAAGGATATTTAAAAAAGTATGAATTTGCATATAATAAATATAATGATTTTGCATTTGTTCAAGTGAAAAAATTTAATATTTACAAGAAGAAAGGAAAAAACGACAAATGATTATAGAAATCTTAATGATATAAAGGAAGTATACAAATAAAGACCTCAACTATAGGAAGATTTTTGTAGATGAAAAAATGTGGCATGCATGAATTTGAAAAATTACTTTGTCTAGGATATGAACATACTAAACATTATTGTTTATATTGGAATTTTTTTATCATTTTCACAAAATAAAAGGCAAATAAGTAAAATTTGTACCTATTTGTCAACGATCTGTAGAGGATAATATCTCTTTTTGTAATTAAAAAAATACACTTTTATAGTGTATTAATCATCAGTTTCATAGTAATATGATGTTTCGATTCCTTTAAATATATTTACCAATGAAAAATCGTCTGTT
This sequence comes from uncultured Bacilli bacterium, assembly GCA_934090595.1. Taxonomy (GTDB): domain Bacteria; phylum Bacillota_I; class Bacilli_A; order RF39; family UBA660; genus JAEDJI01. The sequence continues at coordinate 16,278 of CAKOJO010000021.1, read as the reverse complement.
AAGTTTTCTTTTATTAGTGTTTTAATTTCTAATGTATTTATTGGGCTTCTTTCCATTGCTTGTAAATATAGTGTTTTATCTATGTTTTGCCAGTTTACTATTTTATTAATATTTTTTTTAAGAATTAGGTCTAACCATATTCTAGTGCTTCTTCCATTTCCTTCGAGGAATGGGTGAGCAATATTCATTTCAACGTATTTATCTATTATTTCATCTATTGTTGTTTCTTTCATTGTTTCAATTTTTTTTAGAATGTCTTCTAAGTACAGGGTATTTGCAAATCTGAAATTTCCTTTAGAAATGTTTGTTTTTCTTATTTCTCCTGCGAAATCGTATAAATTATTAAATAGGTATTTATGTATTTGTTGTAATCCATTGATGGTTCCTACTTCTATTTTATCTATGTCATTGCTAGAAAATAGTTTTTTTGCATTTTCTAAGCTTTTAATATCTATATCTTTCATATTGCACCTCATTTTTATTTTATTACAAAATAAAAAAATGGCAGGGGTAGCAGGAGTTGAACCCACATCAGCGGTTTTGGAGACCGTTATTCTACCATTGAACTATACCCCTACGTCTAGTTAATTATATCATATAAATACAAATAATAAAACTATTTTTTGAAAAATTACATATATTTTTATAGGTGATGTGTTTTTGAGTATAATAAAATATTCTAATAAAGAGAAAAATCTTCTTGCTAGACTTATGAGAGCAGAGGCTCTTGGAGAAGGGGATTTAGGTATGTTAATGGTTGGTAATGTTATTGTAAATCGTGCTCTTGCTGATTGTTTAACTTTTAAAAATATAAGAACTATTACTGATGTTGTATATCAAAGTCCTGGTGGTTTTGTAGGAGTTAATTCTTCTTTGTTTGTTGGTAATCCTACTGCTAAGGAGCTTAGTCTTGCTAGTCGTATTTTAAGAGGTGAGTATTATCATCCTGCGACTAATGCTTTATGGTTTTATGCTCCGAAGAAGGATGAGAATTGTTTAGCTCTTTGGTATGAGCAAAGGAATTCTGGAAGGTATAAAAATCATTGTTTTTATATTCCTCAGTCTGGTGTTTGTAGACAAATTCATTAAGGAATGAAGTTAAGTAAAATAACAACACATAAATATTGACTTGTGTGTTGTTTTTGCTTAAAATGATTGTAGAAGATATATACTTATAATAATTAAGAGAATAATATTGTAATGAATTTGTGGAAGTGGTTTTAGTGAAAGAGACAATTAATAATTTAAAAAGGGTTTATAGTTATGGAGCAGAATATAAATTGTGTTTAATAATTCAAATAATTTGTTGTATAGTAGGTATAGCAATAAATATTATTGTTCCACTTATATCGGCAAAGTTTATTGTAAATTTTACTGATTCTATGTGGAATCAAGCACTTTTTATGGCTTTAATACTATTTGGTATAAGTATAGTTAATGAATTCAAAACATTAATTATAAGAAAAAATACTCAAATTTTTCGAAGAGGAACAGTTAGAAATATGCAAATGTCTTTGGGCAGGGAAACGTTAAAACTAGATCAATCTACATTAGATTCTAATTCTAGTGGGGCATTTATTCAAAGACTTACAAATGATGTTGATAAAATGGCTGGAATGTTTACAACAGGCATGGGTAAGCTAACTGGATTTTTATCTAATATAGGTTCGTTTGTTGCTATATTAATCATAGATTATCATATGTTTATTTATTATTTAGTGGCTGCAATAGTGTTAACAATATTACATTATATTAAAAACGAGCAAGTTGGTAAAAAGGATATTGAATTTAGAGATCAATGTGATAAAGTGGCAGGACTTTCTGGGGAGTTAGTAAGAGGTGCAAGAGATATAAAAATGTTATTTGCTAAAGAAAGTTTTATGAAAGAACTTGATAAGAATATTAAACTTCAGAGTGAGAAAAATTTCGAGATGAGAAATACTGATATGGGGTTTAATTTGGTAATTGATTTGTTAAAAGATTTATTTGAATTTATGACTATAGTTTTTTTAATATATCTAGTTACCAATAATACAATTACTGTTGCTATTGCAGTTGCACTTTATAGTTATAGATCTACAGTTCTTACAGATTTAATGGGAACTGTATCATCATTATTAGAAGAGTGTAAGAGTTTTAATATTTCTTGTAATAGAGTATTTGATATTATAAGTAATAGAAAGTATAAAAAAGAAAAGTTTGGAACAAAACATATTGATAATATTGTTGGTAATTTCGAGTTTAAAAATGTTAATTTTTCTTATGATAATGCAAATAATATATTGAATGATTTTAATCTTAAAATAGAGGAAAATAAGACATATGGTATTGTTGGTAAAAGTGGAGTAGGAAAGACGACTATTTTCAATCTTTTATGTAGATTATATGATAATCAAGAAGGAACGATATTGTTAGATGGAATTGATATAAGAAAATTAGATGAAGAATCTATAAGAGGTAATATAACAATAATAAGTCAAAATCCTTATATATTTAATTTAAGTATAAAAGATAATTTAAAACTTGTTAAGAATGATATAGTAGATGAGGAAATAAAAGAGGCTTGTCATTTGGCTTATTTAGATGAATTTATAGAGAGTTTACCGCAAGGATATGATACTGTTGTAGGAGAAGGTGGAGTGAATTTATCTGGTGGTCAAAGACAGCGTTTGGCTATAGCAAGGGCATTAGTTCAAAAAACAAAAATAATTCTTTTTGACGAGGCTACGTCAGCACTTGATAATGAAACTCAAAGTCAAATTCAAAAAGCAATTGATAACCTAAAAGATAAGTATACTATTGTTATAATAGCTCATAGATTATCAACAATAGTTAACTGTGATAATATAATGATATTACATGATGGAAAAATTGTTGATAAAGGAACACATAAAGAATTGTTAAAATCAAATAAAGAATATAAAAAGTTATGTCAGACAGAAATAATTGATAAATAAAAAGTTTAGCATTTTGTTGTTGCTAAGCTTCTTTTGTGTCAATTTTTAATTGTTTTTTGGTATTAGTAAGATTTGACCAATTGATAAAGTGTTGTTTGTTAGATTGTTAAGTTTTATTATGTCTTCTACTGACACATTGTATTGTCTAGATATTTTCCAAAGACTGTCTCCGCTTTGAACTGTGTATTTTTCATAATTGTCTTGTTCTGGTATTGTTAGTTTTTGACCGATTGATAACATGTTTGTAGATAGATTATTTATATTTTTTAGTTCGTTAACAGATATGTTAAACTTTTTAGCAATGCTCCATAGGGAGTCTCCACTTTGTACTATGTATACATTTTTATTTGTTGTTTGATCTTTTTGTTCTTCTTTTACTGCTGGAATTAGTATTTGTTGACCTACAGTAAGCATGGTTGTACCAAGATTGTTTTCTTGTACAATGTCATTTACGCTTATTCCGTATTTATTGGCAATGTTCCATAGAGAGTCTCCTTTTTGGACTGTATATACTGTGTAGTTAGATTGTGATGTTGATGGAATGGTTAGTTTTTGACCAATTTGTAAGATGTTACTAGTTAGATTGTTTTGGTTTTTTAATTCTTCAACACTGATATTATATTTATTTGCAATACTATATAGACTATCTCCTTTTTTAACTATGTATTGGTTACTTGTTTGTGGTGGTGTATATGGAACGTTTATGTAGTTAGTTAATGCTTTTACTACTGCTTCAGCATAGTCTTCTAGATTGTTTTGTAATTGGTATACATCGTCTTTTGGACTATCTATAAAGCCGTATTCTAATAATAATGATTGTAGGTTGCCTGTGTCTCTTATGATGAAGTAGTAATCTTTACTAGGGTTTTCTGGTAGTCTTCTTTGGTAGGCTCCTCGAATGTTTTGCCCTTGTTTTGCTATTTCGTTTAGGATGTCTGTTGCTAATTCATCGTCGTTTCTTAAGGCATATACTACTTCAGCACCATCTCCTCCGCCAGCATTAATATGGTTTGATATAAGTATTACATCTGATCTATTACCGAATGCATTCATTATTCTGTTTATTCTTTCTTTTCGATCTAGTGTTTCATCTGTTGTTCTTGTTATTTTTACTGGGACTCCTAATTCGTTTAGTCTATTGTATATATAAAGAGCTGCTTCTAGTGTGAAGTCTTTTTCTTGGAGACCGTTGGCTACTGCTCCTGGGTCGACGCCACCGTGTCCAGCGTCTATAACTATTTTATAATTCATTAAAATCACCTAGATTATTTTATGCTATTTGGGTGGGTTTTGTTATATATAAATAAAAACTACTTTTTTTAGTAGTTTCAGTTTTTAGGTTGTTATCTAATTTATGATAATTTTTTTTAAATCATTAGAGCAATAAATATTTATATATTTTAATCTTTTTTCTTCATTAATGGTGTAGCTATTGTTCTTAAGCATATCTTTTAATTTCTTACAGTTTCCATTAACGCTTTCGTGGCTAGCAATAATCATATCCATTTTAGATACATTTGTAAGATCTAAGTATATTCCATTTATTTTAGCAAGTGATTCAATAAATATTCTTTGACTTCTTCCATTGCCTTCACGAAATGGGTGTAAAGCATTAATGTCCGCGAATAAATCACTAATTTGTCTATTGTTGTTTCATTATCATAATTTATAAAATATTTTTCTTTTTTTAGCTTATTAAATATATCATTGCTAAATGATTCTATATGTTCTGTTAAACAAAATAAATCTTGTTTAGCTATGTTACAATTTCTTATGTCTCCAGCCCATCTATAAACGTCTTGAAATAAATATTTGTGAATATCTTTTAAATATTTGAAGTCAAAGTTACCTTTTAATGGATTCTCGTTTAATTCATAAGTTCTTAAAGATACAAGTTCTCTTTCAGCATTAAATAAGTCTTCATCATTTGTAATATTTAATTTGTTAATTAATACATCAGTTCCTTTATAACAATAATTAGCAGTTCTTTCATAAGTATATTTATATTTATTATCCATAGATTCTCCTATATTTTTCTATAACTTTTTTACGTTCTATTTCAGTTGTAGATTTGCCAATTATGCAATTATAAAGTTTTTGTTTTAATTCTTTAGTTAATGGCATGCCTTCTTGTGCCATAGCACCATCAACTTTTTTAATTTTTTCTTGGATATCTTTTTTGGTTTGTTCTTTGTTATTCATAAAAATCACTCGCTTTCTCAATTTTTTTTGATACATATATTATATCACAATTTGCTTAATATATCATTAGTTTTATATAATTTACTTGTATTATTGAGTTGTTTTAATATATAATATTATTATAGGAAGTGGTAATGTGATTGGAATTGTAGATGCCTTTATAATTGGTATTATTTTAATATTTGGTGTTGGTGGTTTAAAGAATGGATTTTTTAAACAGACTGTTATTACGATAGGTACAATATTATTATTTGTTGTTTCTTATTATCTTAAGGATTTTGTAGCTGATTTTTTAAGTTATAATTTGCCATTTTTTGATTTTGGTGGAGATATGATGGGGCTTGTTTCTCTTAATATAATAATGTATCAACTTATTGGTTTTATTTTAGTGTTTGTAGTGTTATCTGTAATATTTGGAATAATTGTTAAGATTACTGGTATATTTGAAAAGATTTTAAAGTTTACTATTATTCTTGATATTCCTTCGAAGATATTAGGTTTTTTACTTGGTCTTGTTGAAGGGTATGTTGTAGTATTTATTGCACTTTTCTTTTTACATCAACCTATAGTGGATGTTAAAGTACTTGGAGATTCTAAGTTTATGGATCCTATACTTTCTTCATCATTTGTTTTATCTAATGTTGTTTCTGATACTAATGATGTGATTGATGAGGTTTATGTTTTAGTGGATGATTATTTAAAAGATAAGGATGTTCATAAGTTTAATGTTAAGTCTATTGATACAATGTTAAAGTATAAAGTTATTGATGTGGATTATATGGATAAGTTAATAGAAAAAGATAAGATTAATATACCTGGTATTACTATGGTTGTTGATAAGTATCGTTAAGGAGGGATATTATGTTAAAGTATTTAGAAAATGAAAGTTTTAATGAAGTGATTAATCAAGATAAGGTTTTGGTGGATTTTTATGCAGAATGGTGTGGTCCATGTAAGATGCTTACACCTGTTTTAGAAAGACTTGGAGATTCTTATGAAATAGTTAAAGTTGATGTTGATAAGCATTTTGAAATTGCTAAAGAATATGGTATTATGTCTGTTCCTACTTTGATTATTTTTAAGAATGGTAAGATTGCTAAGCAAATGATTGGTTTTATGGGATATGATGAATTGAAAGATGAATTAGAGAGGGCTTAGGTCCTTTTTTGATTACTTTGTTTTATTTTTCTTGAAGTTTTAATTTGTTTATTGTATAATTTTATTAAGATATTGAGGGATGTTTATGAGAAAGATATTTACAAGTATTGATATTGGCACTAATGAAATAAAGGTCGTTACTGTTGAAGAGTTTAACGATAGGTTTAATGTGCTTGCAAGTTCTTCAGTTAAATCAACTGGTGTTAAGCAAGGTTTAATAGTGGATGCTAATTTGGTTAGTTCTTCTATAAAGAAAGCTATAAAGGATAATGAAAGTAAACTTGGTGTTAAGATTGAAGAGGCTATTGCTATTATTCCTTCGAATAACATGGAAATATGTATGAGACGTGGAAAAGTTAATGTTCATGATGATATGATTACTGGTGATATAATTTTTGATTGTATGGAGAATGCTTTAAAAGAAGAAAAAGTTGCTGGTATGGAAGTTGCTAATGTTTCACCAATAGAGTTTAGAATAGATGAGGCTAAGAAAGTTAAGAATCCTTTGGGTCTTTCTGGTAAAACTTTGGAATCTAAGAATATAGTTTGTTATGTTCCTAAGAAGAATGTTTATTCTGTTATTAGTATTATAGAAAGTTTAAATATTAAGGTAGTTGATATAGTTATTTCTTCGATTGGAGATTATTATTCTGTTAAGAATGAAGAATTGGATGAAAGAGTTGGTGCTATTGTAAATATTGGAGAGGATAAGAGTGTTGTTTCAATATTTAATAAGGGTGTAATAATGAGTGAGAATATTATACCGATTGGTTCTAGTATGATTGATAAGGAACTAGTATTTAATTATAAGATTGAAGATAGTTGCGCTATTAAGATTAAGAATACTTTTGCAGTTGCTAGTAGGAAGTATGCTGATGGAGAAGAAACTTATGAGTTTGTTAATAGAGTAGGTAATGAAATGTCTATTAATCAGTATCAATTAGCGGAAATTGTTGAAACAAAGTTAGTAGAAATGCTAAAAAGTATAAAAAATGAGATAAATAACTTAACAAAACGTGAAATTAATTATATAATAGTAACTGGAGGAATTACTTCTATGCTAGGATTTAGTTCCTTAGTTGAAGAATTGTATGGTAGACATAGTAGTGTTTTATCACTTGCTGTTATTGGAATTAGAAATAATAAGTATTCTACTGTATATGGTTCTATTAAGTATTTTAATGAAAAACTTAATTTAAGAGAAAAAGATTATACGATGTTTAGTGAAGAAAAGATAAATGAATTGACACAAGTACGTAGAAAAATAGGGGCAAGTAGTGTGTTAGGTAAAATATTTAAAATATTTGATTAAGGAGATGATGTTATGTTTGATATGTCGATGGTTGACCAATTAGCAAAAATAAAAGTAGTAGGAGTCGGTGGTGGCGGAGGTAATGCTATTAACCGAATGATTGAAGCAGGAGTTCGTGGTGTTGAATTTATCGTTGTTAATACTGATGCTCAAGTTTTAAATGCATCAAAAGCAGATATTAAGATTCAATTAGGTCATGGACTTGGTGCTGGTGCTAAACCAGAAATAGGTAAGGAAACTGCGATTAAAGCTAAGAAAGAAATAGAAGAAGCATTAAAGGGTGCTGATATGGTATTTATTACTTGTGGTATGGGTGGAGGAACTGGTACAGGTGCTGCTCCAGTTATTGCTGAAATATCACAAAACTTAGGTGCTTTAACTGTTGCTATTGTTACACGTCCTTTCTCTTTTGAAGGTAAGAGAAGAATGGATAATGCTTTAGCAGGAATAGAAGAATTAAAGAAGAGTGTTGATACTTTAATAGTTATTCCTAACGATAGATTAAGAGAAATAATAGATAAATCTACTTCAATGCTTGATGCATTTAAGGAAGTTGATAATGTACTTCTTCGTGGTGTACAATCTATTTCAGATTTAATTGCAGTAGTAGGGTTAGTTAACCTAGATTTTGCAGATATTAGATCTGTTATGGAAAAATCAGGTAATGCTATTATTGGTATAGGTATTGGTATGGGTGAAGATAGAGCTATTGAAGCTGCTAAACAAGCGGTATCATCTCCACTTTTGGAAACATCTATTCATGGAGCAACTGATGCTATTATAAATATTACTGGTGGTGCTAATTTAACATTATTTGAAGCAGAACAAGCTGCTGAAGTGGTGCGTGCTGCTGCTAATACTGATATTAATGCTATATTTGGTTCTGTTATAAATGAAAACTTAACTGATGAAGTTATTGTTACTGTAATTGCTACAGGTTTTGATAAGAAGTCAAATAAACAACCTTTATATAATCAAATTAATCAAACTAGTAAAAGATCAGAAAATAGATATGATTTAGATGATGATGAAGATAGTTCTTCAAGTAATTTTGAACCTACTGAAATAGAAATACCTACATTTATGCATAAAAACTTTTAGTTTATTAGGAACCTCTTTTTAGAGGTTTTTTTTATGAAAAAAGGTGGATTACATGCTTTTGATATTTATTATAAAACTGTACTAAGTGGTTCATTTGGTGACTTTTTTGGGTTCATTTGATGACTTTTTTAAATTGACTTTTTTAGTAAAATATTATATAATATTGCGCAAAGTTATTGGTTAGTGAATTGTTGAAAAGTATTGCAAAAGAAAGAACTAATTTGTATAATATATTTGTAGGAGGTAATTCATATGAAAAAAGCATGTAAAGATTTCAGGAGTAATAAATTAAAATTAATGGTAAAGAAATTAATAAAAGAATCCGAAGAAAAAAAAATTATAAAACCTCATGTTTTTGCATACAAGGATACTCCAGTAAGTTTAGAGGAACATAAGGGCAATGTAATGTCATACGTAAAAAAGAAGGGGGTATAATTTATGAAGTATGAAATTGGCAGTATAGTATTTGTTTCAAAATATAAATATGATGGTGGTCAAAATGGGCAAAATCATTTATTTGTTATAATAGATGATGATGACAATTTAGTTCCGATAGAGTATTTTGGAATGATTGTCTCATCACATGTAGAAAAATCAAAAGATAATTCTGATTTTAAATATAATGAGCCACTTGATAAAAATTGTGAGAATAATTTAAATGTAAATAGTATTGTGAAATGCGATAATGTTTATAATATTCCAGCCAAGAACATTCAATTTAAAATTGGACAAGTTGATATTGATGATTATATAAGATTTATGAATGCATATAAAAATGCATTAGAAGAAATGAATGAAGAGTTACAAAATGTGTAATACTCTTTTTTTATGCATTTTGATTTTTTGACTATCTTTTTAGAAGTTCTTTACTTTTTACTAATATTGTGGTATAATAAGGCAACTTTAGGGGGAATATTATGTTAGTATTAAGTGAAAAAAATAATAAATTAGTTGTATCTTTTGATGGACTTGAAGATTGTTATATTTTAGATAAATATAATGAAGAGTATTTAAATTGTTTATATGCTTCTTATAAAGAAAGGATTTATGATTTGAATAATTCATTTTTTTCTTGTTATATAAGTGAGAACGATCATATTTTTATAGATATAGACGCAATTGATAATTTTGATTTATTAAAAGAATTTATTGATAGGATTAAAAATATAGATATTGTTATTAAAGCTAGTAATACTGAAAAAGCCTTTAATTTTATATCTTCATTGAATGAAAATGAGGTAAGTAATGTTTATGTAAATTATCAATTTAGTTCTGAGAATGCAAGTGTTAAGGACTATAAGAATATGATATTTAAATTACATGATCTTGTTCACACCATAAAAAGTCTTAATCTTTCAGAGCTTGAAACTGTAATGGTTGTATATGATATTGTTAAGGCTAATGAGTATAAGAAGATACCTGAAGATGATCCTTCTCTTACTAGAGCAGTGCATAATGTAGTGCTTGGTGATGGTTGTGTTTGTGCTGGTTTTAGTAATTATTTTAATTTTTTATTAAATGAGCTTGGTATAAAGAGTTATCCTGTTATTTTAGATCATGATAATAGAATTACTAGACATCAAAGAAGTATTATGTATGTAAATGATAAGAAGTATGAAGTAGAAGGTATATATATGTTTGATCCTACTTATGATTGTAAAAAAGATGATACTTTTGTTAATAATTATGATTATTTTTTACAAAGTGTTTCTTACTTTAAAAAATGCTTTGGAGATGAGTATATTGATGCTGGTGGTTTAGGTAATCATGATGTTTATACTTTGCTTGATACTAGTAATAAAGATTTAGATGATATGGAATTAATTGATTATGGTTATATTAATAAAACTATTTCTTTTTTAAATAAAATGTGTGGTAAAAAGAATGATTATTCTAGCATGTTTGATTCAGAAAAGAATAAGAAACGCATTAATAAATATAAGAGATTATTATCTAGAGAAGTTGATTTTAATAAATTTATGAATTTGTTATTTAATGTTAAACAAGTTGAAGAAGAAATTGGTATGATTGATGGTTATAGTGTTGATGAAGTTACTAATACTGTTTTTAGAAGGTATAAGAATATGTATGCTAGACTTAAAGATGCAAAGAAATTATTAATATTTGTATTACAATTTGGTAGTGATGACTTCTTACTTGATGAAGAAATTGATAAAAAAATTAAGGAAATAAAGTAAATTGTGTTAGGAATCTCTTTTTTGAGATTCTTTACTTTGCATTAATATTATGATATAATAAAGCGACTTTTGGGTGATTACTATGTTAGTTTTAAGTGAAGAAAATAATAAATTGACTTTATATTTTGATGGAACTAGAGATCGTTGTACTCTTGATAAATATGATGAACAATATTTACGTGATTTATATGATTTATATAAAGAAAAACTTCATCATTTGATTAATTCACCTTTTTCTTCTTATATAGGTTATTTGGGAGATATTAATGAGAGAGATCATATTCTTATTGAGATGGATACAATTAATGATTTTAATTTATTAAAAGAGTTTATTGATAAGATTAACAATATAGAGATTATTATTAAAGGTAGTGACAATGAAAAAATTTTTCATTTTGTATCTTTATTAAATGAAGATGAAGTAAATAATGTTTTTATAAATTATCATTTTAATTCTGATAATGCAAGTATTAAGGACTATAAAAACATGAGATTTAAAATAAATAGTCTTGTTCACACCATAAAGAGTTTTAATCTTTCAGAGCTTGAAACTGTAATGGTGGTATATGATATTGTTAAGGCTAATGAATATAAAAAAATACCTGATGCTTTACCTTTTGTTACTAGGGCGGTTCATAGTGTGTTAGCTGGTGATGGTTGTGTTTGTGCTGGTTTTAGTAATTATTTTAATTATTTATTAAATGAACTTGGTATAAAGAGCTATCCAATTATTTTAGATTATAGTGATGATCATTCTATGCATCAAAGAAGTGCTATGTATATAAATGATAAGAAGTATGAAGTGGAAGGTATATATATGTTTGATCCTACTTATGATTGTAAAAAAGATGATAAGTATATTGGCAATTATGATTATTTCTTACAAAGTGTTCCTTTTTTTAAAAAGTATTTTGAAGGTGAACATATTGATTCAAGGATTTCGGGTAATCTTGATTTTTATGGTTTTTTGAATATATGTGAGTATGCATTAGATGATATGAATTTACTTGAGATTGGTAAAATTAATAGAATTATTTCTTTTTTAGATAAAATGTGTGGTAAAAATAATAATAATTTTCTTTTACTTGATTCAGAAGGAAAGGTAAAGTTTATTAAAAAATATAAGAAGTTTTTATATAAAGAAGTTGACTATAAAAGATTTATTAAGTTGTTATATACTGTTAGACAAGTTGAAGAAGAAATTGGTATAGTAGATGAGTATAGTGCTAGTGAAGTTGTTAATACTGTTCATAAGAGATATAAGAATACGTATGTTAAACTTAAAAATATAAGAAAATTATTAATATTTGAATTGCAATTTGGTAGTGATAATTTCTTGTTTGATGAAAAAATTAATAAAAAAATTAAGGAAATAAAGTAAAGTACTTTATTTTTTTTTTATTTATTGATATAATCAATATGTATAGTATAGAGTGCTGGGGAGTGATACTTGTGAATAAGAGTATGAATAAAGAACAAGTTATTAAAATGGTGCCTGCTTTATTAGTTTTATTTATTTTAATAGCAGTAGGTACATATGCTTTTGATAAAGTAGATTTATTAGGGGTACAAAATGTAGGAATAGTAAATAATCAAGAAACTTCTTTAAGATTGGTCGAAGGAGATAAAGATATTTCTATTAGTGGTACTCCGATGAGTGATGCTGATGGTAAAGCACAAACTACTTATTATGATTTTACAGTAGAAGGGACTTCAAATGTTGCAATGGATTTAAAGTATTATATTTATTTGAGTCCTAAAACAGGTGGGAATAGTGTTAATCCTAAGTATGTTAAGATATATTTGACTAAAGTAGAAAATAACAGTGAAACAGTAGTAGTGGATGTTGCTACTATAGATAGTTTAATAAATTTTCTTCCTAATAAGTTAATTAGTAACCAAGCATTTAACTTTACAACAAATACTAAAACTACTAAGACGACTAATTATAGATTAAGAGCGTGGATATCACAAGATGCAGTAGAGCAAGAAGAGACTAATCCTCTTGTTGAAAAAACTGAAGATGGGGTAAATATTTCAGGAATGTCTGGTGGATATCAATTTAATATTGGGGTTACTACTGATTATGCTTATCCTCTAAGTGTTGGTGAAGATGGTTTAGAACTTGTAACACATGAGATAGATGATACATTACAAGTAGATAGTAAGTTTGCTACAGAGTATAGATATCGTGGAGGAGACTCAGTAGTAAATAACTACGTTACATTTAATAATGAAACATGGAGAATAATAGGAGTAATACCTACTGAAGATACCTCTGGTAATGTAGAAAATAGAATTAAAATAATAAGAGATGAATCTATTGGAAATATGAAATGGAATGAAACATTTGATACATCAACTTATACATATAATAATTGGGTAACAGGAACATTAAATACATATTTAAATAATGATTATTATAATACATTAACAACTGATGCTAAAAATATGATAGGAACAGCAAATTATTATCTTGGTGGGTATGACTTTACTGATAATAAATTCACATCAAATGTAATGTGGCGATATGAAAGAAAAAAATCAAATGGAAGTGATTGTGTTTATAACGAAGAAACTGGATTTTTTAAAGGAACAGAATGCTATTATTATGCAATAAATCCAATAATGCAAAGCGATGCAAATAAAAAGATAGCAATAATGTATGCAAGTGATTATGGATATGCAGCATCAAGAAAATGTTCAAAAGAATTAGTTTATTATGCTGAAGACTCTAATTGTAAGACAACAAATAATTGGTTAGATAAAAGTAAAGACACATGGTTGCTTCCGCCGTATTCAAACGCTCCTTTCTTTGCTTTCGTTGTGGACTCGGCTGGCTATGTCGGTTACAGCGACGACAATGAGTATGCGGTGCGCCCAGTCCTTTATCTATCATCTAACGTAAAGATTTCAAGTGGAAATGGAACTTCGGAACTACCATATCAACTTAGTATCAGTTGAGTAACTTGAGCGAGCCTGCAAGGTAAAATCTTGCGGCGAGCAGTAGAAAATTAGTTATAGAAGTCTAGCAAAGCTTTTTTGCTTTGCTAGGTGTATATAATTATTTTAATAAGATATATTTTTAGATAAAGTATATTTTATTAGAATATATTATATTTAATATTTTATTATATAAAGAGGTGCTTATTTATGAAATTTTTTAATAAGTTTGATAAGTTAAAAGTAAAGTATAAGGATAATCCTGGTGTTAAGATTAGTTTCTTATTAGGCGTTATTTCTATATTATTCATATTTATTGGAGGATCTTATGCTTTTATATTTAAAAGTGTGTATACTCAGTCTATTAATACTATTAGTGCTGGTACTTTAGTAGTGACATTAGAAAATACTACTTCAGTTATTAGTGTTAATAATGCTATTCCTACTCCGGATGATATAGCTTTAAAAGATAGCGTTACTTATGATTTTACATTAAAGAATACTGGTAGTATTAATGCTAAATATAAGTTATCACTTATTAATAGTTGTACTGTTGGTAGCTCTTATACAGTAGGAGATTCTTCAGTTAAAGCTGATGTTTGTATTCCTACTCAATATGTTAAAGCTGGTATAAGTAAAGATGGAGAAGATTTTAAGGTTGTAAAAGTTGATAGTGATGGTAATATAATACTTGATGATGGAGTATTAGGTAAATTAAAAAGTAGTTCTTATAAACTAAAATTATGGTTAGATTATGATACTCCGAATAGTTATAATGTTAAAGATAAAAATACTATAATGAGTTATAAAATACAATTATATATTGAGCAAACTACCGAAGGTAAATTAGACATCAGTGGTGCTAATGCACCAGCATTAACAAGTAATATGATACCAGTATATTATGATAGTACATCAAATGTATGGAAAAAAGCAGATGAAAACAATTTAAATAAATCTTATAAGTGGTATGATTATGATAATAAGTTGTGGGCTAATGCTGTTACTGTTACAAGTACAAATAGAGAAACATATTTAAAAGCAAGTGCTGGTACAGAAATATCAATGGATGATATAAATACAATGTGGGTATGGATACCTAGATATACATATACATATTTAAATACAAATACACCACAAGAAATAAAGATAAAGTTTGAGAGTGGTACAAATAGTTCTGGTACAATAAAATGTACTGATGCAGTAACTGGAACTAGTTCAACATCAGAAACATGTACAGATACAACAAATAATGGATTAGTTGCAGGAATAAGTACATATACTCATCCAGCATTTTGGTGGGATAAGAATGATGATAATATAAGAACAGAGGATGAAGAACTAACAGGAATCTGGGTAGGAAAATTTGAAATATCAAGTGGACAAATAATAAAACCAAATGTAGCATCATTAATAGATCAGAGAGCAAATCAATTATATACAGGAATATATAATATGAGAAATAGTGGTAATGCTTTTGGATTTAATACAAGTGATGAAACTCATATGATAAAGAATATGGAATGGGGAGCAGTAGCATACCTTTCACATAGTAAATATGGAATAAATAAAGAAATAGCAATAAATAGTGCAAGTACATATACAACAGGATGTGGGCCACAAAGCGATGGTTCGATAGATAGCGGTACAACATGTAATGCATATAATACAGCATTAGGACAAAGTGCAAGTACAACAGGAAATGTCTATGGAATATACGATATGAGTGGTGGAGCACATGAATGTGTAATGGGTAATATGGTAAACTCATCAGGCACTTTCTATTCATCAAGTGTAGGTTTTAGTACAACACCCGCAACTAAGTATTATGATAAATACAGTTATGGAACAAGTCAGACAGAATATACGAGAGGAAAATTAGGAGATGCAACAAAAGAAATGGCGCCAACAGGGATAACAGGTAACTGGTATTCGAATTCTGCATTCTTTCCTTTCAATTCTTACTCTTGGTTCCTTCGTGGTGGGAACTGTTACTCTGATGCTTCTGCCGGCGCGTTCAACTTCAAAAACGATTATGGCTACGCGGTTGATTACCGCTCGTCTCGCGCTGTGCTTGGTGTTCTGGACTGACGAAGTGACTCTTTTCGTTTAACTGTGCCTGGTGATATTTGTGATAAGATCCAGTTCATAGAATAGACATCATAAAAGAAAAATATATCAAAAGTACGGCTCTACACTTTTTACTAGGGTAGGTTTTAATATTTTGCTCCTCTTAAGGTGGTTAATTGCTGAAGTTCGCTAGCGTTCACTAAGTAATAATATAGGATGATTGTCAAATAGTGTGTGTAGACACAAAATAAGCAATAATAATTATTATGAAGCTGATGCAAATGCGTTGGCTTTTTTTCTATTGATTTTAATTAATCCTTTGCATATCATAATTCTA
>CAKOJO010000020.1 GCA_934090595.1 uncultured Bacilli bacterium | reverse complement strand
AAACAAAAACCTCGCAAACCATTATGTGACAAGGATTTGTGAGGTTTTAATATACTAAAAGTGTCAAACGTGAGATTTTACAAAAAATAATAATCTATGTCAATTACCAAAAGAAAAAAGTAGAAATAAATCTACCTAAATTATCTTATTTTGTTTTTCACTTCTAAATAAAGATTATCCATCACTACATTTTCTTGATAATATTCTAAAGCACTAATTATCTTCTTAAATAATAAATTGTTAACAAATCCATATGGAATATAACTATTAACTTCTTGCTTATAAATATTTTTTAAATTAATGTAGTTCATCGGAGCCTTTAACCCATTATCCCTATTCTTCTTCAATATAAAATGTTGATTAACATTTCTATGCAAGGTTTTATTACTAGAACTAGAAATAGTCAAGTAATAAAAATGAGTCTCTGTAACACAAATAATTAATACTGGATGTCCTGATAGTGAAAGATCAATTTTATTAATATCTTTATATATTATATTTTTAAGATTTATAATATCTTGTTTTTCTAAAAACATTAATACACCATCAAATTACCCTCACTATCTCTGGAAACATAGTATGTTACATTATCATCATCATATTTCATATTAACAAGTTCATTGTACTCATCTTCAGTAAGTACTGTATCAGAAGAAATAAAAAAATACCTTCCATTAATAATTTCAAGCTTTTCATCTAATTCTTCATCTTTATAGAAATCATATATTTCCAACATCTCATCCTTATACTCATCTAATATAGCATTATCAGTAATTTTAGGATTAAGTTGTTTTAGAACCTTGTCACTCAATGCTTTCCAAGGTTCTTCTTCATGAGTTTGTTTAGAAATATCCTTAGCATTAAAATATCCATACACTCTATTAATAATTTTTAATACTTTAACCTCATCATCGGATAAATCAATATCACAATCAAGATTTAATAAATCATCATACCTATATTTACCATATACGAACGGTAAAACAGGACCATTCTTCCATGCCTCAATATCTTTATGTATGATATCATTACCAAGCGCTAAAAACATTGCCTTAGAATAATAACATAACTTATTTAATAAAACATTACCATCATATGAATTAGTCTTAACTGTAACATTATTTTCACAAAACCATTTAGCAATCATCAATGTCTTATCCATAAAACACCTCCTTACTCATATTATAACAAACTAGTAATAAAAAGTCATTACCTAACAAGTTATAATAAGAAAAAGTAGAAATAAATCTACTCAGTTTTCTTTTCTTTTTCAGTTACAACATCATTTTTATTACTATAAAAATCTCTTACTTTCTTTTCTAATTCATCTCTTAACTTAGGATTACTTCTTAAAAGAGTCTTAACATTTTCTTTACCTTGACCAATACGTTCTCCATTATAAGAATACCAAGCTCCACTTTTATCAACAATATCGGCATCAACTGCTAAATCAATAATTTCTCCCTCTTTAGATATACCTGTTCCATACATAATTTCAACACAAGCAGTCTTAAATGGAGGAGCAACTTTATTCTTTACTACTTTAATATTAGTTTTAGCACCCACAACTGTATCACCATTTTTAATTTGTTCACCACGTCTTACATCAAGTCTGATTGTTGAGTAAAACTTAAGAGCCCTTCCTCCAGGTGTGGTTTCAGGATTACCAAACATAACTCCTACTTTTTCTCTTAGTTGATTAATAAATATAGCAGTAGTATTAGTCTTACTAATTGTACCACTTAACTTTCTTAATGCTTGTGACATAAGTCTTGCTTGAAGTCCAACATGAGAATCCCCCATTTCGCCTTCAATTTCAGCCTTTGGTACTAATGCCGCTACCGAATCGATTACAATTATATCAACAACTTCACTTCTAACTAATGCTTCACATATTTCTAATGCTTGTTCACCAGTATCGGGTTGTGATAATAATAATTCATTAATGTTTACTCCTAACTTTTTAGCATAAACAGGATCAAGTGCATGTTCTGCATCTATAAATGCTGCACGTCCTCCCTTTTTTTGTACCTCTGCAATTGCATGAAGTGCAACCGTAGTCTTACCACTTGATTCAGGTCCAAATATTTCAATTATTCTTCCTTTAGGAAAACCATTTACTCCTAACGCTATATCTAGCATTAATGATCCAGATGAAGTAGTTTCAACTTCCATATGTTTTTGTTCACCAAGTTTCATAATTGAACCTTTTCCAAATTGTTTTTCAATATCAGCCATTACTTGATCTAATGTCTTATTTTCTTCTTTTTTAGCCATAATATTCCTCCTAACATGTATTAATCATAACAACTTTTTAATCATTTGTCAACACTTTTTCAAACATTTGTTTTTATTTAAAAAATAACACCAAAAAATAAAAATTCCCTTAGGGGAATTTTAAAATTTCATTAACTTTTTTCTATCAATTATAAAATTTCATCTTTAGAATCAATAAAAATATTTTTCTTATTTAACTTATAATACTCTATTCCTGATACAATTGCCATTATAGTTCCAAAGTATAAAAAGAATTTTGATACTTGTAAGCCCCATAATTCAAATGGCAAATTATAAATAAAAGTAAGAGATATACCAATCATCAAACAAGCAGTCTTTATTTTACCACCAGTTCTTGCCACTACAACTGTACCTTTACTAGCACTCATCATCCTAATAGCATCAACCACTATATCCCTTGTTACAATAACAACAGGAATAAAAGCAGATATAAAACCTTGACTAGCAAAAACAATTAAAACAGAATTAACAAGAACTTTATCTGCTATCGCATCAAGAAACTTTCCAAAATCAGTTACTTGATTATTCTTTCTAGCAAGTTTACCATCTAAATGATCAGTATAAGATGCAAAAATAAATAATATTCCTGCGATTATATATCTAATATCCACTAGAATATTATGATATAAAAATGTTTTAAACTCTATTCCTACTCTATAGAATGGAAATATTAATAAAACTATTATTAAAACTGATAAGAAAAGTCTTAAAAATGTCAACTTTGTTGGAAGATTAAATTTCATAATCACACCTACCCTATAATTAATTTTCTAAGTAATATATAAAATATTACAAGTATAATAACCAAAACAACTATAATAGAAAAAATAGTCTTATTAGAGTTCTCTTTTCTCTCAATTGTATACGGAGTCCTTACCCTCTTCTTTTCCTCTTCTTTCTTTATAGTCTCAATTCTATCTTTTAAATCATCTAAATCTATCTTTGAAGTCTTTTCAAATAAGTAATCATTTATTTCATCTAAAATACTTTCTGGATCAAGCCCTAAGTACTTAGCATATGAAGAAGATATTTCCTTCAACTCTAATACATCCTTAAAAACCTTTCTATTTCCTTCCTCTAAGTTTTCTATAATGATTGGGTCAGTTTTCAAATCACTCGCTACTTCATTAATAGAAATACCTATTTCTTCCCGCTTTTCTTTAAACTGTTCCCCTATTTCTTTCATCCTATCTCTCCTTAATTATATAAAAAAAATAATATTTAATAAGCCATGTTCTGTACCATAAAGGTGGTAAACATTTATCTATCTTTCGATTCCTGAATCAGTTTTATTCCCTATCAGAATTCCCCTACCAAAATTTGGGTTTCTCACTTGCGGGGTTTACCTCGTTTCATTCTTTCAGTTTCCCAAAAGACTCGTTTCTGTGGCACTTTTATATCTACTCTAGTCATATTAAAAACTTAGACTATTTCAAAGCCGTTAGATCACTCTACCCTAGGTTATTTTTTCCCTAGGCACAAACACTAAGAACATCTCAGTTCTTGTGAGCATGGACTTTCCTCTATATAATAAATATACAGCGTTTACCTAAAATATTATTCTCTATTATCCTCTTTTCCGAAAATTACCTTTTCTAAATTAGATATTCTTTTTAAAATATCAACATTTGATGTACCAGTACTAGTATTAGCCTTAGCAATCTCTACATTAACATTGGCATCTCTAAGTTGTTGTTTAAGCCTTAAAATCTCATCAGTAAGCTCATCCTTTTCTTGTTCTTGTTTCTTAATAATATCAATAAAAGTATTATAATCTTCAATCACAAGATCAAGAAACTGATCTACTTCCTTTAATCTAAAACCTCTAGTATCAATTTTAAAGTCTTTTTCTAGTATATCATTAGGTGTTAAATTAAGTTTATTTTGGTACATAATATCACCAACCCTTTACACTTAATATTTTAAAGAAAAATTATTTCTTTGTCAATATCTATGTAAAATATAATAAAACATAGTTTTAAAAACAATATAAAACTGGTATTCTATAAATGAGGTACAATTATGAAATCAAATAAATTAAAAATAATACTAATAATAACATCAATATTACTTGCTATATCTATATCAATTATAGTATTTTTATACATATTTAGACCCTACAACATTATATTAATAGATAAAGATATAACAATGGAAGTAAACACACCATACAATGAACCAGGATACACAGTAACAAAATTAAATAATAAACCCTTTCATTTAGAGGTAATAAATAACATTGACAACACTAAAATTGGTGAATACGAAATTACATATAAAATAGGAAACTATAAAAAAATAAGAAAAGTAAATGTCGTGGACACTACTAAACCAGTTATCACCATATTAAAAGATAATCCAATGTATATATGTCCCAATGAAAAAATAAAAGACTATGGTGCTACTGCAAGTGATAACTATGATAAAGATTTAACTAATAAAATTAAAACCACTGTTAAAGAAGATGAAATAATCTATGAAGTATCTGACTCATCAGAAAATAAAACTACTCTATCTAGAAAAATAATTAGAAAGGATATTACAAAGCCAGTAATTAAGCTTGATAAAAACATCACTATTAAAAAAGGAAGTACTTTTAAAGATGTGTATACCGCAAATGATAATTGTGATGGCAATATCACTGATAAAGTAATAAAAACTGGTAATGTTAACACTAATAAAGTTGGTACTTATAAAATAACTTATAAAGTAAAAGATAAAAGTAATAATGAAACATCAATCACAAGAAAAGTTAAAGTAATTGATAATATTATCAAAGGAAAAGGTAAAACAATTTACCTAACTTTTGATGATGGTCCAAGTATAGAAAATACCCCTGATATATTAGATATATTAAAAAAACATAATATAAAAGCAACTTTCTTTGTAATAAATCATAATAAAAATACTGATTACTTATTAAAAAGAGAATATGATGAAGGTCATGCAATTGGATATCACTCTTATACTCATAATTACTCTAAAATATATAAAGATGATGTAGCATACTTTGAAGATCTAAATAAAATTAAAAATAAAGTTAAAAGTGTAATAGGAATAGAAACCAATCTAATAAGATTCCCTGGAGGTAGTTCTAACACAATAAGTAAAAGTTACAATGAAGGTATTATGACAAGACTTACTAAAAGTGTTACTGAAAAAGGATATATCTATTTTGATTGGAACGTTGGTTCTAGTGACACTACTCTAAAAGATTCAAAAAAGATTTGTAATCAAGTAACTAAAAGCCTAATCTATAAGGAAAACATTGTTCTAATGCATGATTCTAGTGATAAAATATACAATAGTGAAGCACTTTCTTGTATTATAAAGTATGGTATGGAAAATGGATATAGGTTTTCTAAACTAGATAATAACTCTAATACTGCCCATCACTATGTAAATAATTAGTCAACATCTGTCAATATATGTCTAAAAATTAGTATTAAATATGTACTAATTTTTTTTGATTTGTTATAATTATATATATAATAATGAAAGTGGTGATTAAATGAAGAAAATAACTAATTGTTTTTTAATAATTTCAATTATGATGAGTTCATTTTTATTTATAAATAATGTAAGCGCTGTAACTTATACTGCTACTGTAACAGATAAAGATGGTATAAACGTAAGAAGTGGTGCCGGTACTAATTACAGTATTTCCGGTTCTCTAAACTATAATGCTAAGATAACATTAGTATCAAATACTAAAAAAACTGGTACAGGTTGTTCTGGAGGATGGTACCAAGTAAACTATGGTGGTTCAACATCAAGATACATATGTAGTAACTATGTAAAAGTTACATCAAGTGGTGAAAGCGCAACCATTACAAAAGAAGAATACTATACAATTAAAAACTGGGTATCAAGAATAAACGAAAACTCTACTAATATAAGAACAGGCGCTGGTACTAGTTACAAAATACAAGATACTGTCTATATAGGTACTGAAGTAGAAGTCATTGATACGTTAAAAGATTGGTATAAAATAAAATACTATAATAATAAAACAGGATATGTATATAAACCACTAGTAAGTTTCTATGATGAAATAGTAGCAAAAGATACTGCATACGAAGCAACTCTAAAAAAAGCAGGCTTTCCTGAGAGTTATTATCCTTACCTGACCTATCTACATAAAAAACATCCTAATTGGAAGTTTACCGCAGTTAATACTAATAAATACTTTGATACCGCAGTAGATAAAGAAGTTGGTAAAAACTATATACAGTCTACTATTCCTACATATAGACAATCAAACACTTTAAGAGAAGCACCAAATTGGTATACAGCATCAAAAGGAGTCGTAGCATTTTATCTAGATCCTAGAAATTACTTAAACGAAAAAAGCATTTATGTCTTTGAAAATTTATCATATGATGAAGCAAATCATACTAAAGATATCCTATCACAAATATTTAAAGGATCATATCTTAATACTGATACATACATAAACTATTACCTATCTGCAGGTAAAACATATAATATAAGCCCTGTTCATTTAGCAGCACGTACTAAACAAGAAGGAGGAACGAATAGTAATTATGATGGTGTAAGTGGTAAAGTAAGTACTACTTGGGACAGTTATACCGGTTATGTATGTAGTTCATATGTTAAACTAAATAGTGATAATAAAACAGGATACATATCTGAAAGTGGTGGTGTAAATCTAAGAAAAAGTAATACTACATCTTCTGATATACTAGCATTTTTAAGAAAAAATCAAGCATTTACCCTATCAAGCACTACTAAATATACTGGTACAGGTTGCTCTGCTGGTTGGTATAAAGTAAGTGTTAAAAGAACTCTTACTGGTTACTATAATTATTATAATATCGGAGCATATGGTTCTAACCCGGTTATAAGAGGTTTAGCAGTAGCCGCAGGATACATCGGAGAACTTGATGGAACTCCATGGGATACAAGAGAAAAAGCTATAAAATATGGTGCTAAATTCATCGCAGAAAACTATACAGGTGCTGGACAAGACACTCTATACTTTCAAAAGTTCAATACTGGTCCATCTGGAAACTATAATAATCAATTCATGACTAACGTTACTGCTCCTGCTAGTGAAGCTATATCGACTTATGACTCTTACAATGAAATTGGTATCACAAGCAAAGGTCTATCATTTAAAATACCAGTATATAAAAACATGCCTAGTAATGCTACTACACTACCACCACTTGGAAACACAAATAATAGTCTATCTACTATTACAATTGATGGCACAAAAATAAGTGGATTTGATAGCGATGTATTAACATATGTAAAATATATAAGTGATAAGACAACTAAAGTAACTATTAAAGCAACACCAAGCGCTAGTACTTCTAAAGTCGAAGGAACAGGTACAATAAATACACCAAATAATGAGACAACTGTTAGTATTAAAGTTACATCTGAAGTTGGTACATCTAAGACTTATAAAATTACTTTAGTAAAAGTTAAAAGTGCTGATGATGGAAAAACATTATCACCAGATGAAATAATTAATAAAATAGATGTTAAATACAGTAATGCTTATCTATCTGGTATAAGAAATAAAACTTCTGCTACTACACTTACTAATATGATTCAAAATAAAGAACCTAGTGCTAAAGTAGAAATAACTACAAAAAATGGTGTTAAAAAAACTGGTAACCTAGCTACTGGAGATATACTAACTATTACATCAAACAATACCACTAAAAAAATAACAATCTCAATAAAAGGAGATGCAAATGGTGATGGAAAAGTTAGTGCAATAGACTTATTTCAAATACAAAAACACATTCTTAAAAAAGGAACTCTAAAAAATGAGTATCTTGAAGCAGCAGATGCTAATTACAATGGAAAAATAACTTCAATAGACTTATTCCAAATACAAAAAGAAATACTAGGTAAATCAGTATTAAAATAAGGAGGAGAATATGAAAAATAATATAAAATATTTAATATTTACACTAATACTAAGTTTAGTTTGTGTAATAAATGTTAATGCTGCAACTGGTAGAATATCACTTAGTGCCTCATCAACAAGTGTTGCAGTAGGTTCTACTACTACTGTCACAGTAACCTGTAGTAGTACATCTTCACTCAACTCATGTCAATACAATTTAAAATATGACTCATCAAAACTAAAAATAACAAGTGGTGACTCATCACAAGCATGGTATGATACATCAGGAAGTTCTTCAAATAAAAGTAAATCATTTACTGTTAAATTTAAAGTAATAGGAAATGGTAGTTCCACTGTATCAGTAAACAGCTATGAACTTGGTGATTACAATGGAAATGAACTTAGTACTACAACTGGTTCTGTAACCATCAAAGGATACACTCCAACAAGAGATAACATATCATCAGGAAGTTCATCTTCAAGTAGTTCTAAACCTACTACCTACTCTACTAATAATAATCTAAAATTACTTACTATATCAACTGGAGACCTATCTCCCAAGTTTAGTAAAGATAAAACAGAATATACAGTAAACCTTGACTCTACAATAGAAAAAATAACAGTAAAAGCAAGCCCTGAAGACTCTAAAGCAGTTGTATCTGGTGCTAAAGAATATAATCTAGGACTTGGAGCTAATAAAATAGAAATAGTAGTAACTAGTGAAAAAGGTACTAAAAAAACATATAAAATAACTATTAATGTCGAAGATAAAAACCCTATCGAAGTTACTCTAAATAATAAAAAATATACTGTTATAAAACAAAAGAAACTACTTACTAAACCAAATGGTTATACTGAAAAAGAAATAACTATTAATGATACTAAAGTGCCAGCATTCTACAGTGAAGCACTTGATTATACACTAATAGGTCTAAAAGATGAAAATTCTAATATTAACCTATATTCATATGATGAAAAAACTAATAAATATAGTAAATATGTTGAATATAGTTTTGATAGTATTAAACTTACTCTATTAGAAACTGATGAAGGACTTAAAGGATATATCAAAACAAACGTAACAATAAATGATAATGAAGTTACTGGTTACAAACTAAATAAAGGATCTGATTATACTATTATATATGCATTAAACTTAGACACTGGAGAAAAAGGATGGTATTCATACGAAAAAACTGAAAATACTGTTCAAAAGTTCTCTTCTGAAATAATGGATACTATGATTGAAAATAATGCTAAATCAGATGAAATAATAAAAATACTTATGTCAGTTATATTAGTACTTGCCCTACTCATTATAATAGTATCTACTACTAAAACTAAAAAGAAAAAAACAAAGAAAGAAAATAAAAATAATAATATAATAAATGAAGATATTAAAAAAGAAATAAAAGAGGATAAGAAAGATACTACTGAAAAAAAGGAAATAAGTACTGATAAATCAAATAATAATACAAAAGAAAAAAAGAAGAAAAAGAAAAAAGATACTAAAATTCTTGATGAATGGTAAAAGCGTTTTACAGTTTTTACCTTTTTTTATAAAAAAATATACTTTTTGCTTATAAAACCTTGATTTTACTCTAAATAAATGGTAATTTATATATGTAAGCATATTACAATTGCTTAAAAACATGAGGAGGTAATTTTAAATGAAAAAAGTTGAATTAATTGAAGCAGTAGCAGAAAAAGCTGGTATTACTAAAGCAGATGCTGGACGTGCAATCGATGCTACATTCGCTACTATTACTGAAGCACTAGTTAAAGGAGATAAAGTTCCATTCGTTGGATTCGGTACATTCGCAGTGTCTCAAAGAGCTGCTAGAAACGGACGTAACCCAATCACTGGAGCAGAAGTTAAAATTCCTGCTAGAAAAGCTGTTACATTCAAAGCTGGTTCTGCATTAAAAGACGCAGTAAACAACTAATAAAAAGCCATTAGGCTTTTTTATTTTACATTGATATCTTCCCTACTACTTGTTTGTTAACTATTTTTAATATATAATTATAATGGTGATTTAAATGAATAAAATAATTTACAATATACTAAAAACATTCGAAGACAATGACTATGAAGCTTACCTAATCGGAGGCTATGTAAGAAACTATCTAATGAATAAAAATAAAGAAGTATTTGATATAGATATATGTACAGATGCTACTCCTAAAGAAATGATGGAGCTGTTCAGTGAATATGATATAAAAACCCTAGAATATGGTAATGTAATGTTTTATATAAATGATTACAAGTTTGAAATTACTACTTTTAGAAAAGAAATAAAATATAAAAACAATAGAAAACCTATAGAAATAGTATATATAGATAATCTAGAAGAAGATTTAAAAAGAAGAGACTTTACCATTAACTCAATCTGTATGGATAAAGATAATAATATAATAGATAAAGAAAATGGTAGAAAAGATTTAAAGAAAAGACTAATTAAATCAATCGGAGACCCTTATCAAAAATTAGAAGAAGATTCTCTTAGAATACTAAGAGCAATTAGATTTGCTACTACTCTAAAGTTTAGACTAGATCAAGAACTAAAACAAGCAATAATCAAAAATAAAGAACTACTTAAAAACCTATCCTATGAAAGAAAAAAAGAGGAACTTACTAAAATATTTGCTAGTGATAATAAAAAATTAGGAGTCAAACTTCTAAAAGAATTAGGTTTACTTGAAGTCTTAGAGCTTAAAAATATAGATAATGTCCTACTAACAAAAGACTTAATAGCTATGTGGTCCACTATTACAGATAGTTATCCATTAACAAAAACAGAAAAAAGTTTAAAAGAAAATATAAATAATATCCTAAAAGAAGATTTAAGAGATAATACTGTTCTTTATAAATATGGATTATATCCTCTTATGGTAGCATGTGATTTAAAAAAACTAAATAAAAAGAAAATGAATACTAGATATGAGAAATTACCAATTAGAGATAGAAATGAAATAAATATTACTACTAATGAAATATGTGAATTATTAGATAAAGAACCAAGTAGTTATTTAAAAGATATATATAATGACTTAGAATATAAAATATTAAAAAGAGAATTAATTAATGATAAAAATAAAATAAAAGAATATATAAAGGCTAATTATATGTTATAATAGCTAATTAAACGGAGGTAAATATGAAAACAAATAATATAATGAATACAATCTTTAAAAATAATTTAGTAATACCTAATATATTATTAGAAAATTATTCTAAACTTAATATGGATGAAAAAGAATTAATATTTGCCTCGTATCTTATGTCATATGAAAAAGATATACCATTTGATATAAATAGTTTCTGTAATGCTTTAAAATACGATATACCAAGTCTTATGGGTATAATAGCATCTCTTACTGATAAAAGTTTAATTGAAGTAATTACTAAGAATGAAAATAATAAATTAAAAGAATATATTGATATATCATTACTAAAGAATAAACTAATTAGTTTAATCGTTCTAGAAGAACAAGAAACTAATAATAACAATAACGATAACAGTAAGATTTATAAGAAGATAGAACAGGAGTTTGGTAGAACACTATCCCCTATTGAATGTGAAACTATAAAATACTGGTTAGATTCTAAGATTAGTGAAGAACTAATTGAAGAAGCTTTGAAAGAAGCGGTATTAAATGGAGTTAATAACTTAAAATATATTGATAAAATACTTGTAGAATGGAATAAAAAAGGTTATAAAAATAGATTAGATATTAAAAGAAAAAAGACTAAAGATGAAGATAATCTAGATATATTTGATTATGATTGGTTGGATTTAGATGAATAATATAAATACTATATTAAATTATTTAGATGAACTAATACCTAATCCAAAATGTGAACTAGAATATAATAAAGACTATGAGTTATTAATTGCAGTAATGCTAAGTGCACAAACTACTGATAAAAGAGTTAATCAAGTAACAAAAGAACTATTTAAGAAATATAACACCTTAGATAAATTAAAGGATGCAGAGTTAAGTGATATACAAAGTTATATAAAAGTACTTGGTAACTATACTAAAAAGTCTAAAGCTGTAATTGATATAGCAAATACTTTATATAATAAATATGATAAGAAAGTACCAAATAATAGAACCCTCCTAGAAGACTTACCAATGGTTGGAAGAAAAACTACTAATGTTGTTTTATCTGAATTATATGGTATACCCAATATAGCAGTAGATACCCATGTAGAAAGAGTATCAAAAAGATTAAAACTTGTAAAAGAAAAAAGTGACGTTTTAGAAGTAGAAAATGCTTTAAAAAGAAAAATACCAAAAGATAAATGGATTAGATTTCATCATCAAATGGTACTGTTTGGTAGATATTATTGTACAGCAAAAAATCCTAAATGTAATGATTGCAAACTAAAAGATATATGTAAATATAAATAACATATATCTTTTTTTACACAACTAATTAACCACGTCAGACACAGTTAAGTGAAAAGGGTCCAATTATTATTTCAAATAACAACTAATTTATCATCTGTCCCGAAGGAGCCACTGACTTCGTCAGTCCAGAACGCCAGGAAGCACGGCACGAGCGGAGACGTTAATGAAAGCGCCACCGAAGCCGCTGTCGAAGAAGAAGGCGCCGGCGTCAGTACCATCATTGCAGTACCCGCTGCGCATAACCCAAGGGTAAGAAGAGTACACGAAGTTGGCATAATCCCCATACCAGTTACTACTTGTTCCAATAGGTTCCATTTGTTTTGTTGCGTCTCCTAGTTTTCCTCTTGTATATTCTGTTTTACTTGTTCCATAACTATACTTATCATAATATCTCTTACTTGGGAATGTATATGTTCCTGTAAATGATGCGCCATCTAATAATACTCCAGTAAATGCTGAATTATATTTAGTATTATGCCCACTCATTTGTTGTCCGTTGCTATATACCATGTTACCCATCATATATTCAAGTGTTCCACCACTCATGTCATATACTCCATATACGTTTCCTGTTGTTGATGCACTTTGTCCTAATGTTGTTGTATAAGAATTACATGTTGCACCACTATCTGTTGATCCTGCACTTTGTGGTCCACATCCTGTTGTATATGTATTTGCACTATTTATTGCTATTTCTTTATTTATTCCATATTTACTATGTGATAGATATGTTACTGCTCCCCATTCCATATTCTTCATCATATGTGTTTCATCAGCTGTACTAAATCCATATTTATTTCCAGTTTCTCTCATCTTTTGGATTCCATTAAAGAATGTTCCTACTTGTGCTCCGATCCATGATGTTACATTTGGTTTTATTTGAGGTCTTATTGTTTGTAAGTTACATCCTGATCCTACTGCTGAATTATCTGAAGGTGTACATGTAGTATCACTAGATACTTCAAACTTACCTACCCATATTCCTGTTAATTCTTCATTTTCTTCTCTTATGTTGTTATCATTCTTATCCCACCAGAATGCTGGATGGGTATATGTTGAAATTCCAGCAACTAATCCATTATTTGTTGTATCTGTACATGTTTCACTTGTACTTGATGCCCCAGCAGTAACACTATCAGTACATTTTATTGTACCAGTACTATTTTTACCACTTTCAAACTTAATATTAAACGATTGTTCACCAACATTTGTACTAATAAAAGATTTGTCAAATGTTAATTCAGTATAACCATTATCTGGGTTAGCATAAACTGCAAATGTTATTTCTAAGTAAGCATCTTTTTTTCCATTTTTCCATGCTAGTATAACGTCATCTGCTCCTCTCTCACTTATACCATATCTGCTAATCAAATTTTGGGTTATACGATTATAATATTCATCTTTATATACATAACCATAGCAACTTGGGTTTGCTTCTTCGGTTGGATTTTTTATGTCTGCGCAAGTATTAAGCATAGTATATTTATATCTAGGTACCCATACCCACATTGTATTTATATCACTCATTGGTATAGTTGTCCCTGCATCTGCATTTAAATAAGTTTGTCTATTAGTTTCACTTACTGTTACAGCATTTGCCCACATCTTGTTATTATAATCATACCATTTGTATTGTTCTTTGCTATTTTTAACGTCTGCTTTTCTCCATACACTATTTGTTTCATCATAATATACCGGTATCATGTTTGATGTTATTTTAGGTTCATTTGCCCCACTTTCATCTAAATTAGATTTAGCATGCAATTTAATAATATTTTTAGATTCTACACTGCTACTCCATTTTGCATATGATGTATTTGTATAATTATAAGAAATAATTCCTGAAAGTAATAGCACAAAAATACCTATTAATGATAATAGATATTTATTGTATTCTTTTACATCTTTAAATAAAGGGTTTATCTTTCTAGTATTTTGCCCCCCCCCCAATCGAATATTTGTTCATGATAACATCTCCTTTATTCATCTTTATATACATTTAACATCTTCTTATAGATGTCAGGTTCTACTATATTTATTGCCGCAATAGCAGTCTCTAAAGATTTCTTATAATTACCTTTAAAGAATAATTGTCCTGCTACATCAAGACCACGTTCTATATCATCATCCATAGGTTTATATCTATTTCCATAAACAATAGTCATTTCAGCAAGCTTAGCAGTTTTAATCATTTCATTAGTAGTACTATATAATTTAAGTGATAAATCTCTAGCAGTATCTACTCTTATATTAAGTGTCTTAATAGTAATCGGAGTCTTTTCTAACTCTTTAACTATTTCATAAATAGCATCATTTGCTTCACTTAATTCTACAAAATAATTATTTGATATAATTGGTAATTTATAATTTCTAATCTTACTACGACACTTCTTTAATAACTCAGTAATTTCTTCAAGTTGTTCTCTTGCTCTTACTTCATCATCATGCATACTTCCTAAAGATTTTAAACAATCATTTAAATCTTCTTCAATATGTTCAAATCTCATAGAAAGATTAAGTATCCTATCCTTTAATACTGAATATGGTTCCTTCTTATCCTTTAAATCTTTAATCATTTTATTGAACTCATTATTAGCATCAAATAAATTTCTATTAACTGTTTCTAAATCATTTAAATCATCTTGATTTAAGTTATACATACTCTTTATATCATCAAGTTGTGAATATATATCTGCCACTATCTTATTAACTTTTTCTATCTTATATTTAAATGTTTTAGCAGTCTCATCAAATATCTTACGACTTCTTTTTTCATTATCAAAATCATTCATTAAATTATCTAAATAACTAAGAAAAGTCTTTAACTCAAACATACTATCAGTAAGATTTAGCATCTTAAGTCTATCATATGTTTCTTTTATTTTTTCTTGAATAGTATTAAGATTATACTCTACTTGCAAATACCCAAGAGGATATCCCTTAGAAACCATTTTAGAATAAGCATCTCTTATTTCTTTTATCCTAGTTGGAATAATCTTATTAATAAGTAAAATAAGATCAGGAGTCTCTTCGACTACTACTCCAATATGTGCAATCATCTCATCTAAAACACGCACTACTTTTACAACTTCATCATACTCATTATTTTCCATTACATCTTCAAAATCTTGAAACTTCTTCTCAATATTTTCAAACTGTAACTCAACATTATTATATATTTCTTGATAAGCATTAGAATTATTATTAAAAGTTCTTTCTAAATCTCTATATCTAGACTTTAATTTAGTTACAATAGCACGATTTCTCTCTTCACTCATAGTAACTTCACGTATTTCATCAAGTAAGTTATCAGTAGTAACACGAAGCTTATATATTTCCATCTCTAAATCTACTGCTTTTTCTTTAGCTTCTTTAATGTTTTTTTCTTCAATTAAACCATCTAATTCTAATAATTTATCAGTAATAACATTATATCTTTCATTTTTTATTACTTCGTATCTTTCTTGCCATTGTTTAAGTTTTTCCTCTAGTTTTTCATTTTTTAAAATGACTTCTATCTTAGCAAGTTCAGACATAATCGGAGTACTAACAATAAGATTTCTTTGTTTTTCTAACTCCATTTCTTTATTCTTTAGTCTTTTTAAACTACTAAGTCTATATACAATAAAAAATATAAATATTAAAACTATCAAAGCAATTGCACTAATAATATAAATTGTACTCTTACTCATAAGACCACCTACTATAGATATTTTATCATAATATATTATCTTATTCAATAGAAAAATAAAATCTCTAGACTGCTAGTCTAAAGATTTATAAGTAAATAAAATTAATAATTTATTATTTAACGAAAAAAAGAGCATTTGCTCTCTCCTTCCTCCGATATACCAAATATATCGGAATCACATTACATATAGATTATAGCAAAAAAAATCACATTTGTCTATAATCAAACTCTAACTAATTTCTTCTCAGTATCCTCATGATCAGCAAGATCTTCATATAACTCCAATTCTTCATCTATTTTAGAAAGAATATTTTGTCTTTCTAACTCGTTAAGACACTGAAGCATTAAATAAAACTCTATTGCTTCATTAAAATCAAAGTCAAATAATACATTAGAAACCATATATGATGATGAAAATAATACTATTGCCTTTAACACCATATAAAACTTATTTTTATACTTTTTCTTTAATTCTAATAAATATAAAACTACATCATTATTATTTTCCATCATACACTCTCCTTTTACTTTTTATATCTTGATAATTATATAAAAGTTCATAAGCCAAATAAACCATTTCTAAAGATACATCAGTCCTTAAATACTTAGTATTAAGACCCCATCCACAACCACGTACTCTATCAAGTCCATCAGAATCTTTTAAAATATTACAAAGTATTCTTAATCTTTCTATATCATTAACATCATATATCCTAGCAATTTTTAAAAATAACTCATCATCAACACTATGATATGTCACCATAGCAGACAATATCTTCATATCATTTTTATTAAATTTTTCAAATGATTCAAGTTTTTGAGAACTTCTAAAACCATGAAGATCATCCTCGTTATCATTTACTCTTCCAATATCATGATACTTACAAGCTTCAAGAAGTAACTTCATATCACATTTATCTAATTTATATTTAAGTCCCATATAATATCCATATAAACTAACTCTTATATTATGATCAATTCCATGAATATCACTATTATAAATATATTTTATTTTGATGTTTTCTAAACTATTTATAAGTATATCTTTATTATAGTTAATTTCACTAATAAACTCATTTAAAGTAATTTGATTGGATAAGTTTTTATTTTTTTCATTCATATATTTAAAGTAAGACATAAAAGATGGATCAATCTCTTTAAAACTTTCTTCATTTAATAATTGTTCATAAATCTCTAGTTCTTTTTTCATAATCTTATTATAAAACAAATAAGTAATAAATTACAAGAAAAAAAGATTTTGAGTTTCGGTATTTTACGTTATTTTTAAATAAAATTAAAAATATTATAACTATTTTTTGGTTTTTTATTATT
>CAKOJO010000019.1 GCA_934090595.1 uncultured Bacilli bacterium | reverse complement strand
AAAAAGCAATTACCTATTGACATTAATGTTGCATATCGTGAATATTCTCATCAGTCATAAAGTTGAACAGAACTTATAAAAAAAGAAAACTATAAAGCATCTCTATTTAAAATAATAGAGACTATAAGACATCAAGTAAATCATTCGCTAAAAGAAGATGAAGATAATAATATTTTGTTTACTGCGTACATTGATTTTGAAATATTAGAAGACTTGAGATTAATTATTAATGAAATTTTCAGTGAAGTTTATAATAAAATTGATAAAACTAAAATAAAAGAAATAGTTTTAAATAAGCCCAAAATAAGATATTCAATAGATAAATTTTCAAATAAAGCTGATGACTAAAAACTAAGAATACCTGATAATGAAAATAGATTAAGTGAAGTTTTAAAAAAGGATAATGAAAGAACATTGGAGCTGTTTGATCAATTATTTAATAGCAGTAATATATATGATTTGTTTATGAAAAATCCAGAAGCTATTAGAAATCTTAATCTTGCAGATAAAGAGATGCAAGAAATCTTAAATAGAACAGAAAAATATATTAATGATAATGGTACAGAGGCAGAAAAAGAAGCTTTGATATTATTTAAAAAGTTTATAAATGAAAAAGAAGGAGACAATATTAAGAATATTGAAAAAAATATTTTAGAGTTGAAAGATAAACTAAATGAAAAATATAATAATAAAACGTTTAAATTTTATTAAACTCTATATGAGTTATATGTCGATATTATGGAGATTTTAAACAATCCTCTTTTTAATATAATTAGCCCCCTGAAGAGAACCAATTCATCAAAGAATGTACTAATCTTTGAACTCAATCATTAACAAAAAACATCATCAAACCAATTGCACCAACCAAACAAATATGCTATAATACTTCCAGTAAGGAGATGTTATACTATGCCTACACAAGAAATATTAGATGTTATAAATAAAGAAGACTACTACAAAGGTCTAACCTATAGAGAACCAATTGAATACGAAAAAACTATAAAACAAGGAATTGAAAGACAATTTCACTTCAGAGTAGAATCTCAGACAACTTATAAGAAATACTACGTAGTGATTACCAAAGACGATCATCGCATAGTAAATACTTTCTGCGAATGTGCACAATTTGATAGATACGCTAGTTGTAAACATGTCGCGGCAGTTATAATTCATGCAGGACACATAATAAATAAAGTTACCATGGAAGACAATCCTATTGAAATATCAACAAAAATACTAGAAATGTTTAATACACCAACTAAAGAAAAGAAAATTAAAAAATTAGCAAACATCGAAATAGAAATAAATCAAGAAGAAAGATTTTATTATGGTGGAACTTACTATACCATAAAGTTCAAAATCGGAGAAAACAAAATGTACGCTCTAAACAAGAAAATGTCCAGCTTTCTTGAAACATATCAATTTGGCAATACTGAAACACACTTTGGGAAAGAATTTACATATAAAAAAGAAGACTATTATTTCACTAAAGAAGACGAAAAACTAATTGACTTTCTCCAATCAAATAGACAAGTAAACTGGGACTATGCACTAACAGAACGAACACTGCTTAGACTAATAAATGAAGTGCCAAACAAAGAAATAACTATAACAACAGAAAAACTAGGCACTAATAAGTACAAAGGAATCTCAAAAGAAAATCCATTTGCAACCAATCTATTTAAAGAAAATGAAAACTATAAACTAGCATTCACTAATCTAAATCAACTCGTTTTGATCGATGAAGATCTTATGCTATCTAAAAATAAAATATATAAACTAGACGAAGAAACCAAAAAAATAGTATACGCCTTAAGCGAATACGAAACAGATAACATAGTCTTTCCAGAACAAAATCTAAAAAACTTTACCAATGGACTTTTAAACGTCATAAAAGATGAAATAACTATAGATAAATCATTAGAAAACGAAATAGTAATATGTAAGACTCCAAAAGTAAAACTATACATCGATTATTACTACAACAAAATAGTATGTAAACCAGTATTCGTCTACAACAAAGAAGAAATAGAATACTTTGCAAGCACTAAAAACGTATTAAGAGACACAGACTTTGAAAACCAAGTAATAAACGACATCTACAAATACAACTTCATCCTCGAAGACAACAAATTCATAATAACAGACATCGATCAACAAGGACACTTTATAGAACATGACATCTCCCTTTTAGCGGAGTCCTACGAAGTATATACAAGTGACAAAATAAAGAAAACAAAAATCAAAAAAACTACCTTCAGCAGTGCCTTTAGCATTGGACAAGACAACATCCTAAAATACGAATTCAATCTAGGAAACACATCTAAACAAGAAGTAGACGACATGCTTCTAAGTCTTAAAAATAAGAAGAAATACTATAGACTAAAAAGTGGAGACCTAATAAATCTTGAAGAAGACAACAACTTAAACCAATTAAATGAGCTCCTTGAAGACATGCAAGTAAACAACTTAGACGAAGGCACTCTTCCTAAATATAGAGCAATTTACCTAAGCTCCCTTCAAAAAGAAAAATACAACATAATAGAAACAAACAACATATTTGATGAATTCATCGAAAAGTTCAATAAATACAAAGACATTGAGCTATCAATATCCAAAAAAGACCAACAAGTATTAAGAGACTACCAATTAACCGGAGTAAAATGGTTATACAACATCTATAAATGTGAACTAGGTTCAATCCTCGCAGATGAAATGGGACTAGGAAAAAGCATTCAATTAATATATCTTATAAAACAAATCATAAAAGAACAAAAAGATGCAAAAATACTAATTGTCGCTCCAACATCATTAATATTCAACTGGGAAAAAGAATTTGATAAATTTGGTAAAGAACTAAAATACAAAGTAATATATGGAACCAAACAAAAAAGACTAGAACAACTAGAAAAAAATGATTCCAATATCTTAATAACTACCTATGGACTACTACGTGAAGACCTAGAAATATATAAGCAAATAAACTTTGAAGTAATGGCAATAGATGAAGCGCAAAATATAAAAAACATCTCTACCATGATAAGCAAAGCAGTCAAAAAAGTAAATGCCAAAGTAAAATTTGCTCTAACAGGAACACCATTAGAAAACAGTGTACTAGAACTATGGAGTATCTTCGATTTCATAATGCCAGGATACCTTGCAAACATAAAAGTATTCCAAGCAAAATACAACATAAAAGATATGAATAAAGAAAACATTGATAAACTAAATAATCTAAATGAACAAATAAAACCATTCATATTAAGAAGAAAAAAAGAAGACGTTCTAAAAGACTTGCCTCCGAAAATAGAAAACAACATTTACATAGAACTAAACGAAACACAAAAGAAACTATACGCTGCAAATGTTAAAAAGACAAAAGAAGAAATGGAAGAAATAATAGCAACCGAAGGATACAAAAAAGCAAGATTCAAAATCTTACAACTACTAACAAAACTAAGACAGCTATGCATTGAC
Source organism: uncultured Bacilli bacterium (assembly GCA_934090595.1). Classification (GTDB taxonomy): domain Bacteria; phylum Bacillota_I; class Bacilli_A; order RF39; family UBA660; genus JAEDJI01. The sequence continues at coordinate 15,813 of CAKOJO010000019.1, read as the reverse complement.
CCTAGAATAGTTTACTCAAATTACAAAGGAGAAAGTTCTAAAATAACACAATTAGTGGACATAACAAAAGACATCGTCAAAAACAACCATAAAATACTAATATTCACTAGTTTCAAAACAGCTTTAGACATCGTAGAAAAAGAACTTAATAAACAAAAAATTAAAACCTACACAATAGAGGGTTCGGTAAGCTCTAAAAAAAGAATGGAATTAGTAGAAAAATTCAACAATGATGACACTAACGTTTTCTTAATAACAATAAAATCTGGTGGAACAGGACTAAACCTAACTAGTGCAGATGTAGTAATTCATCTAGATTTATGGTGGAATCCACAAGTAGAAAACCAAGCAACCGATAGAGCTCATAGAATTGGACAAAAAAATTCGGTCGAAGTAATAAAACTTATATGTAAAGGAACAATAGAAGAAAGAATCCTAGAACTTCAAAACAAGAAAAAATTACTCGCAGAAACCCTAATCGAAGGAGAAGATAGAGATCAAAATATTATCTCTAGTCTAACTGAAGAAGATATAAAATCACTATTTCAATATGATAATGAAGAATAAATAAAACATAAGAGTTAGTAGAAATACTAATTCTTTTTCAAAATACAAAAAATCACATAGAACTATCTCCAATGTGGTGTACTACATTTGTAACAATCAACAGGATAAACCTTTCCAATCCCAATAACCTTAACATTATTACTATTAACAACAATCTCATCCTCATAAGCAGCACTACAATAATTATATAAAACAAAAGGATCATTAAACCTCTTTTTAACACTAAATGAAATCACTACTTTAGAAGTCCCTAAAACCTCATCCAAATTAATTGTCAACATATGCTTATCCAGATCATAAGAATACTGTCCCTCGTTAGCTAATACATTATTAATTTTAACTGAATCAATAATAAAATTTACTAAACTAGTATCAATAACGTCATTAACTATAACATTCTTATGATTCTTATCAGATTGATTACTTACCTCAATTGTATAAATTAAATTACCATCAGACCAATTCGTTTTATTAGTACTCATATTAAGAACTAACTCATCAACCAAGTTAACAAGTGAAGTATTCGAAGCAAGTAAAGTTGTAACATTATTATATATTCCAGAAGCAGAAACAGTATTAGATAATAAAGACATACATCTCACCCTTATAATAATATATGAAACAAAATAAAAAAACGTTATCATTTGTAAAACCATGCATCCCCAAAAAGAAGCATGTTATTTTTAAAACGTTCATTTAAAGTGAGAATTAAATCTCTCATAAAACCATCAAAAAACATTTGACAATCCCATCAAGAAGTACTATACTAATAAAGGTTCAAAATTGAACTAAGAAAGGTGAATGCTATGACAAACGATGCAATGAGTCTACACAGACATCATTTTGAAAAAACATTTAAAGACTTTTGTGCTAATATCATGAAAAAATATAATCTAACTAACAATGAAGTAATTATATTAATCTACTTAAGTGAAAATACTAAAAATACAGCAAAAGATATTGTGGACGAATTTCTTTTCTCAAAATCACACGTGTCACTATCAACAGAACAATTAACATCCAAAGGATACATAAAAAAAATACCAGATGGCAAAGCAACAAGACTATTAGTGACTAAAGAAGGACAAGAAGTAGTAAATGAACTAAAAAAACAAAAAGAACAGTTTAACAAGATGATTTTCAAAAACTTCACAAAAGAGGAAAAAGAAACACTAGACAAACTATATCATAAAATACTTAATAATATAAAAAACATAGAACATAAGGAGGAATAAAATGTTAAAAATATTAAAAAATATGAAGAAAAAAGACATCATATCAATAATACTAGTAATTGGACTAATCTCATTACAAGTATATCTAGATCTTAAAATACCAGACTACATGTCAACAATCACAAGACTAGTTCAAACTGAAGGAAGTAAAATGCATGATATCATACTAAACGGATCATACATGCTTCTATGTGCATTCGGTAGTTTAGCGTCCGCCGTAGTAACAGGATACATAATATCTAAACTATCATCAAACTTCTCATTAAACATAAGAGAAAAACTATTTGATAAAGTTCAAAACTTATCAATGAATGAAATAAAAAAATTCCAAACAAGCAGTCTAATCACTAGAACAACCAACGACGTTACACAAGTAGAAATGATTATAGCTATGGGACTTCAAATGCTAATAAAAGCACCAATCACAGCAATCTGGGCCATAACCAAAATACTAAATAAAAGTTGGCAATGGAGTGCTATAACAGCAGTCGCAGTCTTAATTCTATTAATCATGATTACAATCCTAGTGACAATCGTCATGCCAAAATTCAAAAAAGTTCAAAAACTAACAGATCAAATAAATAACAAAACACGTGAAAACATAAAAGGTATCCGTGTAATAAGAGCATTCAATGCTGAAAAATACCAAGAAGATAAATTCGAAGAAACAAACAACGAACTTACCAATAATCAACTATTTACTCAAAAAGCAATGTCATTCATGTCTCCAATAATGTACTTAATAATGTATGGTCTAACACTTGCCATTTACTTTGTCGGAGCCTACATCATAAAAGATGCTCAAATGATAGATAAACTTCCATTATTCACTGATATGGTTGTATTCTCAAGCTATGCCATGCAAATAGTCATGTCATTCTTAATGCTATCAATGATCTTCATGATTTACCCAAGAGCAAGCGTTTCAATAAAACGTATAAACGAAGTACTAGAAACAGAAAACACTGTAAAAGAAGGAACAAAAAATGTAAAAGAAACAGAAATAAAAGGAGAAGTAGAATTCAAAAATGTAAGCTTCAAATATCCTGGCGCAGATGAATACGTTCTAGAAAACATTTCATTCGTTGCTAAAAACGGAGAAACAGTAGCATTCATCGGCTCAACAGGAAGCGGTAAATCAACCCTAATCAACCTAGTTCCTAGATTCTACGATGCAACCGAAGGGGAAATCCTAATCGATGGAATAAACGTCAAAGAATATACTGAAGAATCACTATACAACAAACTAGGATACATTCCACAAAAAGCAGTAATGTTCAGTGGCACAGTATCAGAAAACGTAGCATACGGAAAAAATAAACATGGAAAAATATCAAAAGAACAAGTGAAAGAAGCAATAAAAATCGCTCAAGCAGAAGAATTTGTTCTAAAAATGGATAAACAATACGAATCAGATATTGCTCAAGGAGGAACAAACATATCTGGTGGACAAAAACAAAGACTAGCAATAGCAAGAGCAGTAGCAAGAAAACCAGAAATATACATCTTCGATGACTCGTTTTCAGCATTAGACTACAACACAGAAAAAACACTAAGACACGAACTTAAAAAATACACAAAAAATGCAACCAATCTAATTGTTGCACAAAGAATAGGAACAATCATGAATGCTGATAAAATACTAGTGCTAGATCAAGGTAAATGCGTAGGAATAGGCACTCATAAACAACTTCTAAAAACATGTAAAGTCTACAAAGAAATAGCACTATCACAACTTTCAAAGGAGGAATTAGAACATGAGTAAAAACAAAGAAAACACTCCAAAACATCATAATGAAATGCAATATGAAAAAGCAAAAGACTTCAAAAAATCAATAAAAAGAACTCTGCAAGAACTAAAACCATTTAAAGTCTTAGTAATAATCTCACTTATCCTCTCAGCACTAGGCTCAGTCCTATCACTATTCGCACCAGACAAACTAAAAGAACTAACAGACACCATCACCGAAGGATTAGTGGTCAACCAAGAAAACATGAAAGAATTAAATGAGAAAATAGCTACAAACTACCAAAACGGTATACCACAAGAAATAACAATTGATAACACAACCATTTCAATAATCGACCAACAACAATATATAGAAAAGACAAAAGACTTAACAAAAGATACAAACGTAAGTGAACTATATAAAAAAATGGACGAACTACCAGAATCAATAAAAACAGTAATAAGTCCTAAAATGAACATAGAAAAAATAAAAACAATAACAATCTTTTTAGTAGTTCTATACGCAATAAGTGCAATATTCAATCTATTCGAAGGACTAGTAATGTCAATTGTATCAAATAAGTTTGCCAAAGATTTAAGAGCAAAAATAACTAAAAAAATAAACAAACTTCCACTTAAATACTTTGATAAACACCAAACCGGAGATATCCTATCAAGAGTAACCAACGACGTAGACACAATAGGACAAACAATGAACCAATCACTAGGAACACTAGTAAGTGCAATAACACTATTCATTGGTACAATAATAATGATGTTCATAACTAACTGGATCATGGCCATAACAGCAATCGTATCAAGTATACTAGGCTTTGCCTTAATGATGATCGTTATGTCAAAATCACAAAAATACTTCAATGAAAAACAAACAAGACTAGGCCAACTAAACGGTCACATTGAAGAAATATATACCGGTATAAATGTTGTAAGAGTAAGCAATGCTAGAGAATATACAAAAAAAGAATTCGACAAACTAAACAAACAACTAAAAACATCAAATCAAAAAAGTCAATTCTTATCAGGATTAATGCCTCCTATGATGTCCTTCATCGGAAACTTTGGATACGTAGCAGTATGTATAGTCGGAGCATTATTAACAATAAATGATAAAATAACATTCGGTGTAATAGTGGCCTTCATGACATACGTTAGAATGTTCACATCTCCACTTACACAAATCGCTCAAGCAATGACAAGTCTTCAATCAACCGCAGCAGCAGGAGAAAGAGTATTCGAATTCATTGATGAACAAGAAATGCAAAAAGAAAATCCAAAACATAAACTAGACAAAGAAGAAGTAAAAGGAAACATTGAATTCCAAAACGTTGTCTTTACATACGATGGAAACGATAAACCAACAATAAACAACTTCAGCGCTAAAATAAAACCAGGTCAAAAAGTCGCGATAGTGGGACCAACTGGCGCAGGAAAAACTACTATTGTTAACCTTCTTATGAGATTCTATGAAATAAACGGTGGAACTATAAAAATTGATAATATAGATACAAAAGAACTATCAAGACAAAACGTCCACGAACTATTTACTATGGTTCTTCAAGATACATGGCTATTCGAAGGAACCATTAAAGAAAATATTATCTACAATAGAAAAAACATCAAAGATAAACAAATATCAGAAGTCTGTAAAGAAGTAGGAATAGACCACTTCATAAAAACACTACCTGAAGGATACAACTCATCAGTGACAGACAACGATGACATATCATCAGGACAAAAACAATTAATCACAATAGCAAGAGCTATGATAGAAAACTCTCCATTCTTAATACTAGATGAAGCAACAAGTAACGTTGATACAAGAACAGAAGAATTAGTACAAACAGCAATGGACAAACTAACAAAAGGAAAAACATCATTCATAATTGCCCATCGTCTATCAACCATAAAAAATGCTGACTTAATCTTAGTTATGAAAGATGGAAACATAATAGAAACAGGAAACCATGAACAATTAATAAAACAAAAAGGTTTCTATGCAAATCTATACAATTCACAATTCGAACTATAAAGATGATAAGAACTACTAGTTCAAAAAATCATCTTTTTTCTATTAAAAAAATAAAAAAAGTATTATACTATATATATAAACTAAAAAAGGAGAGATAAAATGGAAAAAGTATATTTCATAAAAGGAGTAACACAAGAAAATTTAATGAAAGTATATGAAGCACTAAATATAGAACTAAAAGGAAAAGTTGCAGTAAAATTACACTCTGGAGAAAAAGGAAACCAAAACTACATTAAACCAGAATTCGTAAAACCAATAATAGACAAAGTAAATGGTACAGTAGTAGAATGTAACACAGCATACGAAGGAGCAAGAAATAAAACCGAAAAACATAAAAAACTAATAAGCGAACACAATTGGACTAAATACTTTGACGTTGATATTATGGATGAAGGCGGTGATTTAGAAATCGATATACCAAATGGAAAAGTAATCAAAAAGAACTACTTAGGAAAAAACATCAAAAACTATGACTCAATGCTTGTTCTATCTCACTTTAAAGGACACCCAATGGGAGGCTATGGAGGAGCATTAAAACAACTATCAATCGGATGCGCATCATCAAATGGAAAAACATACATCCACACAGCAGGAGCATCAAAAGACCAAACAAAACTATGGGACAATCTACCAGAACAAGACAAATTTCTAGAATCAATGGCCGATGCCGCATCATCTGTACACAACATGTTCAAAAACAATATCGCATACATAAATATAATGTGTAACATGTCAGTAGACTGCGATTGCTGTGCCGTAGCAGAAGACCCATGCATGAAAGACATAGGAATACTAGCAAGCACAGATCCAATTGCTATAGACCAAGCTTGCATAGACTTAGTATATAATTCAAACGATAAAGGAAAAGACCATCTAATCGAAAGAATAGAAAGACAAAACGGAATCCACACAATCGAAGCATCAGACGAATTAGGCTTTGGATCTAGAAAATACGAATTAATAGAAATAAACTAATAAAACCAAAAGGAGAAACCTATGAAGTATATAGCACTATTAAGAGGAGTCAACATAAGTGGTAAAAACAAAGTGCCAATGAAACAACTAAAAACATACTTAGAAGATTCAAACTATAAAAACGTTACAACATACCTAAACAGTGGCAACATAATCTTTGATACCAATCAAGAACCAAATGAAATAGAAAAAAACATCAAAACAATCCTAAAAGATAAACTAAATGTTGATACCGAAATCTATATAACAACCAAAGACATTCTCGAAGACCTATTAAACAATCAACCAGATTGGTGGGGCAAAGATGATAAACAAATATATGACAATATAATATTTATAATACCACCAAAAACATACGACGAAGTATATAACATTCTAGGAGAACCAAATCAAGAACTAGAAAAAATTAAAGAATACAAAAACAACATATTTTGGTCATACACACTAAAAGAGTATAGAAAAACAAATTGGTGGAGCAAAACCGCTCAAAAAGACGTAAACAAATACATAACAATAAGAACTGCCAACACAATAAAAAAAGTTCTTGAAATAGCAAGAGGTTAAAATGACGAATAAAATAATAAACATAATAAAAACCAATTACAAATGGATACTCTTTCTAGTTTGTTTAATACTTTTTCTAGCTCTAACCGAAGACGTTCTTGAATACCAAATAATGAAACAAGACATAACTTTCTACAATATATTAAAAAAATACTTCATCAAAGACTCCGTAACTACATACATGAAAATAATAACCAACTTTGGCGGAGCAACATGCCTAATAACAATAACGATACTTTTACTCATAATAGTAAAAAATAAAAAAATAGGTCTTCTAACCCTAACCAACTTAGTAACAATAACAATTCTAAATCAAGTACTAAAATTCATTCTAAGAAGACCAAGACCAACAGAATTTAGAATCATAAACGAAACAGGCTATAGCTTCCCGTCAGGACATTCAATGATCAGCATGGCATTCTATGGCTTCCTAATTTACTTAATATATAAAAACATCAAAAATAAATACCTAAAAACAACACTAATCATTATTCTATCATTATTAATTATAGCAATAGGTATAAGTAGAATCTATCTAGGAGTACACTACGTAAGCGATGTAATCGGAGGCTTTTTAATATCAATATCATACTTAATAGTATATATAAAACTAATTAAGAAAAAACTTTAAGCAGGAGAAATCCTGTTTTTAATTTATCTAAATAAATAAAACAATTAATATTAAAAAAACATCATATTATATTATGAGGTATTAAAATGACAATAATAAACGATACTACGGTAGTAGTCTATACTTACGAAGAACTAAAAAAATCACTCGAAGAACAAAATAACTATACAACAGTCCATTTCGGTGCAAACATTACCCTTACAAATGGTATAAAAATATCAAGTACCAAATCAAACATTACAATAGATGGAACCCATAATAACACAACATATACCCTTGAAGATAAAAAAAGCACCAGTGCAAGTGACACCATAAACATATCATCAAATCTAATAAAAAATGTAATAGTCCAAAACATAAACATCATTGGCTCCAACTACTATGGAGTAATCTATGTTCCAGAAAGCAATATCTATAAAGACACAGTAGTAGAATACAACAACATCACATATAAAGGTCCTCAAATAAGCTTTCATCCCAGTGGACTAACAAGATTCATAAACTCAAATATTACAATCGAAGACAACTACGCAACAGGAAATGAAGTCGCAGAAACTAATCAAATAGAAATAGGAAAAACAACCACAATAACCCATAAATCAACAGCCAATTCTTCATTTTGGTTTAGAAATAGTAATCCATCATTAACCATTTTACCAAATGCTAAAGTAGAATTTATAAGCGAAAATAGAGAACTATTCTATGGACCAACCAATCTAACCCTAACCATAAAACAAAATGCAATCTTTAATATTACCACAAAAAATGGGATGGCATACGCAACATTCGGAACAGGGACAACAACATTAGAGCAAACCGCAACCTTAAAAATAAAACAAACAGCAAGAAACTCAAATTATCCAACATGGTATAGCTATGGACCAATAACAATAAATGAACAAGCAACACTAGAAATAATAAATAACTATCCAAGCATATCAACATCAAACTACAACATATCATTTCAAAATAAAGACTCTGCTTTGACTCTAAATAATCCTAAAAAAATAATGCTTTACAACACAACAGCAAACATAATAAACACAACAACATCAATACCATTTCAGTTCACCTTCAATAGAACCAATCTTTTTACTAATGTTATATCAATAGAACAATCAATAACAAAAAATACCCTTCCAACATACTCATGGTATAAAAAAGAACTATCAACAATAAAAGGAACATTTAATAACACAACAACAATCATATCAGAAACAAACTATACCGAAGAAGAATTTCAAACACTACCAGCACTATCAAACTTTACCTTTCAAACAAAAAAAGCATTCACTATCGGAGACTTTAAAGTAAATATGAATCCAATTACTGATACCGACACAACAATCGAAGGAACAACAGAACCACTTGCATCACTCTTAATAGAATACGAAAACAATGAAATAACAACAATCGCAGATGAAACAGGAAAATTCTCCCATAATCTTGAAGAACCTCTTCCAATTGGAACAATAATAACAATAAATGCCAAACAAAACAATGAACTAATATACCATACTAAACAAGTACAAATAATATACCCCGGAGAACTAAATATAGAAAGCGCCACAAAGAAAATTCCATTCAAACTAACTCCGATAAAAACAAATCCTATAATATGCCCGAGAAAAGACGAATTAAAAGTAGTAGTCAAAGACTCAAGAATAACCAAAACAAACTGGAAACTATACGCTCAAATAAATAATGATTTAACATCATCAAGTGATAAAACTCTAAAAGACTCATTAATCTTTATAGATCAAAATAATAATATAACAACCATGTCACAAGAAAAAATATTAATATATCAAAACACTCAAGATGAAGAAACAACAACTATAACATGGGACGATGACAAAGGAATACTTTTAAAACTAACTGAACCATTAATAAACAACATGGAATATGAAAGCGTAATAACTTGGACCTTAGAAGAATAAAAAATCACAAAAAATGTGATTTTTTTAGCTAAACTATTTCTTTTTAACTTGAAAAGTAATAACCTTAGACGAAGAAGCATCTATCTTATCAAGATTAATAGTTAATAAACCAGTATCACTACTATAAGTATAAGCCGAAGAAGTAACTCCATCTATAGTAACACTACTATCAACAAAATCAATAAGTAAAATATCAAGCGTATCTTGAACAACCGGACTACTATATTCCTTCACGGTATTATTTGTAATAGTTACAGTATAAGTAAGCAATCCATCAGCCCATACTCTTTTATCAGCAACCTTACTAATACTAAGACCATCAATCATTGTAACAACCGAAGCAACCGAAGTAATCGAAGTAGGTATTTGATCATAATTACCAACTGCACTTACTATATTACTAAGCTCTTTTTCCACAATATTTCCTCCTCAAAATATTTTATGAATAATAACTACATAAGGACAATTACAAAATACATAATAAATATAAAAATATATAGTATAATATAAATAGAAAAACAAAAAAATCAATCTAATGACATTTCGTTACAAATTTGTTATAATGAAACAAAAGGAGGAAAAAATATGGCACTAATCAAATGTCCAGAGTGCGATAAACAAATAAGTGATAAAGCAGAAAGCTGTCCTCACTGTGGATACTCATTCGAAAAAAGAACAAGCAGTAATAATCAAAATAATAAAACTAATCTTAATGAACTAAAAAACAAATGGAATAATAAATACCTGATAATTATAGTAATAATTTTAATCGCAGGATATTTCTTTTTCATCGATAGTCCTAACACTAACAATCAGGACAACAATCCAAACGTTGAATTAAAACCAAATGCAAATGGTAACTATGAATTCAATCAAAATGGTAAATACTTTGAATTTCCAACAACATATAAAGTATATGTTAGTAAAGACGGTAGCATCTATGTAGCTAAAAATATCGATAAAGAAGGAGCGTTAATACCTTATGTAATGATAGAAAAATATAAAAGCTACAATGATCCTAGAGAACTTTTAACAGAACTTACTACCGCAATCGGCAAAGAATACCCTGATGCTAGAATAACAATCGATCTAGTAAGTGCATATATAAGTGACAAATACGTCTATGGGATACAATACACATACACTTCAAGCAATCACGTAGTTGTTGACAATAGATACGCCTTTCTAGTAGGAAATAGCATGTATTTAGTAACAACAAAAGAAGAAAACACTAACACTGACGAAATAAACAACGTTGGAAAAATAATAATGGAAACATTAAAGGAGGTAAACTAATATGGCCTTAATAAAATGCCGTGAATGTAACAAAGAAATTTCAAGTACTGCTAAAGTATGTCCCCACTGTGGATATAAAAACGATAATAAAACATGTCCAGAATGTGGAAAAATAGTAAAACCAAGTGATGTAACATGTCCAGAATGTGGTTACCCACTTCAAAAGAAAAACGCTCAAAACATTATAAGCGAAAACCTAGATAAAATAACCGGGGCAAAAAGTGAAAACTATGTAACATTTAAAGACCTATTCAAAAACACTTTTGAAAAACATACCGATGAAGAATTAGACGAAGTATTTATATGCGGTGGACCAAATACAACACCTGACTTAAAAGATGTTGACCCAACAAAAGCAACAGCATGGGTATACTTTAAAATATTCATCTTCTTCTTAATAGCATACATACCAGTTAGAATAGGATTTATAACATATGGAAATGCCAACTTCTTACCAGCCATGGTAATGCTTGCAGCATTCGCCGTTCCAGTAACAATACTAATATTTTTCTTTGAGATAAATATATTTAGAAACATTCCGTTCTATAAAGTAATGAAATACTTTATCTTGGGTGGAGGACTAAGCTTAATACTTGCAATACTATTCTTATCATTAGACTTTAATACCGATATAAGCACTTATTCCGGAGCATTAATGGTCGGACTAATAGAAGAAGTAGCAAAAGCAGCAATAGTAGCATTTTTCCTATTCAAAAGCAAAAAAAGCAACTACATATTAGATGGTCTTTTAATAGGAGCAGCAGTAGGAGCAGGATTCGCAGCATTTGAAACAGCAGGATACATATTAAGATTCGGCTTAAGCAATGGACTAGAATCAATGCTTGGAGTAATAAAACTACGTGGATTCCTAGCACCAGGTGGACACGTTGCTTGGGCAGCAATCGAAGGAGCAGCATTAATGTACGTAAAAGGATTCGAAAAACTAGACAAAAAACACATAAATGACAAGAGATTCTTACTAATATGCTTAATACCAATTATACTTCACGGAATGTGGGATATGCCTATAAATACACCATACTATCTACTTCAAATAGGCTTAACAGTAGCAGCATGGTTAGTAATAATATACTTCATAAACTTAGGACTAAAACAAGTAGATGAAGCAAAAAAATTAGAAACAAAAAATAATTCAAAAACCAAAAAGGAAGCATAACAAGCTTCTTTTTTAATGGAACATATATAAAACCTAAGAATACTTATAGAAAATATCTTTACATTATAGTATAATTTATATATAAAAAGTACAAAAAACATAGAAAGTAGGTAATAAACATGAATTTGATTTTAAGCATTATGGGACTAGTCGGAGGATTACTATGCTGCACAAGTGATCTATTATTCGATTTGAAAGGTAAAGAAAATAAAAAACTAGGAACATCAAAAAATATTGATAGTAATTGGAGCAAAATGTCTGAATGGAGATTTGGCCTATCTATAATATGTGCAATGTTTGGGGTAATTTTACTAGGATTTGGATTTTATGCTATAGCAGATATGATTAGAAAAAATAATTTATTACTATCTAATTTAATTTTAATAACAGGCTTCATTGGCTGTGTAGGAGGACTATTCGTTCATTCAATGTTATGCATCCAAGCAGTCATTTATAAAAGAATTACCAATGATGGTAAAGATAATTATGACATTGCAGACAACACACTAGAAGGCTTTTATAGAACAATATATCCGCCATTCTTCCTATCTTACATTGTACTTATGAGTACTGATATATGTATAATGATCGCAGTATTAAATGGATCTTTAGGAGTTCCTAAATGGATGGCTTTATTAAATTCAATAGTATTCTTAATTATTGGTGTACTATTTAGAAAGATTAACCCTAATAAATTTCAAGATTTACCAGGTATCATAATGCCAAGTTTAGGTTTAGCAATGACTGGCGTAATTGGAATAGTAGCATATTTAGTATAAAACAAAAAATAATATATGAACACAAAGATATGAAAACAACAGGACTTCATATTGGACCATTATTCATTAACCACAGTCAAAAAATCTGAATTATAAATAAAAATAGTACAAAAAGATTATTAGATCAAAAATTAACAATAAATGAAACTCAATAATAAAAACAACTTTAAAATACAAATTATATCTACAAGGATGTGAAAAAATGAAACTATACTATGATAATTTAAATACAGAAATAAAAGAATATTTCAAAATATTAGAACCAGAATTTCCAGACTGGTTAAATGAATATATAGATACCAAAGAACTTTTATCACAACAATATATTAGTATTACTTGTGGAACTATATACTCTGACTTATTTGAAAGTGATTTTTTCTTTTCAAGTCTAGATCATTCTGTAGCAGTTGCTTTAATCATATGGCATTTCACACATGATAAAAAGCAAACTCTATCCGGATTATTTCATGACATAGCAACACCTGCATTTAAACATTGTGTAGATTTTATCAATGGAGATTACATGATACAAGAGTCAACTGAAGACCTAACAACAGAAATAATTAAAAACTCAAAAGAAATTATGAGTTTATCAGAAAGAGACAATATAAAAATATCAGAAATAGATAATTATCACTTATACCCTATCGCGGACAATGACACACCCAAATTATCTGCTGATAGATTAGAATATTCATTATCAAATGCATTGTTTACATATAGATTGTTAGATTTAATAAATATTAAAGAAATATATGATGACATTGAAATCCAAACTAATGAAGAAAATGAAATTGAACTGGGTTTTAAAACAAAAGAAATAGCTAGAAATTTCGTAAAGGTAACAAGTGAATTATCTATTATATATCGTGAAGATAGAACTAGATACTCTATGCAATTAATCGCAGACATTCTAAAAAGATTAAGTAATGAAAACAAAATATCAAAAAAAGATTTATATACATTAAAAGAAAGTGAAGTAATAGATATTATAAAAACTTCTAAATATAATGATATATTTAATACTTGGAAAAATGCTAAAAAAGTAAAAGTATCAAAAGAAGAACCTCAAAATGTTTATTATGTTCACCATGGCGCAAAGATTAGATACATTGATCCATTACTTAATGGAAAAAGAATTTCCAAATGTTGTAAAACTGCCAATAAAATGATTGAAAATAATTTATCTTACGATATGAATAATTACGTATATTTAGATTTTGACTTTTAATAGTATAATATCAATACAAAAATGATAAAATGTACCAAAAAAGATGATAAAAAGCAATCATCATTTATTTTTAATCGAAGAATAAAATATAGTTTAGCTGTCCTATAAAACAAAGAAAAAGCCTACTTTTCAAATAGCCTTGTAGACACAAAAAAGCAATCAGCAAATTACTAAGTTCTATATTTTTAAATGGAATCATAACTTTTCTTATAATAGAAAAGTTATACTCCAAAGATTGACTAAATCAACAAGAAGATGTTGTATTTACTGTTGAAATTAGTGTTAGAACAGCAATGACCGCAGTCTATAAAATGTATCATTTAGATAAACATATTGTTCCATTATTTAAAGGACAATATGATATAAGAATGCTTAACATAGCACTTAAAACAATGCTTGGTAAAGATAAGATAGAAGTATCAGATTTACCAAAAATAAATCCATTAAAAATACATGAAACACTAAATCAACCAGTAGATGGAATAAATGCTATCCCTGATGTTCCAGAATATTATTCTGAAAGAGAAGAAAATAAATAATTAAATATTAAAACGAGTTTGCAACAAAAACCCGTTTTATTTATTGTAAAAAAATAAAAAAATTTAGGAACTTTACAAAAATATGCGTTCTATATATATGAAAGGAGAAATAATATGATAAATAAAGGTATAAAAAATGAACTTATCTACATAAACTATTTGAACAAAAAACAAGTAAGACAGTTGAATCCATTAATGCAAGAACTAATAAACGTACTATATGACAACATAGATGAAAATGATATTGTTTATGCAACTAAAAATAAAGAAAAGGATAAAACAGATATAATAATTACAATAAACAACATAGAAAAAAATCTGAGTTTAAAAATCGGAGACAAAAACTCATTTCATTTAGAACCAATTTCTGAATTCATTCATTTTTTAATAACAAATCATTTTTCAAAAGATATTATAGAAAAATACTTGTATTTTCATTATGCAGACGGAACAAAAAATGGCACAGGAAAAACAAGAATAAGTGTTAATGAATACAAAGAACTAAATCAAAAAGATATAGATTACTTGAATCAAAAATTTAATAATAAGGAATTCATAGAAAAATGTATTGAAAGATTTATTTTACAAGGAAGAAGTAAAAAATTCAAAAGGGTAGATGCTATAATAATAGGTTCAATAAACAATTTTTTCTATCTAAAAGAAAATGAGGTAAAAGAAATAATATATGAATACAAAGATATGAAAACAACAGGACTTCATATTGGACCATTATTTATACAACCACAGTCAAGAAATCTAAATTACAATAGCAAATATGAAAAATGTAGATACAATGTTCAAATCAAATGGTATAATTTGACAGATCAAATTCTATGGTATAGAAATAATCAAATTATAAAGAAAATTAGTGCAGAAAACGATGATTAAAAACAATCATCGTTTTAGTTTTAATCAAAGATTAAAAATGTAGTTTAATGGTCTTGTAAAACAAGGTGAGAACCTGCTTTTCAAGCAGCCTACGTGGGCACAAAAAAAGAACTCAGCAAATTACTAAGTTCTGTATTTTTAAATGGAGCCATAAAGGTTGAAGTCGGACAACCTCTAATTATCTAAATTATAGGTAGTAATAAACTACTAAC
>CAKOJO010000018.1 GCA_934090595.1 uncultured Bacilli bacterium | reverse complement strand
CACATAAACATCAAGATTTGGTTTTCTTAAAAAACTATTTAAAACACTTTCAAAATTTGATACTTTTTGTATCTCATCCAAAATAATATAATATGTATCTTTGTCAACTACTTTTTTCATAACATATTCATAAAGTTTTTTGGGATTAGTATACTCTTCATTTTCAATTGAGTCTAACTCTAATTTAATTATATGATTTTCGTCAACTCCATTATCTAATAAATAATTTTTAAAAATAGGATCTAATAAATATGATTTTCCGCATCTTCTAATTCCTGTAACAATTTTTATAAGTTTGTTATTCTTCTTTGAAATTAATTTGTTCAAATAATAGTTTCTTTTTATTTCCATCATAACCATCCTTTCTCACTATCATTAGTATATACTAAAAAATGAGTTTTATCAATATTCTATTCCAAAAAAAGTGTCCAATTCCACTTTTTTTGGAATAGAATCGCTAAAATATACTAATTGTATAGCACTTTCTTATAGTTCCTAATAATAAAGAAAACTAAATACATTCTTAAATATAATATACATAGGTATACAAAATATTACCCCATATATATCAAATATAGCACTAAATATAACCATAGATAATATTATACCCAAAACAGGTAATTGTACTTTATTAGAATATATCTTAACCTCAACAAAATAATTATTAAGTATAGGTATAACAATCATAGCAATAGCGCTAGCTATAAATAACTCCTTAGAGATAGACAATGCTGTAATCAATGCAATAAGATTGGTGAATAAGGCACCAATATATGGGATAATACTGGTAAGACCACTAAGAATGGCAAGAATAAGAAATAAAGGATGACCTATTAAATAGTATATTACTAAATATTCTATAATTTCTATAAACATTAATAAATAAAAACCTTTAAAATAATTATTTAAATCATTATATATATTAGATAACAATAAATGATATTTATCCTTAAAAAAGCTCTTAATAAAAAGTATTATCCTATCGAAATAAAATAAAAAATAAAAAGTAAGAAATAATATAAATATAAAATTAGTAAATAAACTAATTGACTTAGCAATAAAATTAATATTTATATAATCATATATATAATTAACTATCTTTATATTAAAATAATCTATCAATACTATAAACTCATCATATATAAGAGGAAATGAATAATATATTAAAATAAATAATATAAATAAAACACTAATTAGTATAATGAATAATGATATATATTTATTTATTCTTTTACATAGTAACTTATATATAGGATAAAAACTAAAGGCAAAGAAAAAAGATAATAATATTGGAATTAATATTTGTTTTAATATATTAAATACACTTATATATAAAGAAGAAGCATTATATACAAAATATATTATTATACTAAAGATCATTATTAAGATAAGATTTTTATATTTCATATTAAACTATATGTATTTATATTTATTTATATAATAAATTATTAGCGATAGCTTAAATTATTAATTATCTTTTATAATAAACATGTATAAAGTTAAATATTAGAAATAATATAAATACCATGCTTACATTAATTTGTTATTTATATAGAAATATCATAAGTATGCAAAAAGCCATAAAATGTACTTTAGCATATTTATGACTTATTTTAAAATCTTATTTTCTACTGCTCGCCGCAAGATTTTACCTTGCAGGCTCGCTCATGTTACTCAACTGATACTAAGTTGATATGGTGATTCCGAAGTTCCATTTCCACTTGAAATTTTTACGTTAGATGATAGATAAAGGACTGGGCGCGCGCCATGCGCGACGCTGTGGACGTCGACGTTGTTGACGTTGCCACTCGAGCTCACATAGAAAGCATAGTTGGAATAGCCAGAACGCTGCGGAAGTAACCATGTATATGTATTTTTATCTAACCAATTATTTGTTGTAATACAATTAGAGTCTTCATCAAAAGAAAATAATGTTGCTGAACATTCTTTTGATGCTGCATATCCATAATCACTTGCATACATTATTGCTATCTTTTTACTTGTATCATTTTGCATTATTGGATTTGTTCCATAATAGTAACCCGTTCTATTTGCTTCATTCTTTCTTTCATATTGCCACATTACATCTGACGTGAAACTTGGAACACTTTTATATCCTCCAAGATAGTATTTTGCTGTTCCAATCATGTTTTTTGCATCACTTGTTAATGTACTGTAATAGTCATTGTTCAAATATGTATTAAGTGTTCCTGTTACCCAATTATTATATGAACTGGTTGTTGTATCTTTTGTTGTATTCCATTTCATATTTCCTATTGAAGTATCTCTTATTATTTTAAATCTATTTTCTACATTGCCATTTGTATCTTCAGTTGGTATTATTCCTATTATTCTCCATGTTTCATTATTAAATGTTACATAATTATTTACGTTTCCTCCACGATATCTATATTCAGTTGCAAATCTTTCATCTACTTGAAGTGTATCATCTATTTCATGAGTTATTTGTTCAAGTCCATCAGTACCAACTTTAGCTTCTGCAAATTCTTGAGCTGGTGTCTTTGCTGATTTAACACTAATACTTTGTTTAACACTCATGCCACCATAACTAATAGTAACTTCAGTATTTGAAGTTGTTAAAGCACCATTTGGACTAATAGTATAATCTTTTATTTCATATGATTTATTATTGTTTAAATTAGCTTTAACAACCATACCAGTCTTATCAAAAGATTCTCCTTCATTATATTCTGTCTTTGATGGAGGTGTTGTAATACTTAAACTTTGTATCTTTCCATATTCAAAACTGTCCATAGATACATTAACAGTCATATTAAATGTACCACTACTCTTATAAGTGCCTGTTTGACTAGTATCATCACTACTATATTCAGTTTTATCATTATTTATATAACTATATCTTAATACAAAATCATCTGTTTTAGATTCATTAAATATTTGTATATTATTAGTCTTTAATACATATTCATTATCTTTACCAGTTACTTTAGTTAAATCACTTAACTTAGTTTTATCTACTAGTTTATTATTATTTTTATCATATAACTCTACATATACTAAATCATTTGATATAGTATTATTTTCATTTACTTTTAAATACACAGTATAATCTATAATAAACATATAATTAGTATCAGTACTAGATGCCACTACATTAAAATTAAAATCTTGTTTATCATCACTACTAGGGTTACTTAAGGTAACAGTATTTGACTCAGTAAAATTAAACTTAAAATCAGGTTGTGATACTAATAACTTATTTAAAGCAGTACCAGGTATACTTGCATTGTAAACTGCAAGGGATCCTATTGCTAATACTAATATTAATCCTAAAGTACATAAAGTAATTTTTAATATTTTTTTCTTTTTATTTTCTTCCATAACAAAACACCTCTTTAGTATCTATTAATAATTTAACATATTTTTAATATTTTATCAATATTATTTTTTTATTTCATATTAATTAATTATGAAAGATAAATTTATTAAATCTACAATTATTCTTATTATTGGTGGTTTTATCACTAAAATATTATCTTTAGTAATTAGAATAATAACCACTAGATACATTGGTACATATGGAATAGGACTATTCATGATGATAATGCCTACTTTTTCATTATTTATTACTATATGTACACTTAGTCTACCCCTTGCAATAAGTAAACTAGTATCAGAAAACAAAAGAAATAATAAAAAAATAATATTTGGTATAATACCAATAGCTATTATATTTGATATTTTTATTATGCTTATATTAATTATAATAAGTCCTTTCATTAGTAATAATCTACTTTCAAATAAAGATCTATATTATCCTATACTATGTATTAGTTTTACCCTTCCATTCATTACCCTATCTAGTATAGCAAGAGGATACTTCTTTGGTAAAGAAAGAATGATACCTCATACTGTGTCTAATTTATTTGAACAAATAGTAAGAATAATTATAACTATTCTTATTACACCACATCTTTTAAAATACGGTATTATAACAACAGTATGTGGTCTTGTCTTATACAATGTAATAAGCGAAATAGCATCAATATTTATACTATTCCTATTCTTACCTAAAAAAGTAACTATTAAAAAAAGTGATATCATAATAGATCCTCATGATATGAAAGATTTAATGAGTATATCAATTCCTACGACTGCAGGCAGATTAATAAGTTCAATCAGTATGTTTCTAGAACCAATTCTTATTACTTTTGTTCTATTAAAACTAGGCTATGACAATAACTATATAATCCATGAATACGGGATAATAACAGGATATGTTATTCCAATGGTCACACTTCCTTGTTTTCTTAGTAGTGCCATTAGCAATGCACTACTGCCTACTCTTACTAAATTAAACGAATTAAAAGATTATAAAGGAATTAAAAGAAAAATAAAACAAGCAATTATATTTAGTTTATTAATCGGAGGACTATGTTCTATAATATTAATACTATTCCCAAGCAAAATAATGAACTTAATATTTAATGAATCACTTGGTATAAACTATTTAATATTTGCAACATTTATATTTTTAATATCGTATATCCAAGGACCACTTAGTACTGCTTTACAAGCGATGAATAAAAGTAAAAATGTTATGTATTCAAATCTATTTAGTAATATTATTAAAAATGTTATACTATTCATCCTCTTATTCTTAGATATAAATATGTATGCATTACTTATAGCTTATCTATTCCAATTCTTATTTATTACAATATATCAATACTTAGTAATTAAGCAAGATTTAAGTAAGATTTAAGCAAGATACACATTGATTTTTCAGGAAAACAGATAAAACTAACCAAAATAAAAATCAGTCACAATGAACTGATTCTTTTACATTTCACTAGGTATTTCTATAATTAATAAACTAAGTAGTTTTTCCATGACACTATATGTATAAGATAATAGATTAACCCAATCTCTTTTATTATCTAGATCTTCTAAATTAGAAATATTATTATTTTGATAGAAAGTATTAGTTAATACCGCTAAATCATATAAGAACTCTGCTATATAATGAGGCATTCTTTCATTACAAGCACGTGTCACTACATTATTTACTTCAAGTAATTTTTTTCTTAGGTTTCTATCATCTTCATTATATATCTTATTACTTAAAATATCCTCTACAACATTAGAATTAATAATCTTTCTAATTCTAACTGCAGTATATAATATATATGGTCCTGTCTTACCATTTACATCTGCAAACTTTTCTATATCAAAGATATAATTCTTTTCACGATTATTTTGAAGATCAGCAAACTTTAATATTGAATTAACTATAATATCTATATCACTAGATTTCATATTCTTATTAGATTCTTTCTTAGATATAAATATTTGTTTAGTTTGTTCAATCAAATCATCTAATTTTAAAGTTTCACCACTTCTTGTCTTAAATGGTTTTCCATCCGGTCCATTAATTGTACCAAATGCGTCATGTTCTAAAGAAACACCATCAGTTAAACCACTTATTTCACAAGCTCTAAATACTTGTTCAAAATACAAGCTTTGTCTATTATCTACCACATAAAGCATATAATCAGGATTAAAATCTTTCATTCTTTGATATATAGTAGCAAGGTCGCTAGTGGCATATAAGAAACCGCCACTTTTACCTTGGATAATAAGTGGAGGTACAAGTTTTTTATCATCTTCTTTAGCCACCCTTATTATTTTAGCACCATCATCTATTTCTACTACACCTTTAGATTCTAAAAACTTCATTAAGTCATCCATGTATTTATAACTATCTCTTTCACCATACCAATAGTCAAATGATACTCCTAAATACTTATATATTCTTTTTATATCATTAAGCGATGCATCATACATTGCTTTAAAACATTCATTATATTCTTCATTATTTCCATCTTGTAACTCTTTGGTAATCTTTCTACATTCACTTGCAACTTCTTCATCACTCTTACATAAAGCACTCATCTTTGGATATATTTCTTGTAATACTTCAATATTAATATCTTTAGCACTAAGTCCCCTCTTTTTTAATCCATATATTACTTGTCCCATTTGAAGTCCAAAATCTCCAAGATGCACATCTCCGATTACTTTATATCCTTTTTCTTTTAATATTTCATATATAGATTGTCCAATTATCGCAGGTCTAATATGTCCAACATGAAGAGGTTTAGCTATATTTGGTCCACCATAATCCACTACACAAGTCTTATCTTCGTTAATTTTTTCTATACCAAAATTACCTGAAGAAATGCTTTTATTAAGTTCATTTAAAATAAGTTTATCACTTACTTTAATATTAATAAAACCAGGCTTTGCAAAAACTACAGAATCAAAATAATCATCAAAATCCGAACAATTATTAATCATATTAGTAATAAGCTCTCCAACTTCGATAGGATTTTTTCCTTCTTCCTTCGCTATTTGAAAAACACTATTAATTTGATAATCGCATAATTCTGGTCTATTAGACACACTTACTTTAGCATATTTTTCATCATAACCATTTTCACTAAAAATATTAAGTATTTTACTTTCTAACTTTTCTTTCATAATCTCACCCTTTCAATAAAAAAATTCTATAAAATAAGGACGAAACATTCCGTGGTACCACCTTACTTCATAGAACTCTATGCACTCTTTTTTTAACGCAAAACTACGTTTAAGCTCAAAGATACGTTCATAAAGCACTTATTATTAGGTTTTCACTATCCCTAACTCACTAAAACAGTAATCTTTATTACTACTTCTTTTCATTGCTTAATAATATAGGAAAATAATAACAAAAAAACTTTTCATTGTCAATAGTTTCCAATAAAATAATTTTAGGCAAAAAAATAGACCGCTATCCGAAAATAACTATCTTACAAAAAGCAACTTAATGTTTTTTTCCCTGCATATATAATATAACATACTCAGTAATACTATGTCAACTATATTTGAACAAAAAAATAGACCCCTATCCGAAAATAGCTGCCTTACAAAAAACAACTTAATGTTTTTTTTCCCTGCATATATAATATAACATATTTAGTAATACTATGCAACTATATTTGGGCAAAAAAATAGACCGCTATCCGAAAATAACTATCTTACAAAAAACAACTTAATGTTTTTTTACTTGCATATATAATATAACATATTTAGTAATACTATGTCAATATTTTTATAATATTTTATATCACATAATACTTCTTTATAATACAATCAAAATAATGATAAACAGATTGTAATAACTCATTATTTTTATAATATTCTTTATTTCTTGGTATTCTATCATAAAACAAATCATTAATCTTCTTAGTTACACCATATTTTACTCCATCACTAGTTACTACTTTATCAAACATATAAAGAGCATAAGTGATTTGTCGTATTCTTGAATTAGTTAATCGTTTACTTCTTAGTCTAATACTAACACCACACCTATCTAGAAAATCAATAACTTCAATATGCGCTCTTTGAGGCTTATCTCTTACTCCCAAATCACTTAATATATTTGTATTATGGGCAACTGCATTTCTTAATTTAACTATGTCTTTCATTATGTAAACATCTTCTTTTTCTTTTTTCAATTCATACTCACTAGTAAAAAACTCATAAAAATTAATAAGTTCACCCATTGTTATTATTTCTAAAAACTCCCAAATAGGTATATTCTCTAATCTATTATCTTTATCTATATCATATTTAGAAAAAATCTTTTTATAATAAGTACTCGTAACTTTCTTTAAAATGCTATTATGTAATCTTTGCTCATTATTATAATCATTCTCTAAATACATATTTGCTATTCTATACCCATCTTCTTCATCGATACTTTCAATAAGATTAAGTATTTTCAACTTTAAATAATGCTCGATATCCATTATTACATCATTAAGTACCAATCTAAGTTTCATATCAATTATAGATAAATCTCTTAAATAGGCAAAATCTAAATCTAGATATTTACCAGTCATATCACCACATTGATACTTTAAAAAATTATTCTTATAGCAAGTTACATTATAATAGTTATTATTAAACTTTAAATAAATAAACGCTTGCCTTTCACTAAATAACTTAAACTTAATATTTTTCATCTTTAAATTATTAATCATATCTTTTGTACTCATCATTGGCTCTAGTACATTTTTAGTCATCATTTTAATAAAACACCTCCTGAAGAAACTAAACTAAATATAACAAATATAAAATGTTAAATCAAGCAAGTTCAGGATAACAAAAAAACTCTATAAAGAGTTCTAATTTTTAATAACGGATTTTAATCTTTTAATAACTTTCTTTTCTATTCTAGATATATAAGATTGACTAATATTAAGCTTTTCTGCAACATCTTTTTGAGTCATCTCTTCATAACCATTAAGACCATATCTTAAGCACATTATTTCTTTATCTCTTTTATCTAATTTACTTAATTCTTTTCTTAATAACTGTTTATCTAACTCATCATCCAATCCTTTAGTGACTATATCTTTATCAGTACCTAATATATCTTCAAGATGAAGTTCATTACCATCAGCATCAAAACTAAGTGACTCTTCAAAGGATATATCAGTCTTACTCTTTTTAGTCTTTCTAAGATACATAAGTATTTCATTATCAATACATCTAGAACAATATGTTGCAAGTTTTATATTCTTATC
The DNA here is from genome assembly GCA_934090595.1 of uncultured Bacilli bacterium. GTDB lineage: Bacteria > Bacillota_I > Bacilli_A > RF39 > UBA660 > JAEDJI01. The sequence continues at coordinate 10,857 of CAKOJO010000018.1, read as the reverse complement.
CTTAGAAAAAGTATTAATTCCTTTGATTAAACCAATTGAACCAATACTTACTAAATCTTCAAGATCAACCTTAGTATTTTCATATCTTTTAGCAAGAAAAACTACTAATCTAAGATTATGTTCAATAAGTTTATTCCTAGCACTCATATCTCCATTAAAAGATAAATCAATTAGTTTATCTTCTTCATCTTTTTCAAGTGGCGGAGGCAAAATATCAGTTGCTCCAACATAAAAAATATTATTCTTTCTAAATAACCTCTTTAAAAGCATTATTATTCTCATTCAATCATCTCCTTATGTAGTATTATATCAGTATCATATAGATGAAATTTGTCATTTGATAACCCAATTAATACATTATATTTATAACCTATATCATTTATGTATACTTTATCACAAAATATACACTTCATTAACCCTTCACCACTTATAGTATTATAAGGAACCATTATGAAAGAATCATATAAGATATTAATTCCTTTATTTAAAATAGTAATAGGTTTATTAAAATATGGATCATACAAATTATTACCAGTATCTAAATAACCATTTAATTTAAGAACTTGATCTTTATTATATAAAACAACACTATATATATTAGATATATTATTCTTATACACCTTATTTATATAAGAATACAACTCAATAATTAGTAAAGAACCAAGTAACACAATAATATTATTAAGATTAAAACCACTAGTGAAAAGTATTACACCAGTCGATTTATTACCAAGTTGATTATTTATAAAGAAAAGTGAACCCCCGAGTATTACAGAAAGTAATATTAAATATATAAAATTAGTAAACGTATACTTAAAACTCTTAAAAGAAAAAGTAATAAGTAACATAATGACTCCCAGTAAAAGCTTAATAAAGAAATATATAAAACCATTTATAGATATAAAAAGTATAAAAATAGTAAATCCCCCGAATATAGAGCCAAGTAGCAATCTTATTCTAGAGGCATTTCTTTTTAATATAATATTTATTCCATATAAAAGAATAAGATCAAATAAAAAATTGATAAAAAAAATATAATCTACATATATAGTCATAATACCACCTAAACTATTATATAAATTATATTTTAAATATTTTGTCGATTATTAATATTACTTAAGCATTATAAGACTCTAACAACTTTTCATAAACAGGAATAAGTACATTATTATATCTATATCTAAGTGTTTTTAAGTAATATATTTTTTGCATTCTACTAAGTACAGTAAGTTCATTATACTCATCTGGTAACTCATCAAAAATATTTTTAATACTATCAAAATCAATTTTTGGAACAATTCTTAATATAGCTTTATTGCAATCATCATTTTTCATACTCTCAATATATTTTAATGGATTAATTTGTTTCCCATTAAGTCTATAAATAGAAACTGAGCTATCATAAACTGATTGCTTAAACTTAAATTCATCATCAAAAATCGTTGTTAGCCTCTCATCACTTGATTTATTAAAAAATGCTGCACCATTATCAAATACTGGAGATATTCTAAGTTTATTAGTATCTTTATTCAAAATTAATCCCCAATTACCTTCATTTCTGTCATTATTACCAATAAAAGCATCAATAACAAACATATCCCAAAATCTTGTTTTTAATTCAGGAATGGACTTAAAATAAGGATTTTCTTCCATAATGAGAAGTACTTCTTCAAGATTGTGATTCGAATCATCATAACTAGTAGATAAAGATTCAATTGCTCTTTCTACATTTTCATCATATTCATTTTTAATCATATTATAATCAATTATAGTTTCATTACTATCCAAAAAGTCTTTACATGCTACCACTATTTTATCATTAGCAAATCCTAGTTTAGTTTTATGAGTATCTATTCCAATTGATTCATATATATGAGAACCAAGATACTCTGACAATGGTGTAGTGGAATATGACAAGCCTGCAACATCCATACTTTTAGTAGACTTAGGATACTTTAAAAACCATCTTTCATTGTTTAAAATAACTCCTCTTTTACTTCCACCGTGTCCACCATAACTAATTCCACTAGAACTAAGTAAACTAAAATCTTCAATTTTAATCATATATACCTCCATATTTTTTTAATAATGTTTTATAATCATACTCACTAATAACCCTATTACGCCAATATGATTTTGCATTAACATCAAGAATAGGAAACTTCATATCATAATTAAACCAGTCCCCTTCTTTATCATATTCTTCAAGCTCATGAATTATTTCAATCAAATCTTTCGGTAATTTGGAATAATCATAAGAAATACTATAATCATAAAGCGGTTTATCTGTTTTAAAAGGATCCTTCTTTTGTTCCATAATACTTACCTCCATCACTTCATATTAATTGTATCATATTTTTTAAATACAAAAAAGACATTATCTAATGATAATATCTCCTTTTACAGAATTAACTTTCAATTGATAAGTACCTTTATATGATTTAGCCACTATTTTATCACCAAGAGTATCAGAAACATCAACCGAAGCATTCTTAATATTTTTAATAGTTATATCTCCATCACGAGACTCTACAACACTATTATTAGTAAGATTAAACTTATTTATTGTTATATCACCTTCGACAGACATAACTGAAGCTTCTTCTTTTATATCAGAAATAACAACTTCTGAATCAACAACATCAAGATCAAGTACTCTTACCTTATTAATAGAAACATCTCCATCATCAGACTTAACAGTTAATTTATTAATTTTAGATAAACATATATCTCCATCAGTAGTTTCTACATTAGCATTAATATTAAAATTATTTTTAATAGAAACATCTCCGTCAGTAGAATCAATATTAAGTGTTCCAATATAACTCTTTGGAAGAATAACCATAACCTTTTGCTTTAAAAATGCATTTTTATGAGAAAACTTATGATTAATCATTTCAATATTTAAATCCTTATTAGTAGAACTACTTATATCAATATTTTCCTTGTCATTACCATAATACTTAACAATAATCTTATCATTTGAACCAGTCTTAACTTCAAGATCATAATACAACATATTAAAATTAATATTATTTACACTGGATATATTATACTCATTAGTATAGGCAAGATTAAGTCTTAAATCAAATACCCCACATAAATTAAGTAAAAACATTAAACCACATAAGATGACTGCAATTAATATTATTAAATTATTTCTACTCATTTTTTTCTTTTCTTTCATAATTAAAACTCCTTTTTATTTATTATTTTTTTATAAGCTTAACTGATATGGATCAGAGCTTGTGCCAGAACCACTTGAAATCTTTACATTAGATGAGAGGTACATTGTAGGAAATATAGGTAAAGCATCAGTAGCTGAACCAGTAAAATCAACTCTATCAAACGAAACCACAGAAACAGCATACGAACTGTATGGATCTGGTGATAGCAACACTTCAAATTTTGCTTTATTCAGCCAATTATTTTCTTCTTGGCAACTTTCAGATGAGTCATATTCTTCTAAGTTGTATGTGCATTCTTTTGAAGCACCATATCCATAATCACTTACATACATTATTGCTATTTTTTTACTTTCATCATTTTGCATTATAGGGTTTGTCTTAAAGAAATAACAAGTACCATTCTGAACTTCATTATCAGAATCATATGTACAATTATTACCATTTGTTTTTTTTCTTTCATATTGCCACATTATATCAGTTGTTATTTGTGAAGTATTATATCCTCCAAGATAATATTTTGCTGTTCCTATCATACTTTTTGAATTACTATTTAATGTATTATAATAATCATTATTTAAATATGTATTTAGTGTAGCTGTTGTCCAATTATTAATGTTATTTGTATCATCGCATTTAATATAATCACTAGTTGTACACCCATTCCATTTCATATTCCCAATCGGTTCATCCTTCATTATTTTAATTCTATTTTCTACATTACCATCTGTATCTTCGGTAGGTATTACTCCGATGATTCTCCATACCTCATTATTAAATGTTACATAGTTTTTTACTACTGAGTTCCCTCCACGATATCTATATTCTGTTGCAAACTTACTATCTACTTGTAATGTATCATCAATTTCATGTGTAATCTTTTCTAATCCATTAGTTCCAACATTTGCTTTTGCAAATTGTGTTGCATTCATTAATAGTTTTGGTGCAGCCTCATTATTCACATTAACCCTAAACTTATAACTATAAGTCTTATTATTTATTTTTGATGCATCAAAATTATAATCTAACCAAGCTCTAAGTCTATATGTAGTACTATGTTCTGTATCATCTTTATTAAATGTTTCTTCCTGTGATTTTAATACATATTGATTAAGCTCATCTATAGTTATTGGACCTGTCACTAATGTTTCAGTATTATTATCTACCTTAGTAAGATAAACTTTAATATCACTATCATTAAACTTAGTATAAGAACTATCTACATCAAGGGGTTCTAATACTATATTATAATTCATAGTCATTTCCTTATTAGTCTTAATATAAGTATTTACTTTAAATTCAAAGTAATCAGTACTTGAAGTTCCTTTTTTATCACTCGTAGGAACCACATTATTTAATGTAATTTCATTAGATTCACTATAACTCATCTTTACTTTTCCAGTTGATATAGAATTATTATCAGTAAGTAAACTTGTATTATATAAAGCATATGTCCCAAATGATAAAATACTTATTGCAAATAAAGATAAAGATATAATAGTTAATATTTTCTTTTTACTGCACATATTATCCTCCTTTATTAATTATTTACTATCAAACAAGAACGTGTTGAAACACTATCGTTATGAGAACCGGGTCCTGTATGATAATAAAAGGCTCCAGGCGCTACTAAATCACTATAATAACTACCTCTTGTTACCCATGGTCGATCAGATGTAACAAAACTTGCTAAATCGTCATACCAGCTTTTTCTATTCACTGATGACACTAAAACCTCAATTGTAGCATCACCTAGTTTGCCTCTTGTAAATGTTGAATACTTGGTATTATTTGCACTAACATCATATGAATAAGAATTATAATACTTAGTAGATGGCGTTAATGTAGTACTCCAATTACTAGCAGATGCAACATTAAACTTTCCATCTGAGGAAACCATTACACCCATTACATATTCATTTGAACCACCACTTATATCATAAATACCATATATATTGCCCGTTGAACTTGCAACTTTACTTAAATCCTTAGTTTGACTCTTTGTATTTGTATTATAATTTAATAAATATCCATCATAAGTATAATAACCATATTCAATATTCTGTTCAGTGGAACTAACTCCACCATAGACTGAAGAGGCTGATGTTTTTCCGGAAACGTTTCCTCCGCTTCTCCCAGTATAATAACCACTTGAATTATTTTTAAATATTTCACCATTTATTCCATATTTACTATGTGATAAATAAGCGACAACACCCCATTCATTATTTTTCATCATATGTATATCAATATTGTTATTATCATTAGTCAAAGTGCCATCCCAATTAAATACAGTATTTGAACTCTGCTTAAAACCATATATATTATTAGAACCCTCCATTTGTCTAATGTCTTTAAACATATATGAAATATCCTTGTATCTCAATGAAACTAAATCAGGTTTTATTATAATAGTAGAATCAGTAATAATAGGACTAGCAGGAATATCAACAGCACTATTTTCGAATTTACCAACCCATAACCCTGTTAATTCATTTGAACCAAATGTGAAAGCTGGATGAGTATAAGTACTTACACCTACTTTTAAACTTGTGTTTTTGCTATCCGTACACTTCTGCGATATAATGTTTCCATCACTATCTTCTTGATTTATTGCATCTACACATTTAATCGTTCCAGAACTATTTGTTCTTTTTTCAAATTTTATATTTATTTCTTGTGGTGTAGAAGAGCTAAAATATGTGTAAGTATACCTTGGTATCCATACCCACATAGTGTTTATATCATTCATGCTTATTTCAGTTCCAACATCTGCTTTCAAATAAGTGTCTCTGTTAGTTGTACTTACCGTTACTGCGTTTGCCCACATCTTTTTATCATAGTTATACCATATATTAGATTTATCTAAGTTAGAAGCATCCGCTTTCTTCCAGCTATTATTTGCTTCATCATAATACACTGGTATCATATTGCTTGTTAACTCCGGTTTATTTGCACCACTTGTATCCAATGTCGGAGCACCATCATTATTCACATTAACTCTAAACTTATAACTATAAGTCTTTTTATTTATTTTACTAGCATCAAAATTATAATCTAACCAAGCTCTAAGTCTATATGTAGTACTATGTTCTGTATCATCTTTATTAAATGTTTCTTCCTGTGATTTTAATACATATTGATTAAGCTCATCTATAGTTATTGGACCTGTCACTAATGTTTCAGTATTATTATCTACCTTAGTAAGATAAACTTTAATATCACTATCATTAAACTTAGTATAAGAACTATCTACATCAAGGGGTTCTAATACTATATTATAATTCATAGTCATTTCCTTATTAGTCTTAATATAAGTATTTACTTTAAATTCAAAGTAATCAGTACTTGAAGTTCCTTTTTTATCACTCGTAGGAACAACATTATTTAATTTGATTTCGTTAGACTCACTATAACTCATCTTTACTTTTCCAGTTGATATAGAATTATTATCAGTAAGTAAACTTGTATTATATAATGCATAAGAACCAACTAATAAGATGCTAATTACGATCAAAACAAAAATAATTATAATACTCGCTTTCTTTTTTCTAACCATATGATTGCTCCTTACTATAATAATTATATAAAATATTTAATTCTTTGTAAAGATGCTATTTTACATAATAATAATTATTTGTTACAATATAGGTGGTGATTTGTATGGAAGTAATTGGAATAATCGCAGAATATAATCCTTTTCATCTAGGGCATTTATATCATATTAAAAAAATAAAAGAGATGTATAAAGATTCTTTAATTGTATGTGTTATGTCTTCATCATTTTGTGAACGAGGAGAAATTAGTGTACTTAATAAATGGGATAAAGCCAGTATTTGTCTTAATAATGGAATAGATATAGTAATTGAACTACCCTTCGTATTCTCATCACAAAGTGCAGATATTTTTGCCAAAGGAGCAATGGCTATACTAAATAAATTAAAGGTATCTAAAATAGTATTTGGTAGTGAATCAAATAACATAGATCTTTTATACAATATAGCTAACTTACAAGTAAATAATAATGAATTTGACTTTTTAGTTAAAAAATATCTTGATAATGGTAATAACTACCCTACTAGTCTTTCTCTTGCATTAAAGCATTTTAATATTAAAAAAATTGATACTCCGAATGACTTATTGAGTATATCATACATAAAAGAGATAATTAAAAATAACTATGATATTGAACCTATCTCTATAAAAAGAACTAATGACTATCATGGTAAAGATATAAATAGTAATATTATAAGTGCTAGTCTAATTAGAAAGTTAATAAAGGAAAATAAAGATATATCTAAATATATTAATTATGATAAAAATATTATATATAAGAATTCCAACTATTTAGATTTATTAAAATATAAAATAAACACTACTGAAGACCTATCAATATATCAAACAGTAGATGAAGGAATAGAGTCCAGAATACTAAAATATATAGATAATGCTTTTACTATTGAAGAATTAATATCTAATATCAAAACTAAAAGATATACCTATAATAAAATTAATAGAATGTTAATACATATTTTAACTGATTTTAAAAAACAAGACTTTATAAATGAAATTACTTATATAAGGATATTGGGATTTAACATGAAAGGCAAAAAATATTTAAATAGTATTAAAAAGGATATAGATATTCCTCTTATTAGTAATTATAAGCCTAATATAGATAAGAATCTTGATATAGAATTCAAAGTAACTAAAATATATTCTCTTGTCGTAAAAGACAATACATTAATTAAAAAAGAACTAAATAAACCAATAATTATTTAATTCTTTTTATTTTATCTAATTCTTCTTCAAGAAATGTGTAGTCCTTTATAAATTCCTGATATAGCTCATCACAAGAAGTATAACATTGTTTATTTAAAAACTCTTTTAATTGTTTTAATCCTTCTTCTTTATTCTTTCGATATAGATTAGCAAAATAAGTACCTATAAGTATTCCGTATCCATATTTAATGTTTTTTAAATATGAACTGCATTCTTCTATATGTATTTTATCTTGTTTAGATAACTGTTCATAATATGGTATTCTATAATTATAATCTTCATATAAGATGTTTACGTTATTAAGTAAAAAGTTCAATGTTTTAAAACATGATAATATTTCATTTAGTTTATATTCTTTTAAACTGTTTGCTTCTTCTAAATGAAAATGACTTAATACATAATTTAAAAATACCGTATCAAAAAATGTTGAACATACTTCTGAATAATAATTATCATATTTAGATATAGAATGTATTGGTTTTTCTAATATATATTTGTCTTCATATGCATGTCCTATTTCATGAGCTAATGTATAGGCATCTGTAAGAGATGATACTCTATAATTAGAATTTAAATATATATAATATTTATCATGTTTAACAAACGAAAAAGTTCTCCCATATGTTTTATTATTACATTTATGATAAATTATACAATTTTGTAATTGCTCAAAAAATGGCAATAATTCTTTATCTATACTTTCTACAAATGATTTTAATATATGTAGTTTTTGTTTTGTATTTAACTCTACTCTATTATCCGGTATGAATATTTTATTGGGATTTAAAGTAAAGTTTTTATATTTCTTAATTACATCACTTGATGTTTTGTTAATAAAATCTGCTTCTTGAAACAAAATATTAAATGGCATATTATGTTTAAAAGCATAGTATTTCATAGAAATAAAAGGTTGTATTTCATGTGTTGTATTCTTATCAATTGTATTTAGTAAATCAAGAATATGAATATACTCATGTGATAATACTATTCTATCATCAGTATTAATATCTGATAATAAATCTATCTCTATTCTTCTTTTTAATCTATTAAGTTCTTTTATTTGTTTATTTAATTCCATATATAACACCTTTTTGCAATAGATATTATATATTATTTTTAATTAAAGTCAAGAAAAAAATACTATTAAAGTATTTCTATTTCTTCAATTAAATCTAATTGTTCCATTAAAGCATTTCTTATTTTCTTTTTACATATAGTAATATTTTTATTAAGTAGTTCTTTATCATTTTGTATTTTTTGTGCTTTAATTAATGCATCATTTACTATTTTACTAGCATTATCTTTTGCTTCTTTTATTATAAGATCCGCTTGTTGCTGTGCTAAACGTTTGATTTCGGTAGTAGTATATTCAGTTTGAGTATTAAGATATTGATAAGACGATTCCAGTTTTTTATATCTTTCAAGTTCTAAATTAAGTCTTCTTATTTCTTCATTTTGATTTTTAATAGTATCAATATTTTCCTCAGTCTTTTTAATTACGTAGTCTACAAATTCATTTACTTCCTTTTTATCATAACCCATTTGTGATTGATTAAAATTATCCATATACCACACCTCATTTATATTACCAGTCTAATTCTTGTTCTTCTTTTTTATTTTTTTGAGCTTGTTTTTCTCCCTCACTTATTTTTCCTTCGATATTAAAGTTATTCGGAGCACATAAGAAAATACCATTTCCTAATTTTTGCATGTTTCCTCCGATTGCATATATAGTACCGCCAAGAAAGTCTATTATTCTTTTAGCGACTTCAGGTGTTACTCGTTTTAAATTAACTACTACAGAACATCTTTTTTTAAGATAATCTGCTATTTGTTGTGATTCAGAATAAGCACGTGGTTCTAAAAGAATCATTTTAGCACCATTTACATCTTCTTTAGTTGAATCTTCATAATATTCATTTTCTTTTGTATTATCTATTTTTTGGTCGTCACCAATAAATTTTTTCAAATCAAATTTCATATTTCATTCCTCCACTAGTATTCATATATATGATAACACAAATTGTAAAGTACTTGCAATCTTTTTTTAAAATTTTTAGTACCACATACTTGTATAGTTACCATCATTTTTATAAAAGCTATCCATTAAATTAACTGTTTCAAAATATTTATGTAACTGTTCTTTTTTGTATTTATTTACATTAACACCATATGGCGATATCCAAAGCGACTCACCAATATAATAATAGTCCTTATCAATTCCCACGACTATCGCAGAATGTCCTTCAGAAACAGATACTTCACCAAGTAAATCTCCTGCTTTTATTTTATTAGAAAGAGCAAGTTCTTTACTCAGTTTATACTCTTCACCAACATCATTTAAGTTTTTATAACTTTTAGAGCCTCCATAAGCTCCTAAATCTTCAATATCAAAACCACCATTATACACTACCCAAGTCGTAAAGCCACTACAGTCAAGTCCATTTTGTCTATTTCCTTTGCTTGGATTAGAATAGATACTACATCCCCATGGAGCAGGACCATTAAGTGAATATTTTATATTCTTAGTTTTTTCATACGATAAATATAAACCCTTATGATAATATCTGCCTTCACCATCTACTTTTTTTCCACCACTATAATTTGCCATACGACCATTTTCTGAAAAATACTTTATTTTGTATGGAAACTCTAATGTTAAAAATCTAACTGCTGCAACTACACCAGCACGTGTACCATTACCAGCTTCTTCTACTCTATCGTATAAAATCTTATCTAACAATTCTGCTTCATCATCACTATAATTATTACATGGTAAGTTCTTTTTATTATAATTAAACTCTTTAGGCATTTTGTCAACAACCCTGCACTCAAAGTGCAGGGCTTGTGTTTACTGCTGAAAGCAGTTTATATGACTAAAAGTCAATTT
>CAKOJO010000017.1 GCA_934090595.1 uncultured Bacilli bacterium | reverse complement strand
TTATAATTAAATTATATCAAAAAAAAGACAGAAATTGAATTTCTATCTCATAAAAATCTTAAGTTAATAACATTGCCAAACAGGTTTCTTTTTTTATTCACTTCTAAGAGCAACAACAGGATCCTTCTTACTAGCCATCTTCGCAGGAATAAATCCTCCTATTAAAGTAAGAACCACACTAACACTAATAAGTATAATAGCATGACTAACACTAAGACTTGCAACACCTTTCAAATCAGATAACTTATATATAATATTATTAACAGGAACATTAAGTAAAATTGCAATACCTATTCCAATAAGACCACTAGTAATACCAATAATAAATGTCTCTGAATTAAACACTCTAGTTATATCCTTCTTTCTAGCGCCAAGTGCACGAAGTATCCCAATCTCTTTAGTACGTTCTAAAACACTAATATAAGTAATAATACCAATCATTATACTAGAAACAACTAAAGAAATAGAACTAAATGCAATCAAAACAATCGTAATAGCATCCATTATATTACCAGAAAGTGAACTAATCATCTTAGCCATATCAGTATATAAAATCTTATCATCATCACTCTTACCATCATTATATTTATCCAAATAAGATAAAATCTTTTCTTTAGAACCAAAATCTTTTGGATAAAGCATTATATAACTAGGAACACTATCATCACCTAAATATCCAAGAACACTTTCCTTAGTTACACTATCATCAAACTTTTGAAAAGTCAAAACATTATAATCACTATTCTTTTGATCATTAACTATCTTAGAACTTTTATTAACATCAATTATCTTATTAACAAGTGATGAAGTATATAAAACACCACTACTAACAGACAACATCTCTTTATCTTTTTTACAACGAATAATAGCTTGAATCTTAATACTCATACTACTCTTGTCATTATACATCTTTTCATAATCAGTACCCATCATATAATAACCATTATTAAATTGATAAAACGAATCATTAAAAATAACCTTAAATTCTTTAGACAATAAATCATCAAAACTAACATCTTTAGAAACATCAAAACCAAGAGATTTCAAAACATTCTTATCAACTTGATTATATTTATCTACAACAAGAATAAGTCCAGGAACACTTGTATTAATCTTACCCATAAGTACATCATAATTACTTTCTACAACACCAACACTATCATTAGGATTATCAGGAAACACACTCCAAGAATAATTATCATTACCTAAATTAGCACTCTTTATATATTGATAATTATCCCCATCAAAAGTAATAACATTTATACTTGTACTTCTAAGATATGAAATACCCCCAAGTAAAGACTTATCAATATCAGAAACATACGAAACATAAGAAGAAGTAATTTTATTAACATGAGTAGCTTTTTCTAAAACGTCATCCTTTGGCACTATAAACTTCTCACTTGTATATTCATGATACTTGGCATCATCCGAAGAATTCATAACATCAGACATTTCTATAGCCTGTTCACTTATAGTAATAGGCATTTGTGATAAAGACTCCCTTTCAAACTCATCAACTTTACCCTGAAATCCATTAGATAAAGACAAAATAAGAGCAATGCCAATTATACCTATCGAAGAGGCAAAAGACGTAAGTAAAGTTCTACCCTTTTTAGTAATAATATTAGTAAGAGAAAGCTTTAAAGCAGTCAAAAATGACATCGAAGTCTTTCTAAAACTATAACTACTAGAATCCTCCTCATCATAAGGATTAGAATCATCAACAATCTTCCCATCCTTTAAACTAATAATTCTACTTGAATACTCCTTAGCAAGTTCACCATTATGAGTAACCATAATAACAAGTTTATCCTTAGATATTTCTTTAATCAAATCCATAATTTGAACACTAGTAACAGAATCAAGTGCCCCCGTAGGTTCATCCGCCAAAATAATATCAGGATCATTCACCAAAGCACGTGCAATTGCAACCCTTTGCATTTGCCCACCAGATAACTGATTAGGCTTTTTATTAGCATGATCCAAAAGCCCCACTCTAGAAAGAGCATCCATTGCCTTCTTCTTTCTTTCACTTCTAGAAACACCAGAAAGAGTCATTCCAAGTTCTACATTACTTAAAACACTAATATGAGAAATCAAATTATAACTTTGAAAAATAAATCCTACAGAATTATTTCTATAACTATCCCAGTCCCTATCCTTAAACCTTTTCGTAGACTTACTATTTATAATTAAATCTCCACTGTCATACTTATCAAGACCACCAATTATATTTAAAAAAGTTGTCTTACCACTTCCACTTGAACCAAGAATAGAAACAAACTCGCTACTTCTAAACTTCACACTAACATCATCTAAAGCCTTTTGAACAAAATCCCCCGTTTTATAACTCTTAACTATATGCTTAACCTCTAACATAATTCCTCCCATCAACCACTACTCATTAAAAGTCAATTTAATAATATAATTAAATGAAAAGAGAGTGATATCATCAAAAAAATATTATACGTAATTATTATATTAATTACATCAATTCTTATTCCATTAAACATAAATGCCGAAACCACACAAGAAGTAATACATCAAGAAAAAAAAGACACAGTAGAAATAACACTAACTGGTACAATAATTTTAATAAGTATATTATACATTTATAAAAAGAAGAAAATAAAACTATAACTTCTTTCCACTAAAGAAATACTTAATTAAATAGAATAAAAACATAGCAAGAATACCAATAATTACCCAACATAAAACAGTATATAGTATTCCATCAGTATGACTATAAAGTATCGAAAAAATAGAACTAGGTATATAATGATTAATAAAAGCATTTAACTCAGAAATACCAAGTCTGTCTCCAATACCATGAATAAGTCTAAAAAATATTTCAAGAATACCAATTAAATAAACTAAACGTTTTGTATCTTGGAAAACAATTGCAACCACTATAACAAGTATAACCAAAAATAACAAATCCATTTTACTCACCTACCATAAAAATTATAACATAATATTAATAAATTGCAAAATTATTTATAAAATTAAGTATGAAAAGTGCTAATGATGCAAAACTATGGACAACTATTTGTTTTATAATAGCAATGGCTATTACAGACGATCTAACGGCAAACGAACAAAACGCTATTGGAAATTGGTTCGTTCTTTTAGGTCAAGTCCTATGTACAACTGGAGCACTCCAGCAAGAAATAGAAGAAAAAATAAAAGGAGTAACAATAAATATTAATTCCAAACAAGCAAAACAAAATAATAGTCCCTTTACTGAAAACTATATTGACATTGAAACATTAAAAAGAACAATTCAAAAAGTCGAAGAACAACTAAATAATTTAGAATAATTGATTTGACACATTATCATTTTTTATGATAAAATAACAATGATAAATGTGATCGTGCTGAATTACCAGTGCGGTCACATTTTTCATTTGTAAATAAAAAAAACTCTGTCAAAAAACAAAGTTCACAATCACTAATTAAGTAAATAAACACCTAAAGTCAAATAACTAGCAAAAAGTATCCATAAAAGATATGGTATTTGTAAATAAGAAGCCATCTTATTAATCTTATAAAATTTAATTATCATATAAATAACAAGGGCATCAAGAATCAAAATCCATATAAATGAAACTAAATAAAACTTAAATACAAAAAATATTATAGACCACATCAAATTAACAAAAAGCTGTAACTTATAGACTCCTAATGCTTCACTATCAATACCATCATCCCTATAAATAAGATAACTAGAAATACCCATTAACACATAAAGAATAGTCCACGCTACAGGAAACAACCAATCTGGTGGAGAAAGCACTGGTTTTATAATAATATCATAACTATCAGTATTAATAATTAAACCAATAATACTTCCTAATAAAACAGGTATTAAAATACTTATAAAAAGTTTTTTATAATTCATAATATCACCATTACTAGTATACGAAAAAAAAGAAGAAATATTATTATTTCCTCTTAACATTGGAATCTTTAAGAAAATATATAGGAAGCTCCTTATTAAAATAATTAACTACATCATAAAGACAAACATCATGACCCAATATTCTTTTGAAACATTCACTCATTTCATTACCTAAAGAATAATTGATTTCATCTATAACATCAGCAAAATCTTCCTTAAGAGATTTGATTTCAAGTTCATTACTCTCATTTCTAAAAGCTTCATTAATAAGATAAAGTTCTCTTAAATAATCATCATATTCTTTAACAGAACAATTACCTCCAAGTGAATTAATAAAACCAATTAATTTATCAAGATTATTCTTAATAAGAACATAACTAGTCGAAGACCTTCTTATATATTCAAGCTCATTAAGAGAACAATCAAGATAAGACTCTGGTATCAAAATACCCTTTATTTTTGAAATATCAATATAATCTTTAACCAAAACCTCATCATATCGATGAATTACTCTATCACTCTTATCATATATAAAATCAACATCTTCAATTATAAAAGAAATACCATGTTTAATATGAAGATTATAAGCACCATCTTCTATTTCATCATTAACATACAAATATCTAACACATGAAATCGTATCATCCAAATTACTACCATCAAAATTTCTACTAAGATCAATTCCTTTTTCTCTAGCTATTGACGAAGACATAATACCATTTTTCAAAATATTAACAAAAGAATAAAAATTAAAGCCACACGTATGTAAAAGAGTATTATCATTAAAGCTATAATTATTCATTAACATCACCTTTGTAAACAACATTGTCAAGATAAAGTCCACAAGAAGACACACATTTGACATTATACGACTTTTTTTGACATTCTAATATACATAAGACATCAGAGTAATTAAGCTTACCTTCACCAACCAAAATTAACACAGATACTAAATTACGCACCATTTTTCTAAGAAAACCATTACCTGTAAACTCTATCTTCATTAGACAATTATTGACATTTATCTTTACATCATATATAGTTCTAACACAGTTATCTTGATTCTTTTCATCAAAACAAAAACTTCTGAAATCATGTTCTCCTAAAAAAATAGGAATAACACTATTCATTAACTCATCATTAAGTTTTTTATTATATTGAAGAATATAATTTCTCATACAAGGATCATACTCACCCATATTTATATAATAACAATATGTTTTAGATAAAACATCATATCTAGCATGAAAATCATCATTAACTATAGCAACATCTTTAACATATATTTCACCATCAAAACATTTATTAAGATATTTTTTTAAATTATATAACTTAACTGAAACATCCAAATCAAAATGAGCAGTTTGTCCTTTAGCGTGAACTCCCTTATCAGTTCTACCAGAAGCGCATATATCAACTTTTTTTCCATCATTAAGTGAAGTAAGTGCTTCTTCCATAACACCTTGTACAGTCTTTAATTTATTTTGTCTTTGAAATCCATTAAAACAAGATCCATCATAAGAAAACTTCATAAAATATCTCATTCTATTTACCTTTCTTTCTTTGTATATTATAAGTAATTCTAAGTAAAGTCTTAACAGGAAGAAATCTACTAAAGAAAACACCAACCCTAGTCATAAAACCAGGAACAATAATAAGCTTCTTATCAAGATACATCTTTTTAAGACCATATATTGCAACATCACGAGCATTTAAAGACTTAATATTAAAACTAACCCCAGCAGTCTTATTAAAATTAGTGCTAACTGGTCCAGGACATAAACAACTAACAACAACATGAGATTTATTTCTACGAAGTTCCTCATACAAAGCACAAGTAAAATCAACCACATAACTCTTCGTAGCATAATAACAACTCATCAAAGGACCACCCTTCAAAAGACCAGCACTTGATCCAACATTAAGTATATAACCCTTATCTTTCTTAACCATATCCTTTAAATACATACGAGTAAGAACATGAAGTGCTTTAATATTAACATCAATCATTTCAAGCTCAGTAAGCATATCACATGAATTATAATCACCAAAAAGACCAAAACCAGCATTATTAATAAGCATATCAATATTATCCTTCTTAGTAAATATATACAAGTCCTTTACTTTCTTCATATCACTTAAATCAGTAACAATATACTTATGCTCCCTCTTAAGAACACTCTTCAAATTCTCCAAAGACAAAGAATCTTTATCAACAAGAATCAAATCATATGAAATACTATCTAAATAAATAGCCATTTCACGTCCAATTCCAGAACCAACCCCAGTTATAAGTGCCTTCATCGTATCACCTCACACTTATTATATAATAAACAAAGAAAAAAGTAAAATATTTAAACAAAAGAAAAAAGCACTAAACGTGCTAATTATCTAACTTCTTTCTCAAAACTTCAAGTCCATAAACAATTATTCCACCAATTATAAAGAATAATATACTAAAAGTTCCAAAACTCATCGCTTCTTGTGGTACTTCCAAACTTGTTGGACCCATAACTATTGCATATATTGAACCAATCATTAAACCAAGAACTAAATAAATAGTTTGAGATCTATACTTATCAAGAGCCTTCTTTATAAGCTTAACAATAAGAAGCATTCCTGTAATAACTCCAAGTCCAAATATTATTAATATTGGTAAAACATTAAAATTAAAATGTAAAAACTCACTAATCGAAGTAATAATTGGAACATAAAGACCAAATATAAGTAAAAGCGTTGAACCAGATATACCAGGAACTACCATAGCAGAAATAGCAATAACTCCTGCAAAAAACAAATATAAAGCAAGTCCTATATTAAGATTAGCAAGATCAATACTACTTCCACCACCAACAGGATTAAAATAAGTAATAAGACAAACTATCAAAATACCAAGCAAAGCATAAAATAAATATCCATATTTTCCCTTTAATGTATCTTTTTCATCCCTAACTATTAAAGGAATAGCAAATACTATAAAACCTATAAATACTGAACTAACACTATATATATGCTTTTCAAACAAACTAGAAAGTATAACCGCCGCAATAGCCATACCAATTGCCCAACCAATACCAAGCTTAATTAAAAATGATAATGCTTTCTTTTTATCATATCCTTTACTAATCAAAGCATTAATACTATTAATAAAATCCTCATAAAATCCTAATATAAATGCAACAGTACCACCAGATATACCAGGAACACTATCAGCAAGTGCCATACAAAATCCTTGTACTACATTAACTATATTCTTTTTCATTTCTTTTTTCTCCTTTTCCTCTCTTTTTATTATAATGGAATATTAAATAAAATGCAAAACTTAATAAAATTAATAAATAAAAACTAATACTTCTCTGAAGTAACATACTAGATAAAACATAATCTTTCTTATATAACAATTCATTAACAGACAAAATAATTCCCTCTAAAACCATAACTCCTCCAGGTGTTGGTAAAAAGTCAGCAGCAATAACAATACAAACTTGAAAAGCAATTATTGCAAAAACACTGTAATCATTAAGACCAAATGATTTATATATAAAATAACTAACTAACAAAAAACTTATCCTCTGTAGCAAAAGAATAATAAATGATTTAACAAATATAATCGGTCTATCTTTAGTAAAATTAGATAAATCATTATACTTATTAACCATTTCATCAAGTCTTTTCTTCTTAATATCCTTATTCTTTATAAAACCAAACTTATTTATAAAAAAATCAACCATTCTTTCAGTAAACTTTATTGTCTTCTTTGAATATACCAAACTTATAAAAAATATAATAACAACTAAATTAAGTAAAAAACCAAGTATTATTAAAATATTAAAAACACTAGAAAAACCAAATATCAAACGACCATAAAATACTAAAAATAAAATAAGTAAAAATATTAAAGTAAACTTATAAATAATAGTATTAAGTAAAACTATTATACTTGATTTATAATAATCAATCCCATCTCTTTTCATTTCATACATTTGAATAGGTTGCCCTCCCATCGAAGAAGGAGTAATTCCAGAAAAATATATTTCTGTAAACACATAACCAAGCGCTTTATAAAGACTCATTTTAATATCCATATCTTTAGAAATACTAATTAAAAACATTGCCTCAAATAAAGGAAACATCAAAATTGAAAACACTGCTAATAAAATATATTTCAAATTACAAAGACTTAAAGACTTAATAAGCATATTTACATCATAATTTTTAAATATCCAAAAGTAAGTTACTAAAAAAAGTACAATAAAAAGTAACAACGATAAAGCATATTTCTTTTTCTTCATATTTCACCCGCCTTAAACACATCATATCTATTCTAACATAATTTTATTAAAAAAATATTTATTTTACACAAATATATGTAAAAAGAAGTAAACCAACTACTTCTTTATCTTATCAAAATAAATATCACTATCACTACTAGAATACTTCTTTATCGCAGAAACTATTTTTTCATCATAAGTATAATTATATCCTACAAAAGATTCATCTCCAATTATATAGTAAGGAACTCCACTTGATTTATCCCCTTTTGCTTCGATAAAATCTTTCATAAGATTTGCATTTTCTGAATTATGCCATACTTCAAATCCATATAAATTAAACTTATCACCATACTTATCATTAATATCATCTAAATACTTCATAAGTTTTTCACAATGAGGACACTCTTTTCCATAGAATAGATAAATATTAACCATTCCATCTTCTTTTTTTATTTCTTCAACAGTAGCATTCTTATTTACCACATTATCTACTGATTTATTATTAAAAAATGCAAAATACGAAAGAAGTCCAAGTATCAAAATAGTTATAACTATAAAAATAATATCTGTTTTATGTTTCATTCTACCACCTCTAAAAATTAAACATTAACCACTCAGGTTTTATAACCATCAAAATACCTAAAAGTACCATAATTATTCCTCCAATTAAATGAGAATACTTAGTATACTTGTTAGAAATACCTTTTATTTTTAATGTTTTCATTGCTATAACAAATACTAATATATCATCAATTAAAAAGAAAATCAAATATAATCCCATATAAATTACATATTCTAAAGTACTAAGATCATTCATAGCTAAAATATTTGTAAACATAACAGGTATACCAAGTGAACAAAGAAGTTCAATTAAATTAACAGAAAAAGCAAGCAACATAATTCCAAGTATTGCCAATAAAAAACTCTTTTCATTAACTATTTTCTTGATTCTTTCCATTATTTTAAGTCTTTTCTTCTTATCAGTAACATCACATCCAACATCACTATTTAAACTCTTAATATATCTATAAATATTAACCATTCCAAACACAACAGCAAAACTAGCAATTAAAAATCTTATTAAAGTAACACTACTAAGAAAACTAGCAAGACTAAGCCAAGAAACCATAAAACATAAATAAACAAAACCACTAGTGAAAATAAAAGTAAGTCCTAATATCCACATTTTCTTTCTATCATGCATAGAAAACATCATTGTAATAAGAAATATAAGTATCCACATAGCACAAGGATTAAACCCATCAACAGCACCCAATATAATAGTAAAAATAGGTAAAGAAACATCCTTTAAAGAAACTACTCCAAATAAACCAGTATCAACAGAATAAGAATCCATTCCATATACACAAATTGGTACAAACATAACTAAAACTATTAAAAATAAATATATAAACCTTCTATACTTCATCAATACCACCATTATCCTTCAAAAAAGAAATAAGTTTACTCTCACTAACCTCTCCAACCAATCTAGCAACTTCTTTAGAAGAATCCATCAATATGTAAACAGGAAGTACACTTCCAACATCATACAAAGAAACCAAATCAGAATCCATATCATAATCAATATCCTCTATATCAAATAAAACATTATACTTAGATAAAACATCATCAAGTAAATTATTCATAATAATACAAGACATACACCACATAGCACTAATCTTAACCAATTTCATCATATTCCTCCATTAACTTATCTAAAACATTTAAAAAATAATCAATCTCATCATTCGTAGTCTTATAAGAAAGACTTATCCTAATACTAGAACTAGCTCTATCTTTATCTTTATAAAGCTCATAAACACAAAGTGAATAACTAGTATCACTACTACAAGCAGTTTTAGTAGAAACATAAACCCCATGATCTGCAAAATATTTTTGAACAACATTCGAATCTTTTCCCATAAAACTAATATTTAAAACATTATCTATACAATAACCATTAGTATTAATAAGAATACTATCATACTTAGATAAATGATCTCTTATTCGCATATTAAGTCCATGAACATAAGAATAATCATTATTAAACAATTGAAAAGCCTTTGATAAAGAACAAATTAACTCTGTCTGAGGAGTCCCACTTCTATAAGTAGTAGTACTCTTTCCCCCATGAATAAGTGGAACAATCTTAACATCTCTCTTTTTTATTAAACCACCAATTCCTTTAAAACAAAAAAGCTTATGTCCAGAAAAACTTGCCATATCAACATTACTTAAATCAATATCAGTCTTAGAAACAGCCTGAGTAATATCACTATGAAACAAAACATTTGGATACTTCTTCAACATAAGACCAATCTCCTCAATAGGTTGTCTAAGTCCAATCTCACTATTAACACATCCAATAGAAACAAGACAAGTATTATCATTAATTAATTCCTTTAACTTTTCTATATCAACAATACCATTTTCATCCAAAGGAGCAAAAATAACTTTATAACCTTTCTTTTGTAAATAACTACATGGACCATATATTGAAGAATGTTCTAACTTAGTAGTAATAATCTCATTACCTGAAGAACAAATACCCTTTAAAACAGTATTATTACTCTCACTAGCACCACTAGTAAAAATAATCTCATCATTAAAAATATTAAAATAATTGCAAATATTAGAAATACTAGAACTAATTATATCATTACACTTTTTACCTATATCATGATTAGAATTAGGATTAGCATAAAAATTATCACAAACATAATTAAAATAATCTAAAACCTCTTTATCTACCTTAGTCGTAGCACTATAATCTAAATAAACTTCCATTAATATCACCACAATAAGTATAAATATAAACTATATATAAAAGCAATAAAAAAGAAGTTGAACTAACTAAACCATAGGTTGAATTAATTACAATCTTCTAAATTAAGTGGTATTTTGTAATTAGTAGTCTTCCCATCAAAAGACGTTGCATTAATCTCAATATACATATTCAAATCTTTACAAACATTCTTATAATTCGAAGTTACAAAACTAACTCCCTTTAAATACTCCTCTAAAGTAACATTCTTATTATTAGAATAATCACACTCTTTTACCTTAACAGTAACATCACCATGACTCTCATATAAATTACAAGTAATTAAACTATACTTAGTAACATCATCCCCACCACAATAATCTATATTAGATATATATATCGAAGACTTATCCTTATTATAAGAAATACTACCAGTAATATTAAAATCATTACAAGAAGAAGACAAAGTCTTAAAATTAAAATCATCATCATGAAAAAATATACAATGGATAACACAAAAAAGTATAAAAATACCAAGTACTACAAAAAGAACTTTATAATTAAATCCTTTTTTACTAGATCTTCCCTCAAGTAAATCATCTATATTAACATTAAACTCTTTACTAATTTGCTTCAAAATCATAATATCAGGAATATTCTTACCATTCTCCCACTTACTAACAGCCTGATAAGTAACACCAAGCTTATCTGCAAAATCTTTCTGAGTAAGACCATTATCAGTCCTTATTTTCTTTATAAACTTTCCAATCTTTTCCTGTTCCATAAAACATCACTACTCTTTCTTCAATAAATCTCTAATCTCCTCAAGAAGAACAACCTCATCACTCTTCTTAGCAACTTCTTTAACTTCTTCTTTTTTATTAAAAAACTTATTTATAATACTAATAAATATAAATATACAAAATGCAATAATTAAAAAATCTACTATATTCTGAATCAAAGAACCATATCTAATCTCTGCATCACCAACTTTTAAAGTAAGATTAGTAAAATCATGACCACCAATTACAATACCAATAAGAGGCATAAATAAATCATTAACCAAACTAGAAACAATCTTCGAAAAAGCACCTCCTATTAAAACACCAACTGCTAAATCAATAACATTTCCACGTTCAATAAACTTCTTAAATTCATTAAAAAACTTCTTCATAATATCACCAAATAAAGTATACAATATCTAAATAATAAATGCAATAATTCACATACTAATTAAAGATGAAAAAGAATCAAAAAAAATTAGCACTCTCACTTGACAAGTGCTAAAAATGTGATATAATATATGTTAAAAGGGAGGTAATACATATGAATATGAATTATGAAGAAGAAAAAAATCCATTAGAAAAATATGGACGAAATATAAATGAACAAGTAAAACAAGGTAAAATGGATCCCATCATAGGTAGAGATGAAGAAATAAGAAACATCACAAGAATTCTATCTAGAAAAACAAAAAATAACCCTGTTTTAATCGGTGAACCAGGTGTTGGTAAAACAGCAATAATCGAAGGACTTGCACAAAGAATAGTCAAAAACGATATTCCTGAATGCTTAAAAGATAAAATAATTTGGGAACTAGACATGGCATCCCTAATCGCCGGAGCCAAATACCGTGGTGAATTCGAAGAAAGACTTAAAAACGTCTTAAATGAAGTTAAAAAATCAAATGGACAAATAATAATGTTCATTGATGAAATCCATACAATCGTAGGTTCTGGTGGTGTTGAAGGAGCAATGGATACATCAAATATCCTAAAACCAATGCTTGCTCGTGGTGAAATACACGTAATCGGTGCCACTACCCTAAATGAATATAGAAAATATATTGAAAAAGATGGAGCACTAGAAAGAAGGTTTCAAAAAGTAAAAGTATCTGAACCAACTGTCGAAGATACAATCACAATCCTTCGTGGATTAAAAGAAAGATTTGAAATCCATCACGGAGTAACAATTCAAGACAAAGCATTAGTATCCGCAGCAGTAATGTCAAACAGATACATAACAGACAGATACTTACCAGATAAAGCAATAGACCTAATCGATGAAGCATGCGCAACCATAAGAGTACAAATGGATTCAGTTCCAAATGAATTAGACGAATTAACAAGAAACATTATGCGTCTTGAAATAGAAAAACAAGCCCTAAAAAAAGAAAAAGATGAACTTTCTAAACAAAGACTAAATAAAATAGATGAAGAATTAGTAACACTAAAAGAAAAAGAAAACATCTTAAAATCAAAATGGGAAGAAGAAAAGAAAACAAATAGTGAAATAAAAGAATTAAAACAAGAAATTGAACATAAAAAATTCGAACTTGAACAAGCAGAAAATAACTATGACTTAGAAACTGCTGCAAGATTAAAACATGGAACTATTCCTAAACTAGAACAACAATTAGAGGACAAAAGAAAAGAAACTTCTAATCAAATACTAAGTGAGACAGTAACTGAAGAAAAAGTAGCAGAAATAATTGCTAAATGGACTAATATCCCAGTAAGTAAACTTATCAGTAGCGAAAGAGAAAAACTTCTAAACCTAGAACAAAATATGAAAAAAAGAGTTAAAGGTCAAGATGAAGCTCTTCACTTAGTCGCAGAAGCTATCATAAAATCAAGAAGCGGTATAAAAGATCCAAACAAACCAATTGGTTCATTCATGTTTCTAGGACCAACCGGAGTCGGTAAAACCGAAGTAGCAAGAACACTAGCTTATGAACTATTCGACGACGAAAAACACATGATAAGAATTGATATGTCTGAATACATGGAAAAATTCTCTACTTCAAGATTAATCGGTTCCCCTCCAGGATACGTTGGATACGACGAAGGTGGACAATTAACCGAAGCAGTAAGAAGAAACCCATATAGTATCGTTTTATTCGACGAAATAGAAAAAGCCCATCCTGAAGTACTAAACCTATTACTTCAAATACTAGATGACGGACGAATAACAGACTCCAACGGTAGAACAGTAGACTTTAAAAACACAATAATTATTATGACATCAAACATTGGTAGTAATCACGTTCTAGAAAACAATAAAGACGAAGTATTAAAAGAATTAAAACAAATATTAAAACCAGAATTCATAAACAGAATTGATGAAATAATAGTATTCAATCAATTAACAAAAGACGTAATGTACGAAATACTAGACAAACTAATTAAAAATCTAGAACAAAGACTAAGCGATAAACAAATAAAAATAGAATTAACACAAAAAGCAAAAGATCACTTAGTAGAACAAGGATATGATCCATCATTCGGTGCAAGACCACTAAAAAGAGTTGTCTCAAAAGAAATCGAAGAAGTTCTAGCACATAAAATAATAAACGATGAAATAACTCCTGGTAAAACAATAACATTTGATTACCAAGATAACAAAATTGAGGTTAAATAACCTCTTTTTGTTTACATTAAAACCCATAAAACATTTGATTATTACATAAAATAGTGATAAGATAAATATAAGTCTATAAGACAAAAAAGGAGTGAAATTATGGAATTAAAAGGAAGTAAAACAGAAGCTAATTTAATGGCAGCATTCGCTGGAGAATCTCAAGCAAGAAATAAATATACATACTATGCATCAAAAGCTAGAAAAGATGGATATGAACAAATCGCAGCTATTTTCGAAGAAACTGCTAATAACGAAAAAGAACATGCAAAACTATGGTTTAAAGAACTACACAATGGTGAAGTACCATCTACACTAGAAAATTTAAAAGATGCCGCAGCAGGAGAAAACTACGAATGGACTGATATGTATCAAGAATTCGCAAAAACTGCAAAAGAAGAAGGATTCACTAGAATAGCATACCTTTTCGAAGAAGTTGCTAAAATTGAAAAAGAACACGAAGAAAGATACTTAACTCTTCTAAAAAATATTGAAGACGATTCTGTTTTCCATAAAAACGAAGATAAAATGTGGATATGTAGAAACTGTGGACACGTATATATAGGAAAAGATGCTCTTGAAGTCTGTCCTGTATGCAAACATCCAAAAAGTTTCATGGAAGTAAAAGCAGATAACTATAAATAAGATATAAATTAATTATATCTTTTTTTATAGAAACATATAATTAACAGAAAGAAGGAATAATATGTGTGGAATAGTGGGATACAAAGGCAAAAACAATAATGCTATAAAAGTAGTAATCGAAGGACTAGAAAATCTAGAATACAGAGGTTACGATTCAGCAGGTATTGCTTACCTAAAAGAAAGTAAAATAAATATAGAAAAAGAAGCAGGAAGAATCAAAAATCTAAAAAATAAACTAGATCTAGAAGACAAATCAAATCTAGCAATCGGACACACTAGATGGGCTACTCATGGCATCCCAACAAAAACTAATGCACATCCCCATCAAGTAGGAAAATTCACCATGGTACACAACGGTATAATAGAAAACTACTTAACTCTAAAAGAAGAATTACTAAAAAATAATTATACTTTAAAAAGCGACACTGATACTGAAATAGCATGTGCTTACTTAGACTATCTTTACAAACAAGAAAAAGACATTCTAAAATCACTACAAAAACTAATCCAAGTAATAAAAGGCTCTTATGCATTTGGAATAATATGTGAAGACGATAAAGACCATTTATATGCACTAAGATCATCAAGTCCTTTAATAATAGCACTAGGACAAGACGAAAACTATATAGCATCAGACGTACCTGCAATACTTAAATATACAAATAAATACCTAATTCTAGAAAACTATGAAATAGCTAAAATAAGTAATGATAATGTAACAATTTATAACAAAGATCTACAAGAAGTAAACAAAACAATCAACACTTATGAAGGAACATATGAATCAAGTATAAAAGGAGACTATGAACACTTCATGTTAAAAGAAATAAACGAAGAACCAGATACATTTGAAAAAACTATAAACAGTTGCCTAGAAAATAACTTCAAAGACATAGACTTAAAAAAATACACAAACATTCACATAGTAGCATGTGGCTCTGCATACCATGCTGGACTAGTAGGAAAATACTTAATTGAAAAATTTGCAAACATTAAAGTATACACCCAAGTAGCAAGTGAATATAGATATGAAAAAACATTTTACGATAAGAATACACTAGTCATTTTAATATCCCAATCTGGTGAAACAGCAGACACATTAGCAGCCTTAAGAAAAGCAAAAGATAATAACATCGACACCTTAAGTATAGTAAACGTTTTCTCATCTAGCATTGCAAGAGAATCAAAATACGTAATATATACTAAAGCAGGCTGTGAAATTGCAGTAGCAACAACAAAAGCATATCTTGCTCAATTAACTGTATTAATTGCTTTAACACTAAAACTAAGTAACAAAAAAATAAATAAAGATGAAATAACAAAACTAAAAGAACAAATAACAAACTTAATAAAAAAAGATGACTATAAAACTATAGCAAACAAAATATATAAAGCTAAAAACATATTCTTCATAGGAAGAGGAATTGACTATGCACTTTGTATGGAAGGATCATTAAAACTAAAAGAAATATCATACATAAACAGTGTAGCCTATCAAGCTGGAGAACTAAAACATGGTACAATCTCCCTAATCGAAAAAAACACTCCAGTAATAGCAATATTAACAGAAGAAGAATTAATTGAAAAAACAATAAGTAATATCAAAGAAGTAAAAGCACGTGGTGCCAACACAATAATAATTACAAACAAAGACATACAAGGAGATTTCTACGATGAAAAAATAACAATTCCTAAAACAGATGAATTGTTCCAACAACTACTTGCAATAATACCACTTCAACTAATAGCATACGAAGTAGCAAAACTAAACAATTGTGACATAGATAAACCTAGAAACTTAGCAAAATCAGTCACTGTAGAATAAAAGGATAGCCAAGCTATCCTTTTAATTTTCCTAAAACAACTTCCTTAGTAGAAGTCTTACCATCTCTAATAAATGTAATATATACTTTATCTCCTGCTTTATGCTTATAAAGTTCATACCTTAAGTATGCAATAGTATCAGTAGAATTGCCACCAAGTTTGGTGATAACGTCACCCTTTTTTAAAACACCATTAACACAAGAATCTTTCTCAACTTCTGCAACAACTACCCCAGTATCAACCGAAGTACTAATATCAATATCAAAATATCTTGAATAAGATGCATCACTTGCATTATACATTCTAATACCTAAATAAGGTCTTTCAATAGCTTTACCACTTTCAAAAACAGAAATATTAGACATTACATCCTCAATTGGAAGAGCAAACCCCATTCCTTCAATTTCGCTTTTAACAATTTTTAAAGAATTAATTCCAATTACCTTTCCATTTGAATCTACTAAAGGACCTCCACTATTACCAGGATTAATTGAGGCATCAGTTTGCAAAACCTTTAAAACATAATCATCAACATTACTATTTGATGATGAAAGCGATAAACTAACAAGTCTATCTTTACCAGATAATATTCCACGTGTTACTGTACCCCTATATTGATAATCAACCGGAGTACCAACAGTAAAGACAGTATCACCTAAACGAACCTTAGAACTCTCACCTATCTCAGCAACTTTTAATACATCTGAAGAATTAATCTTCAATACTGCAACATCTAAATACTCATCTCCACCAACATAAGTAGCATTAACAACCTTATCATCACTTCTTACAACTTTAAGTGAAGTATTACCACTAACCACATGATAATTAGTAAGAATATAACCATCTTTAGAATCAATTTTATAGGCAAAACCAGTACCAGTAGAATACAATTTATCATTTTTATAATTTTGTACTAAGAACACAGCTTTATAAACCTTATCAACAGCATCCGCTATACCCTTATCAGTAACAGTAACCTTATTTTCACAACCAGTATAACATGTACCATTACTCGAAGTATTAACAGTAAACAATTCATCTTTATATACATATATTCCACCAACAGTAACAAATATACCAAGCAAAAATATTAAAATATAACTAAGTGTTCTCTTATCATTATTCATCTAAAACAACTCCTTTTTCTTTATATCAACAATATCCATATAATTATTAGGAAATCCCATTCTATCAAGAACTTTATCAATAGGAATACTTCTCAAATTAAACTCTAAATTACTAATTGCCTTATCAATTTCATTAATCATATCCTTAATTTCACTATCTTTAAGTAAAGATTTTAAAATTATAACAAGAGCATATAAATCATTCTTTCCATATATAAACTCATTATCCATCATAGGAATATTTAATATTCTATGATATTTAGTATCATTAATATACTTTTGAGTTCTATTTTCAAACATTATATCTTCATGAGCACATAAATTACGATAATTAGAAAGTATAACCAAATAATTAGAAAAAACATCTATATCCAAATCATACAAATCTACAATCTCATATTGATCCTCTTTCTTTAAAACAGAAAAAAGTTCAGAAACAATCCCAAAAGATAACACTTTAACAAGAACCCATAAAGGAATATAACCATAATTATTAACATAATGTTGAGTAGCAGCATGCTGAGTAGCATTAGTTTTAATCTGCCTTTTCATCTTAGATATTAGATCACTAACCTGTTTTCTTTTTGCACCATTATTAACAAAGTTATTTGGATTCAAATAATCTTTTTCTTTATAACCATACTTTTTGGATAATTGATAAGAAATAATAGACTTTACATTATTCTCAACAATCAAAATGTTTTTAAAAAATATACTTCTAAGTCTTCGATCAAACAAAAATAAACTATATAACTCCTCAATCTTAGTTCCAGGAATATACATGCTATTATCTGAAGATTTCATAAACAAATGACGATAACCATTCAAAAAGAAATAATTTTCACGAAGTAATATTTCCTTAGCATAATCTTCATTATCTATAACTAATCCTTTATTTCTTAGAATTTCAACTTGTTCATCTAAAGTTTTAAATATTTTCTTCCCCATATCTTTATTCTCCTAACAATAAAATTATATCATAAAAGACATATCACTTTCAATAAAACAATATACAAAATTAAGACAAAAGAAAACCTTGAAATAAACATTCCAAGGTATAAAACATATTCCTATCTTTTACTAAATTGAGGAGCACGTCTTGCTTTCTTAAGACCTGGTTTCTTACGTTCTTTAATTCTAGAATCACGAGTAATAAATCCAGCTCTTTTTAATATTTTTCTAAAACTTGTTTCTTCAGAAGCATCAGTAACATCTGATTCAAGTAAAGCTCTAACAATACCTAATCTGATAGCACCAGTTTGCCCTGAGAAACCTCCACCTTTAACTTCTGCGATTACATCATACTTTTCTCTAGTTTCAGTTAAATCTAAAGGTTGACATAAATCCATAACTAAAGTTTCAAAAGGGAAATATTCATAAACATCTTTTCCATTAACAGTAATCTTTCCAGTACCTTCAACTAATTTAACCTTAGCAATACTAGTTTTTCTTTTTCCTGTTCCATAATAACAAGTGTTTTCTTTCTTAGCCATAACTTACCTCCCTATTTAACTTCAAGCACTTCTGGCTTTTGAGCCATATGTGGATGAGTTTCTCCTTCATAAACAAATAATT
>CAKOJO010000016.1 GCA_934090595.1 uncultured Bacilli bacterium | reverse complement strand
AGATAAACCCTTTATTTAAAGATATAAAAGAATATAATAAATATCTATTATCATTAATAGGTATTTTTGTGCTATTATTAACAGGTATTATTTCTTATAATTATACAAATACATCATATGCAAAATGGAGTAGTAGTACCGAATCTAAAAATGTGCTTAAATTAAGTGTAAAAAAACCAAACATAGATAAAAGTGGTGCAAATGTACCCAAATTAACTAATAACATGATACCTGTTTACTATGATGAGACAAATAGTGTCTGGAGAAAAGCAGATAAGAATAATAGTATAGAAGAATACAAATGGTATGATTATGATAAT
This sequence comes from uncultured Bacilli bacterium, assembly GCA_934090595.1. Lineage (GTDB taxonomy): Bacteria > Bacillota_I > Bacilli_A > RF39 > UBA660 > JAEDJI01. The sequence continues at coordinate 19,508 of CAKOJO010000016.1, read as the reverse complement.
AAGATGTGGGCCAATGCAGTAACAATTAGCTCAAGTAATTTTTATCCATTAAAAAACAATGGAAAAATAGAATTGCCTGAATTCATATTAAATAATAGTAATACAATTACGTTGTCAACAACTACAAAAACAGCAATATTAGATTATTCAACTAATACGGTAACATTCGAAGGCGATGCAACTAAATATAATATGAGTGATATCTACATATTTGCTCCTGGAGAAAGTGAGAGTGCTACGTATTATATTGGTGCTTATAATCTGAATGATAAAGGAATTTTAGAACCAAAGTATACTAGTGTATCAAGTGGTTCAGTGGGTAATTTGGTTGGTATGAGTATTTCTGAGATTTTTGATGAGATGATACCTACTGTAGGTATAGGAGAATTTGCTTTTATTGATAAAAATGGTATTTATATAGCTGGGCAACTAATCAATTACAATTCAGGAACCACATCAAATACATATAATGTTACATATAAAGAATATATATTAGACTTTGATACTGTATATTGTGGAAATTCATATACTCATGACATTACTGAAGCATATATTTATTTAGAAAATACGGATAGAGTAAATGTTGATAATGCCATCGGTAAATATATAACCTATAGAAATAATACATATCATGTACTGAAAATAAATAAAATATCTAAAAAAGAATATAGCCTAGAAAGTGGTGCAAAATTAACTTTCAAAGTTTATAGTGGAGAAGATCTTGAATCCAATAATGAACAAGTTGTAGACAATAATAAGATAGAAAATGGTGCCAAAATACCAATGAGCGCAATAAATACAATGTGGGTATGGATACCAAGGTATACATATACATATTTTAATGGAAATAGTCCGAAAAATGCGAATGTGAAGTTTGAAAGTGGTGTTTCTAGTTCTGGGACCATAACTTGCAGAGATGCCATAAATCAAAGTAATAGTGCTGGCGAGCTTATATCTCAAATATGTGAAGATTCAGAAAATCAGGGATTAAAAGTTGGTACATCAACATATACCCATCCAGCATTTACATTTGGAAGTGATGAACTAACAGGAATATGGGTAGGAAAATTTGGAAATACTGGTAATGTTTACAACTCAACAGATGATTTTAATATTAAGATAAGACCATATGAGGTATTTCCAAGAGACTATTATTCAATATCTGAACAATTCAAATGTATAAGACAAATGGAAAAAGCAAATAATATATATGGCTTTCCACAAAGTAGTAGCACTACATTTAATTGGAACGGAACCCTTACAGGAGACACAAATAATATAGACACACATATGATAAAAAATATTGAATGGGGAGCAGTATTCTATTTAACATATTCTAAATACGGTTTTGAACAATGGGTTAATTCTAATACATATTATGGTAATGAAAAAATAGATGGAAAATATGATTATACAGCTAGGTCCGGCTGTGGAAGTGAAAGTCGTAATACATGTGGAAAATATGATACAGACAATGGAAAACAATCATCAACAACAGGTAATATATACGGTATCTATGACATGAATATGGCAAACACTACAGTATTTGTGATGGGTAATATGGTAGATTCATCAAGCCAATTTCAAGTAGCAAGTGCAGGCAATTGGAGTACTACACTTAGTCCTTTAGATAAGTATTACGATAGTTATACATATGATGAAAAAGATAGTTCAACAGGGTCAAATAATACATATACACGTGGTCGTTTAGGAGATGCAATGTTAGAAGTGCAATATATTGTTAACCGTAGCAAATCTATGCCTCATGATGATCTATGTTGGATTAGTCGTGGAGATAATTATTTATATAATGGTTGGACTGGAAGGTCAAGTAGTTTGTCTCATTCAGTCTTAACAATTCAATAAAAAAAGAAGCTTCAGATTTCTCTGAGGCTTTTTTAAATACATGCAATATAAGTGTCATCTAAACATCTAAGTGATCCAACACAATTTAGATTAATTGTAAAGAAATTATTCGTAGCAACATATGGATTTGTTGAGTCAGTATCAGGATTTGGTGCTAAAACTCTACAAGTAAGACAACATCCATCTAATGTTTCTGCTCTAAATACTGTACTTGAACCAGTTGTACCATTTAATGTATATGGCATTGTCCATATTGTTGCATTTGGACAAGTATAAAGTGATATAGGTCTTGTATTGTATTGACATATTACAGGTGAAGTACCTAAGAATGGTCTATCACAAGTAGAATCACATACATCACTACATTGTCCTTGTTTTTGTAATTTTATTATTGTATTTAATATATCATCAAAACAATTGCAATTATTTTCATTACACATTTTTATCCCTCCTTTTAAATACAGTCAATAAATGTATCTGGTAAACATGCTAAAGCACATGTGCATTTACAATTTATTGTAAAGAAATTATCAGTTGCTACATAATCAAATGCTGATTCAGTGTCAGGATTTGGTGCTAAAACTCTACAAGTAGCACAACAACCATTTACTTTTTCAACTCTAAAAACAGAACTTGTACCAGTAGTGCCATTCAATGTATATGGCATTGTTATTAATGTATTATTACTATTATAAAGTGTAATTGGTCTAGTGTTAAATACAAAGCTTCCGCCTGATGAAATTGAACCTAAAAATGGTCTATCGCATGTATTTGGAATATCATCAATTTTTTCTGCTTGACATTGTAAAACATTTATAACTTCTAAAATGTCTGCTATGCAACATTCATTATTATTCATATAATCCACCCCTTTATTAGTTTCTAATATAAGATATTCTTTTTATTATAAATGGTGTGTTTAAAACACCTATTAATAATATTGTATGAAAAAAATGTTTTATTTTTCCAAAAAATAGTTTATAATTATACTAGGTGATAAAAATGACATATCAATATATAATAATTATAGTAGTGTTCTTAATCTTACTACTAGCGGTGTTAAAAATTAATAGAAAAGATGTAAAACTAGATATGAACAAACTAGTAGAATATCTTGGTGGAAAAGAAAATATTATTGACTCCGAGATTCATCTGTCTAGATTTATCGTTACTCTAAAAGATATGACAATTGTTAATAAAGATGCAATTATAGCACTAGGAGCTAAAGGAATAGTAGAACTAGAAAATCAATTAAAAATAATACTAGGTCCTAACTCAAAACAATTAAAAAAATACATAGAAGATATGAAATAGACAAAATTCGACAAAATTCGACATATAAAACCTGTATGATTAATATGGGTGATAAATATGTCGTTTTTTGATAGTCTAATGTTAAATTCTATTCTTATAGTTTTACCAATATGTTTTTACTTAATAGTAATGTTAAAAAGAAAAAATGCTTCATTTGATCTTTTGATACCACTTGCATGTTTTACTGCCATGTATTTAGTGTTTAGATACAGTCTAATAATCGAAGGATTAAAAAGTATGTTTTTTATAAATATTCCATTTATTATACTAATAGTATATAGAAAAAAATATAGTACTTTGTTAGCATCAGCTTTTATAATATTCTTTTACTATTATTTATTTTCTTTCTCATTATACTTCTTAATAATAGAATACATGATTTATTTTTTAATCTTTCATATCTTAAAAATAAAAAATAAAAGTTTTGAATTTATACTTAATGTCTTTATATTCATAAAAGGAGTAGTCTTAACAATACTATTTGTAAAAAATGGCAACGCTACTTTACACTTATTCTTTTACCAATTTTGTAATTTAATAATATTTTATTTAGTTACTATGGTAATAGTCTATGCCATTGAAAGAGGAGAAGATATAGTAAAATATAACAATGTTCTACAAGAATTAGAAAAAGAAAAAATTCTTAAGAGCTCACTATTTAAAATAACTCACGAAGTAAAAAATCCACTGGCAGTATGTAAGGGATACTTATCTATGATAGATTTAGAGGACTATAACAAAAGTAAAAAATACATAGATATTATATCAAGTGAAATAAATAGAACCCTAGATATAATGGATAACTTTAGTATGTATACTAAAATTAAAATTAATAAAGATATAATGGATATGTCCTATTTAATCGAAGATGTAATATCATCAGTTAAACTAATCTTAGATGATAACAACATTGAAGTCCTATACAATGGACCAGATGAAGTATTAATGAATGGTGATTATAATAGATTAAAACAAGTCCTAATTAATGTGATTAAAAACTCTAGTGAAGCAATGAATAAAAAAGGTGTAATAAATATACTCCTAAAACCTGGAAGAAAGTATGTAAATCTATTTATTAGTGATAATGGTAAAGGAATAGAACCAAATGATCTAAAAAAACTTGGTGAACTGTTCTATTCATCAAAAGATAAAGGATGTGGAATTGGAGTAGCACTTTCTATGGAAATAATTAAACTACATGATGGACAAATGAAATACTCATCTGTTCTAGGAGAAGGTACTACTGTTATGATAAAATTACCAAAATAAAAAATAGAAAATTAATTCTATTTTATCTATAAACTGGGTAATTATAATAATATGGTGGATATTGTTGATATGGTTGGTATGGATATGGTCTTGGTCTAGCTGGAGGTAATACTAATGGAGCAGTTGCAAATCCAAGTGCAAAAGGTAAAATAAATCCACCTGGTACAAACCTATCTGCTACCGGCGCAGGCCTTCTCATATTTCTAACATTACTACTAGGATAATACATATTATTATAGTAATTAGGCATATTAGTAAAGTAATCCATGTTTTTTCTCCTTTCATAATATTTTATGATATACTATAAAAGAGGGTGATTATAATGAATTATTTAAATATTTTAGCTACTACTATTGTAGAACATTCAGTAAAAGTAAAAGAAAACGATAATGTTTTAATATCAGTTGAAACAATGGAACCATTACCATTAGTAAAAGAAATAATAAAAAAAGTACAAGAACATAAAGGAAACGTTTCAGTAAAAATATTTGATCCTTTTATTGATGCAATGATTCTTAATAAAACATTAGATTCTAAACTAGATTTACTTGAAAAAAGTAATAAGTTTGAAGTGGATAACTACGATTGTTTCATTAGAATATATTGCAATCAAAATGACTATGAAGATAACTTTGTAGACAGTGAAATGAGAAAAAAAGTAAGTAAAAAATTAGAAAATGTTCACAATATTATGATAGATGAAAGAAGATGGGTTTTACTTCAATATCCAAGTAGAGTAGATGCTTATAAAGCAAAAATGAGCTATGAAGAGTTCTATAACTTTAGTATGAATGCAATGTGTGAAGACTATATACAAATGGTAAAAGATATAAAACCATTAAAAGAATTAATGGAAAAAACTAATAAAGTAAGACTAACCGGAGAATCTACTGATATAACGTTCTCTATACTTGGTATGCCTATTATACCTTGCTGTGGCGAAGCAAATATTCCTGATGGAGAATGCTACACTGCACCAATTAAAGACAGTGTAAATGGTATTATAAAATACAATACTCCAAGTCCATATCAAGGAGATATTTACAATGGTGTTACTTTAGAGTTTAAAGATGGTAAAATAATTAAAGCATATTGCGATGATGAAACAAAAAACGAAAAATTAAATAAAATCTTTGATACAGATGAAGGGGCTAGATACGTCGGAGAATTCTCAATTGGATTAAACAAAAAAATACTTTATCCAATGGGAGATATTCTATTTGATGAAAAAATAAAAGGAAGCATTCATTTTACTCCAGGTAAAGCATATAAAGATAGTTATAATGGTAATAACTCCGCTATTCACTGGGACATGGTTCTAATTCAAAGAGAAGACTTTGGTGGTGGAAACATTTACTTTGATGACGTTTTAATAAGAGAAAATGGAGTTTTTGTAATAGATAGCCTAAAACATTTGAATTAGTATAAAAGATTAATGATTAAAAAAATAAAGATATCAATTCTAGCAGTTGGTATCTTTTTTATAACAATCTAAAAAATACAACTCTAATCTTTATATTTACAAATATTTATGATATAATAAATACATTATTTATGGAGGTGTGCTATGGATGGTAAAATAAATGAAATTAGAAGTGCTAATGACATAGTAGACGTTATATCATCATATATACCTCTAGAAAAAAAAGGAAAAAACTTTTTCGGAGTATGCCCATTTCATGATGATTCCAATCCTAGTATGAGTGTATCTAAAGATAAACAAATATATAAATGTTTTAGTTGTGGTGCAAGTGGTAATGTTTTTAACTTTGTAATGGACTATGAACATGTTGACTTTAAGGAAGCGTTATCTATTCTTGCTAAAAAAGCAGGAATTACTCTTAACAACGTAAATGTAAAAAGTAAAGAAAATAAATATGATAAATACTATAAAATGTATGATATATCATTAAAGCTATATCAAAACAATCTTAGTTCTAATCTAGGTACTAGTGCTAAAGAATATCTACATAAAAGAGGCATTACAGATGAACTTATTAAAACTTTTAAAATAGGTCTTGCAACAACATCAAAAGATAGCTTAACTAAAATCTTAAATAGTAAAGACTATACCAATAGAGAAATAGAATTATATGGACTTGGAACAGGTACAAATGATTTATATATTAATCGTATAATGTTTCCTTTATTTGATATATCAAATAATATTGTAGGGTTTTCTGGTAGAATATATAACACAAGTTCATCATCAAAATATATAAATACTAAAGAAACACCAATATTTAAAAAAGGAGAATTACTATATAATTACTATAATGCTAAAGATAGTGTTAGACTCTTAAAAAAAATAGTTTTAGTCGAAGGATTTATGGATGTTATAAGACTACACAGTATAAACGTAACTAATGCCGTAGCACTTATGGGAACATCTCTTACTAAGGAACAAATAAACTTACTAAAAAGACTTTCGCTTAATATAACTTTATGTTTAGATGGTGATGGTGCTGGTAGAAAAGCAATGTCTGTAAATGGGGCTTTGCTTGAAGAAGCAGAGTTTAATGTCACAGTAGTAGAACTTCCTGATAATCTTGATCCTGATGAATACATCTTAAAAAACGGAAAAGATTCATACATGTCACTTCTTGAAAATGCAATACCATACAGTGACTATAAAATAAATTATCTAAAAGAAGGTAAAAATCTCTTATCGGTTGAAGATCAAACTACATATATAAATAATGTTATTGATGAAATATCAAAAGAAAAAGATGAAATAAAACAAGAATTATTACTTAATAAACTATCTAAAGAATTTAACTTAGATGTAGAAATATTAAAAAATAAGTTGCAAAATAAGGAAAAATGTAGTAAAATTGAGACGTTAAACAAAGAACCCATCAAAAAACAAAAATTAGATAGATATCAAAAGGCTACATATTTAATTTTGTATACTATGTTAAACAGTTATAATGCTGCGATTAAATATGAAAAAGAACTAAACTTTTTACCAACTAGACCTGCTAGATATTTAGCTAATGAAATAATTTATTACTACAAAAAAAATCAAAGTCTTGTATTAGCGGACTTTATGTCTACTTTACAAGACAAAGAAGAAATGGATACTATGCTAAAAGAGGTATTAAGTTATGTTGAACTTGATGAAGTTGATTTTAATGCAATAGATGAATATATATCTGTGATAAAAGGGTATAATAGTAACCGTGCTACAAAAAGGTTAATGGAACAATTAAGAAATGAACCCGATCCAGTAAAAAAAGCATTAATTGCAGAACAAATTAAACGGGTTAAAATAGGGAGTTGATTTAAGTGGTAAATGAAATCAAAACTTTTGAAGCAAGAACAAAAGAATTAGTAGAACTAGGTAAAAAAAATGATAACAAAATAACATTCGAAGAATTAGCAGAACATTTGAAAGGATTAGATCCTGATAGTGACTCACTAGATAAACTATATAACACATTAGTGCAAAATAATATTGAAGTAGTATCAACCGAAGGAGAAAACACTGATGAAGTTGATGATAGCGACGATGGACTAGACTTAATCGAAGATATCTCTGGTAATAAAGATATAAAAATAAACGACCCAGTTAGAATGTATCTAAAAGAAATAGGTAGAATAAATCTACTTACATCAGATGAAGAATATGAATATGCACTTCTTGCAGAAGAAGGGAATGAAGAAGCAAAAAGAATACTTGCAGAATCTAACTTACGTTTAGTAGTATCAATAGCAAAAAGATACGTTGGACGTGGAATGGCATTCCTAGACTTAATACAAGAAGGTAACATTGGACTTATGAAAGCAGTAGATAAGTTTGATCCTTCAAAAGGGTATAAGTTTTCTACATATGCAACATGGTGGATAAGACAAGCAATAACTCGTGCAATTGCCGATCAAGCTAGAACCATAAGAGTTCCAGTACACATGGTTGAAACAATTAATAAATTAGCTAGAGTTCAAAGACAACTTACACAAGAACTAAATAGAGAACCAAGTGAAGCAGAAATTGCAGAAAAAATGGGAATTACAGAAGACAAAGTTCGTGAAGTATTAAAAATATCTCAAGAACCAGTATCACTTGAAACTCCAATTGGTGAAGAAGACGATTCACATCTTGGAGACTTTGTACCAGATGAAAGAATGATGTCACCTGAAGAATATACAACTAAAGAATTATTAAAAGAAGAACTCGAAGGAGTACTACTTACTCTAACTGAAAGAGAAGAAAAAGTATTAAAACTTAGATTTGGATTGGATGATGGACATTGTAGAACTCTTGAAGAAGTAGGGCAAATATTCGGAGTTACAAGAGAAAGAATAAGACAAATCGAAGCAAAAGCATTAAGAAAAATGAGACATCCATCTAGATCTAAAAAACTTAAGGATTTCTTAACAGATTAATGAGAATAAATGAAAGACTAAAAAGAGTTGCATCATACGTTGATGACAACTCTTATATTATAGATGTTGGATGTGATCATGCACTACTAGATATATACTTAGTAAAAACTAAAAAAAATGTAAAAACAATTGCCAGTGATATTAGTGATGGACCATTAGAATATGCTTATAAAAACATAGAAAAAGAAAACTTATTAAATAAAATAAAAATAACTAAAAGAAATGGAATAGATAATTTAGAAAAAGAAGTAGACACAATAATAATCTCAGGAATGGGTACTTCGAATGTATTAGATATAATATTTAGAAATAAAGATAACTTAAAAAATATCAAAAAAGTAATTATATCATCAAATAATGATTGGTATAGCTTAAGAAAAACATTTACAGAAAATAACTACTATATAAAAGAAGAAGACATAGTATTAGAAAATAATAAGTTCTATCCCATAATAATATTTGAAAAAGGAACAAAAAAGTATAAAAAATATGAATTAAAATACGGTCCAATTCTTTTAAAAAGTAATAATGAAATATTTAAAAAATATATAAAAAAAGAAATAACTAAACTAAGTAATATAAGAAATAATTTAACAAGTAAATACTTGATAAAAAAGATTAAGTTAGAAAAAGAAATTAGATTTTTAAAAAGAATTTAATTTCTTTTATTTTTATGATATCATTATACTGAGGTGAGATCATGATAAAAGTTATAATACTAAGTATTTTTGTTATATATATGACATATCTAAAATGGATAATATTTAAAAAAGCAGACAAAAAAAGTATATACTCTTTAATACCAATATATTCAGATCTAATACTATTTGAAATAGCACAATTATCAAAAGCATATATAATTCCTTACATAGTTTGTATTGGTTTATTCTATGTACCATTATTTACTATAATAACTCAGTTATTAGGATCACTATTTATATTTATTCTAACAGTTAACTTCTGTATCTATTTGGCAGAAGCATTTAATCAAAGCAAACCATTTGGAATAGGAATATTTTTACTTAGCCCAATATTTTTATCAATAATTGCTTTTAATGATAATATAACATATAAGTATAATAAGAAATTAGAAATAAAAGATTATAAACTAGATAAACATTCTTCTTATATAGATAAGAATACATATACTAAAAAAATAACAAAACCGATTGAAAATAAAGAAGAAGATACTAACTATAAGTTTTATTAAAAAACTTTATTGAACTACTTGTGTAAAATTACTAAAAGTAGTTCTTTATATATAAAGAAGCACGTTCTATGAATGCCGTCTTCTTGTTTTAGTAAAGATGCGATGCTTTCTTATATCAAAGAGACGTCGTTTTTATTATGATTATTATTTTAAAAATAAATTGTCAATAACTAGTCAAAAACTCTATAATATTATTGTATATTTAATAAAAATATTATAAAATTAACTTATAAGAAACTAAAGGAGTTTAAGATATGGAAAATAATAGAGAAAAGAAAATACTAATGATGATATCTTTATCATTATTTATGGTAGCAATATTATCTTTTGGAACATATGCTTTATGGATGTCTGCAAATGATTTACTAATAGGAACAAATACAATACAATCAGGACAAGTAAAAATGAGTTATAGTGAGTCAAATGAAATAGGTATGAATAATGCATTACCTATAAAAGATAGTGAAGGAAAAACACTTAATAATTACTTTGACTTTCAAGTTCTTTCTTATATAAAAACAAGAGCAAATGATGATATACAAAGAAAACTAAATTATAACATAGTACTAGAACCAATAACAGTAGATAATCCTTTAAGTGATAGTGAAATTAAAGTATATCTTACTAAGGTTGTTGATGGTACTGAGACAGTAGTAGTTGAACCTACCACAATAGATGAATTAAATCAATATATATTAAAATCACAAGAAGAAATATTTTCAAACAATAAAGGAGAAATAACAACAAGCTATAGATTAAGAGCATGGATAGATGAAAATGTTGATGCTAATAAACTTAGTGAAAAGAAATATAGTTATAGATTTAGAGTAAATATTAACAATGATACAATAAAACAAGAAATAGTACCGTTATTAAATATACCAGTTGGTACAAATGGTATTGAAAAAATAACACATGAAATAGATGATACATTACAAGTAGATAACAAGTTTGCAACAGAATATAGATACCGTGGAGGGGACTCAGTAGTAAAAAACTATGTAACATTTAATAATGAGGTATGGAGAATAATTGGAATAATTCCTACTGAAGACACAAATGGTAATGTAGAAAATAGAATTAAAATAATAAGAAATGAATCTATTGAAAATAAAAAGTGGAATGAATGTGAAACCAGTGATGAAGGAAAATGTGATGCTACTGGTAAGTCTTTAAATGATTGGACGGAAGCAACATTAAATACATATTTAAATAATGATTATTATAATGCATTGACTACTGACGCGAAAAGTATGATAGGAACAACAAAATATTATCTTGGAGGATATATTGATGTACCAGATTTTACATCTGATACAATGTGGCAATATGAAAGGAAAAAATCAAATGGAAGTGATTGTGTTGTAAACGAGGACGAAGACGGATATACTGGAACAGAATGTTATTATTATGAAACAAACCCAATAATGCAAAATGATGCGAGTAAAAAGATAGCGCTAATGTATACAAGTGATTATGGATATGCAGCATCAAAAAAATGTACAAGTAACTTATATGACTATGGTAATTATGTGAATTGCAAAACAACAAATAACTGGTTAGATAAAAGTACAAATACATGGTTACTTCCGCAGTTCACAATAGATAATAACTATGTGTTCTTTATAAGCTTTGCTAGCTATACTAGCGGTGGTACTGGTGGAAAGGCTGATGAATTCAGGTTTGCAGTTCGTCCTTCTTTAACTTTATCCTCTAATGTAAAAATATCTGGAGGATCTGGTACATCGGAACAACCATACATCTTATCAGTAAATTAATAATAAAATGGTATGTTTTATACATATCATTTTTAATATAAAAAAAAGAAATTACATAGTTATAATTTCTTAAATAAAGAAGTTAGGTTTATTTACATCATTATTGTTAGATACATTATTAGTACTAGTATTGTTATTAGAATTATTACTGTTATTACTACTATTTGTATTTGTACTAGTACTAGTATTTCTTTTATCATTTGAATTAATTTCTTTTGCTACTCTATACATTGTTTTAGCATTATTAATAATTGGTTTTACTTGATAAAATACTGGTATAGCTTGATTAATTACACCAAGTGTTTTACTGGCACCATTTAATAAACCTGTAAAAGTAAAAGTACTTGCTTTAGTAGCACCACCCAGTGCACTAACCGCGGGAGCAGCACTTCTAGCACCTAATAAAGAAGAGAGTGGACTAGTACGTAAAGCACCACTCATCAAAGGACTTGCCATACGAGTAGCATTTGGTACAGCACCCATCATATATGGATAAAATTGATTATACATGGTTATTCCTCCTGATATATAATATGCATATATTAAACTATTGTCCTAAAAATATAAAAAAATGTCATAAGATATTGCATATTATCTATATTTTTTATATAATATTAATAGAGATTAAGATACTTTTTGGGACCCAGAAGTTTATTAATCTCTTTACATTTATTTAAACTTGTGCTATATTATATACGAAAAACAAATGATGAAGACGGAAATATATTACTTTTTTAAGAGAGTTAGTGGTCGGTGAAAACTAATAAAAAGATATATTTCAAATCACTTCTGATGTGTTTTATTAAAAGTAAAAACGGTTACGCGTTATAGTATTAGAGTATAAAAATAAGGTGGTACCACGAATATTTCGTCCTTTGGTATCATCTTTTTTATTTTATAGGGAGGAATAATATGTTTAAAGAATTAAAAAAAGGAAAACCAGAAGAAATAGAATCATTTTATTCTAAATTTTGGGAAGAAAATAATATCTTACAAAAAAGTATAGATAATAGAGACAAATATTTTGTATTCTATGATGGCCCTGCAACTGCGAATGGATTCCCAGGACTTCATCATATGGTTGCTAAGTTTTTAAAGGATAGTTTTTGCAAATATAAAACAATGCAAGGATATAAAGTTCTAAGAAAAGTGGGATGGGATACTCATGGTCTACCAGTTGAATTAGCGGTAGAAAAAGAACTTGGATTCAAGTCAAAAACTGATATTGAAAAATATGGAATTGAAGCCTTTAATAAAAAATGTAAAGAATCAGTTTGGAAAAATGAAAAAGCATTTAGTGATCTTACTACTAAAATGGGACAATTCATTGACTTAAAACATCCTTATGTTACATATGATAATAATTATATTGAAACAGAATGGTGGATCTTGAAAAAATTCTTTGATGAAGGACTATTCTATGAAGGACATAAAATATTACCATATTGTCCAAGATGTGGAACAGGTCTTGCATCTCATGAAGTTGCACAAGGATATAAAGAAGTAAGTGTAGATACTGTTACTGTATCATTTAAAATAAAAAATGAAGATTGTTACTTTTTGGTATGGACTACAACTCCTTGGACATTAATTGCCAATGTTGGTTTATGTGTTAATCCAGATGAAGAATATATAAAAGCAGAATCAATGGGATATAAGTTCATTGTAGCTAAAAAATTAGCGAACAAAGTACTTGGAGAAGACTATAAAGTACTTGAAACATACAAAGGAAAAGATCTAGAATACACTGAATATGAGCAACTAATACCAGAACTTTCTGTATCTAAAAAAGCATTCTTTGTATGTTGTGATAACTACGTAACTATGGAAGATGGTACAGGTATAGTACACCTTGCACCAGCATTTGGACAAGACGATGCTCTTGTAGGTAAAAAATATGACTTACCATACCTAAATCCAGTAGGAGAAGATGGTTGCTATTTAGAGGGTCCATGGAAAGGAACACTTGTATTTGATGCTGATTTAGATGTAATAAAATATCTAAAGGCAAATGATAAACTATTTAAAAAACAAAAAATAGTACACAATTATCCACATTGCTGGAGATGTTCAACACAACTTATATATTACTCAAAACCAAGTTATTATCTAGAAGTTACTAAAATAAAAGATAAAGTAATCGAAGCTAATAAAACAGTAAACTGGCATCCATCATATGTTGGAGAAAAACGTTTTGGTAATTGGTTAGAAAATCTAAATGATTGGGCAATATCAAGAAATAGATATTGGGGTACACCACTTCCTTTATGGAAATGTGAATGTGGCCATACTCATATGATTGGAAGTAGAAAAGAGTTAGTGGAACTATCAATCGAAGAAATTGATGAATCAATCGATTTACATAGACCATATGTTGATAACGTACACATTAAATGCGATAAATGTGGTAAGGCAATGACTAGAACAACAGACGTAATTGATTGCTGGTTTGATTCAGGATCTATGCCATTTGCTCAATACCATTATCCATTTGAAAACAAAGAACTATGGGAAATACAATTTCCAGCAGACTTTATTGCTGAAGGAATAGATCAAACTCGTGGATGGTTCTATACATTACTTATCATATCAACATTCCTAACAGGAAAAGCCCCATATAAAAATGTATTAGTAAATGACTTATTACTTGATAGTGAAGGGAAGAAAATGTCTAAATCAAAAGGTAACATTGTCGAACCATTTACCACTATGAAAGAGTATGGAGCAGATACAGTAAGATTCTATTTACCATATGTATCACCAGTATGGACACCATTAAAATTTGATGTAAATGGTCTAAAAGAAGTACATTCTAAGTTCTTCAATCCATTAAAAAATACTTACTCATTTTTTACTATCTATGCTAACATTGATAATATTGATCCAAGAGATTATGAAGTATCATACAATGATTTAGAAGAAATAGATAAATGGTTGTTCTCTAAACTGAATAAACTAATTAAAAATGTTACAGACTCATATGAAGAATATGATTTAAATAAAGTAGTAAAATACTTAACAGACTTCGTTAGTGAAGATCTATCTAATTGGTACATAAGAAGAAATAGAAAAAGATTCTGGGGTAGTGAGTTAAATAATTCAAAAAAATGTGTTTACTATACAACATATAAAACACTACTTGATTTATCAAAACTAATCGCACCAATTACACCATTTGTATCTGAAGAAATTTATCAAAATCTAACAGATAAAGAATCAGTACATTTAAGCGATTTCCCTAAATATGATGAATCTTTAATAAATGATACAATCGAAGAAAAAATGGATTTAGTAAGAGATTTAATATCACTAGGTAGAAATGTAAGAGAAGAACAAAAAATAAAAGTTAGACAACCAATTAAAGAAGTAATTCTAGATGGTAAAAACAAGGATATTCTTGGTGACTTAACTGACTTAATAAAAGAAGAGTTAAATGTAAAAGAAATTATATTCGAAGATGATCTTTCTAAATACATGAACTTTATAGTAAAACCAAACTTTAAAGAAGCAGGTAAAGTAATGGGATCAAGAATGAAAGAATTTACTAATTTCTTAAGTAATTTGGATGAAGAACAAATAAATAAACTAAGAAATAATGAAACTATTTCCTTCGATAATATTGATATTACTAGTAATCTAATTGATATAAAAATTTTCTCAAAAGAAGGATTTAATACCGCTAATATGAATAATAATTTTATAATATTAAATACTTCGTTAGATGAAGAACTAATAAAAGAAGGATATGCAAGAGAATTTGTTTCAAAAATCCAAAACCTAAGAAAAGAAAAAGACTTTGATATAGAAAATAGAATTAAACTATATTATAATTCTAATGATTACTTTGACTCTGTAGTTGAACAGTTCAATGACTATATCAAAAAAGAAACTCTATCATTAGAAATAATAAAAGATAAAAATATTGGTAATAAACAATTAGTTAATGACATTGAAGTATCATTTGATGTAGAAAAAGTTAATTAAGTTTTAGACGGCACTTTAAAAAAGTGTCGTTTTTAAGTTTTTAATAGTTATTGATAATTCTTGCAAGTTGGACTATTTTGTTGTAAACTAATAATATATGATACGAAAGGAAAATTGATTTATGAATAAAGAAAAAATATCTACATCCATTTTAATTCTTTTTATTATTGCAATAATTACATTTGGTTCATATGCTATTTATAATACGTTTTTATCAACAGAAAGTAATACAATCTCAACAGGACAAGTAAAAATGGTTTATAGTGAATCGAATGAAATCAGCATGCAAAACATTGTGCCAATTAGCAATAAAAAAGGTGAGGTACAAACAAACTATTTTGAGTTTACCGTAAAAACTTATATAAAAACAAATACTCAAAAAACAATTAATTATAATATAACATTAGAACCACTTTCTATAGAAAGCTCTTATACTAGTTTTTCTTCGAATGATATAAAAGTCTATTTTACAAAAGTGGAAAACAATATAGAAACACCCATTACTAAACCAATTACAATAAATAAATTAAATAATTATGTAATCAGTTCACAAGAAGAAATATTCAACAAAAATGATAAAGAACATGAAACAACATATAGACTAAGGTCATGGCTTGATTTTAAATTCGATAGTAATAAACTTAATAATACTAATTATGCATATAAATTTAGAATTAATATAAATAATGATGCAAAACCAGATAAAACAGATTATGCACTTACTTTTGCCAAAAACAATTTAGGAAAAGGTGGACTTGAAGAAATAACACATGAAATAGATGATACATTACAAGTGGATGAAAAATTTAAAACAGAATATAGATATCGTGGAGGAAACGTAAATAATTATGTATATTTTAATTGTAGTGATGCAGAAAATCAAAATGATAAAACATGTGAAAAATGGAGAATAATAGGAATAATACCTACTGAAGATGCAAATGGTAATGTAGAAAATAGATTAAAAATTATAAAAAGTTCTATAACTAATTCTCCAATGTCATGGAATAGTACGCTTGATAAAAATACTAACTCATATAATAATTGGCCTACTGCTACACTTAATACATATTTAAATAATAACTATTACAATACGATGAGTATTATTGCCAAAGATATGATAGATAGTACAAAGTACTATTTAGGAGGTAACAGTTCCGCAAATATAAAAGTTGATAAAGTTTGGCAATACGAAAGAAAAAATGAGGCTAATAGACAAGGATATTATTATGGAACAAATCAAATAATGCAAAACGATACAAATAAAAAAGTAGCGGTAATGTATGCAAGTGATTTTGGATATGCAGCATCAAAGGAATGCGATGCAACATTAAGTGATTATAGTACTACAAAATGTAATAAAGCAAATAATTGGTTAGATTTGTCGAGTGTTGAATGGTTGCTGTTTACTAGAAGTGATGTTTCATCATATGCATTTCTTATATGTGATGATGGCCACATAGGAGTAGGCTCAAGTACCTATTATTTTAGGCCGGTAGTTAGTTTATCATCATCAGTAACAATATCAGCTGGAGATGGTACTGATAAAAATCCATATCAATTATCATAGATACGATTTTCGTATCTTTTATTTTGATGTGTCAAACATAACAAAAACTTTATAATAAATTGTTATTTGTATGCTATAATTTATGAAGGAGGAAAATATATGAGCGAATTAAAACATGTTGGCATAATAGTGGATGGTAATGGTAGATGGGCAACTAAAAGAAACAAAAAAAGAAGTGAAGGTCATCTCGAAGGATCAAAAAATTTAGAAAAACTAATTTTAAAAATAAGTGAATCTGATATAAAAGTACTTAGTTTATACGTTTTTTCTACTGAAAACTTTAAACGTGATAAAAACGAAGTGGATTACTTAATGAATCTATTTACTAAATGGTTTAAAATAATTAATAAAAAATATAAGAATAAAAATATAAAAATATTGTTTTCTGGTAGAAAAGAAAATTTAGATAAAAAAATTATTAAAGAAATAGAATCTTTAGAATACGACACAAAAGATAATACTGGATTAATAGTTAATTTCTGTCTTAACTATGGAGGACGTGCTGAAATAGTAGATGCTACCAAAAAAATATACAATGATGTTGTTGATAACAAAATTGATATAAATGACTTAGATGAAGATATGTTTAGTAAGTATTTATATAAAGATTTGCCTGACTTAGATTTGCTTATCAGGACAAGTGGTGAACAAAGAATAAGTAATTTTATGCTATGGCAGTTATCATATGCAGAACTATTCTTTACAAATACTTTGTTTCCAGATTTTACATATGAAGAGTTTATTGACATAGTTGATTCTTACGAAGATCGTGATCGTAGATTTGGTGGTATTAATAAAAAATGAGGTTTTAAATGATTACTTTTAATAAAAAAGTGGTCATTTTTTGTTTACTATACTTTAAAAATATGATATAATTCACTTATGTGAATGGGAGTGATATAATGAATAGCGAATTTGTAAAAAAAGTAGCACTTTATAAAGAGTTATTTGATGCAAAAACTATTAGTGAAGAACAATATTTATCTTTTATTAAAGAAGTAGTTGATGAACAAACTAAAGAAGTTGTTGAAAAGAAAGATTTAAGTTTTGAAGAAAAAAGGGAACAATTAGTTGAAGAAAACAGAACAAAATCTCAAGAATTAAGAGATAGATTAAATGAATATGAAAGAAAAAAAGCTGATGAAGAAAGAAAAAGATTACAAAATAAAGAACAAGAATCAGAAATTTCTTTTGCAATACAATTCTTATCTCAAATTTATGACTCACATGGAAATAGAGTTTATTCTGATGAATTACTTGAAGATGAAACTAAGATGCCTTTATATGAAATGCAACATATAATTGAAAGTATTAGGAATAGTTCACCAGAAAAATATAATGAAATAATTAGTAAAATTGCTCCATCAAAAGCTGAAGCAGATTTAAATGATTATTTTAATAAAAAAGGTATTAGCAATGAAGATTTAGAAAGTACATCTGAGTTGACAAAAGAAGAAAAACCAAAAAAACCTAAATTAATTACTAGAGCAAAAGATACTTTAATGAATAAAATCAACTTTAAAAATGGTAAAATTAATGCTAAGTTAATTGCGACAGCAGCTGTTATTGCAGGTATAACTCTTGGAGTTATAACTCTTGGAGCAGGAGCAGTTGCAACAGCAGCAGTTACGGGATTAAGTAGTGCTGTGGCAGTTGGAGCAGTATCTGAAAGTATAAAAAAAATAAAATAAGATAAGAAAGGGTTGGAACTTATGAGTTTTAAAAGATATGATGTAATAACTTTTGAAGAAAATGATAAAGTTGTGGTATTAGAATCATTGCTTCATGATGGTGGAGAGTATTTGTATGTTGATGAAATAAATGCTGATGAAACAGAATTGCTTGAAAAATATAAAGTTTTAGAAGTAGATTATCAAAATGGCACTTTAAACAAAATTACTGACATTAATCAACTTAGTGTTTTAATACCTCTTTTTCAAGAAGCACTTAGTAAATATAATTAATATAAATCTCATTGTAATATGAGGTTTTTTAATTTTTTAAAAAAAGTGCAATTCTATATAAAATTAAGATTTGTATTACAAAAAGTGTGTTCACAATACACTTTTCCTAACTTAATGATAAAAAATTGAATCAATTTTAAAAATTGGTTCTTTTTTTGTGATGAAAT
>CAKOJO010000015.1 GCA_934090595.1 uncultured Bacilli bacterium | reverse complement strand
CAAACAAAAACCTCGCAAACCATTATGTGACAAGGATTTGTGAGGTTTTAATATACTAAAAGTGTCAAACGTGAGATAATATATAAAGTTATAATATGTCAAGGATATATTTTTTAATATATCCATAGTTATTATATGTTAAATATATTATTTTATACATGTAATACAAATGAAATGCCATCCAGCAAACGCCGAACAACACCTCATTTATGAATAAATTATAACATATTAAGTTAAGATATGTCAAAGATTTTTTCTTGACTTCATTTGTTCTTTTTGATATATTTAGTTTAGTTTTGGAGGTGTCCTATGACAAAAGTAGCAGTAATTGGTGGAGGAGCATCTGGTCTTGTTGCAAGTATTTATGCTAAGAATTGTAATACAGTTGTAGATTTATATGAGAAAAATGATGAAATAGGTAAGAAAATACTAGTGACCGGTAATGGAAGATGCAATTATTTTAACGAGGATTTTACTAGTGATAAGTTTTATGGGTTTAATGATTATGACCTTAGTAATATTATAAATAATAATACGAAAGAAAAGGTATTATCTTTTTTTGAATCTATTGGAATAATTCCTAGTGTTAAGAATGGATATTATTATCCTAGTTCTTATAAAGCCAATAGTATTAGGTTATCACTAATAGATGAGATTTATTCTAAAGATATTAATGTGTTTACTAATAGTTTTGTTACTGATATTTTATATAATGATAATGAAGGTTGTTTTTATATTTGTGTTAATGATGAATATAAAAAATATGATAAAGTAATTTTATCAACTGGTTCTTGTGCCTATGTTAAAAGTACTAATTCATATGATTTAGTTAAGAAGTATCATAGCATAACACCTCTTTTACCAAGTCTTGTGTCTCTTGTTGGAAAAGGTAATTACTTTAAACTTTGGAATGGAGTAAGATGTAATTGTGAGATCGGTTTACTTGATGCTGATAAAAATATTTTAAAAGAATCTGGTGAGATACAACTTACTGATTATGGTATAAGTGGAATATGTGTTTTTAATTTAAGTGGTATCGTAAATAAAATGTTGTATCAAAAAAATAAAGTTTTTGTAAATATTAATTTTATATCTTTTATAAAAGGTAACTATTATGAATGGTTTAATTCTAGAAAAAAGATGCTTGGTGATAGAACTATATATGAGTTTTTGGTTACTATTTTAAATGAAAAGTTAGTGGATACTATTTTATATGTTACTAATATATCTAAAAATAAAGTAGTAAACGAACTTAGTTTAGATGAGATAAATAATATTATCTCTAACTTAGCCTCATTTAAATTAGAAATCATTTCTTCAAAAGATTTTTCTAGAGCTCAAGTATGTAATGGTGGTGTTATTCTTGATGAGATTAATACTAATACCATGGAATCATTAAATATAAAAAATCTTTATATTACTGGTGAGTTACTTGATGTTTGTGGTATATGTGGAGGCTATAATTTAGGTTTTGCTTTTATAACAGGGCTTTTAGCAGGACTTGATGCAGGAGGTAACAATGATTAAAGTAAGACAAATAAAAATAGATGTTAAGAAATATAGTTATGATAAATTATATAATAAAGTCTTAAAGATACTAGGTGTTAACTCTTCTGATGTTATTAGTTTTAAGATTAATAAAAGATCTATTGATGCAAGAAATAAGTCTTTTGTATATTATATATTCGAAGTTTTAGTAGAGTTAGTCTCATATGATTTAGTTAAGTATTCTAATGATGTTTTATGGTATGATGATGCTTCTTACTCTTTTTCTAATATAGGTACTTCTAAAGTAAATGATAGAATTGTAGTAGTGGGTTCAGGTCCATGTGGACTTTTTTGTGCTTATAAGTTAGCACAGTACGGATATAAGCCTCTTGTTATTGAAAGAGGAGAAAAAACATTTGATAGAATTTCATCAGTTGAAAAGTTTTGGAATACTGGCATTTTAAATAAAGAATCTAATGTTTTATTTGGTGAAGGAGGAGCAGGTACGTTTTCTGATGGGAAACTTAATACTTTAGTAAAAGATAAGAGAAATCTTATGAGTGAAGTGTTTAAAATATTTGTAGAAAACAATGCTCCAGAAGAAATTACATATATAAAGAATCCTCATATTGGTACTGATTTACTTAGAAATATAGTAGTTAACATGAGAAATAAAATAATAGAAATGGGTGGAGAGTTTAGATTTAGTACTAAGCTTACTGATATTAATGTTTCATCTGATAAGCTTGTTAGTATTACTGTTAATGATAATGAGGTAATACCTTGTTCCGTTTTAGTTCTTGCAATTGGTCATAGTGCCACTGATACTATAAAGATGCTTTATAATAAAGGAATAAAAATGTCTAATAAACCTTTCGCAGTGGGTCTTAGAGTAATGCATGATCAAGAGTTAATTAATAAGAATCAGTACGGAGATTATTCATCATTTCTAGATCCTGCATCTTATAAACTTACTCATGTTACTTCAGATAATCATGGAGTATATTCATTTTGTATGTGTCCTGGTGGATATGTAGTTAATTCTTCATCCGAAGATGGTCGATTAGTTATAAATGGAATGAGTAATTATAAAAGAGATAGTGGTGTTGCTAATTCGGCGATTGTTGTAAGTGTTAGTGAAAAAGATTATGGTAGTAATCTGTTTGATGGATTAAAGTTTCAACAATCTTTGGAAGAAAAAACATACAAAATAGGTAATGGCTCTATTCCAATACAAAAGTATATAGATTTTAAAAATAATGTATATAAAGATAATTATGAAGTTAATGATTCTGTTATAAAGGGCAGTTATTCATATGCTAATTTAAGAAAAATATTTCCAGATTTTATAAGTAAAAACTTTATATTAGGAATGGAATATTTTAATAAAAAAATACCTGGTTTTTCTAATGATGATGTACTTTTACTAGGAGTAGAATCACGTACTTCATCATCAATTAAGATGAATAGAAATGAAGAGTACCAATCAAATATTTCAGGTATTTATCCCGCCGGTGAAGGTGCAGGATATTCTGGCGGAATTACAACTTCTGCGATGGATGGTATTTTAGTATTTGAAGCCATTGCTAGTAAGTATAAACCATTGTAATAATTTTTAGTTTTTTATATATAATTTTACTAGGTGATTATGTTGCAAAAAAGATATAGAACTTTGCTTTTTATAGCTAGTATTGCCTTAGTAATATTTGGAATAATAATGATATATTCGGCTTCTTATATATGGGCTGATTATAAATTTAATGATAGTTTTAAGTATGTTAAGCAACAATTATTATTCTTTATACTTGGTATCTTTCTTATTTATTTTGTTACTAAGATTGATTATAAAGTTTATTATAAAAAGGCAAATCTATTTTTAATTATTTGTCTTTTATTATTAGTTCTTGTTTTAATACCAGGAATTGGAGTAGTAAGAAATGGTTCACGTAGTTGGTTTGGAATAGGATCCTTTGGTATTCAGCCTAGTGAGGCAGTAAAACTTGCAATGATTTTATGGGTATCAAAATATCTTAGTAATACTAATAAAGTATATAAAGGAATTAAACCAGTACTTCCAGTTTTAATGCTACTTATGTTAGTATTCGGTCTTATTATGTTACAACCAGATTTTGGTACTGGAGTAATTCTTGTTATGGCAATCGTTGTATTACTTTTTGTTGCAGGAGTTAATATGAAGTATTTTTATATTCTTTTTGCAATTGGAGTAGTAGGCTCAATAGGACTAATTATAATTGCGCCATATAGAATGTCTAGAATTACATCGTTTTTAAATCCTTGGAATGATCCATTAGGAAGCGGTTTTCAAATAATACAGAGTCTATATGCAATTGGACCAGGAGGACTTTTAGGATTTGGTTTCCTAAACTCTAGACAAAAACATTTTTATCTGCCAGAACCACAGACTGATTTTATATTTTCTATTATTTGCGAGGAGTTTGGAGTCATCGGTGCCTTATTTGTAGTATTAATGTTTTTTATAATTGCCTATTGTGGTATAAAGTTAGCATTAAAAGAAGATAATTTATTTAAAAAGTACTTAATATTTGGTCTTACCTTTCAAATAATATTTCAAGCAATATTAAATCTTTGTGTAGTTGTAGGATTAATTCCAGTTACTGGAGTAACATTACCATTTCTATCATATGGAGGATCTAGTTTACTTATCAGTATGTTAAGCATTGGCCTTATTTTAAGCGTTAGTAAAAGAGGAGGATAGTTATTAAACATTTTTATAAAGTGTGTTATTATTGTATAATAAAAATCAAAGACGATAAAAACTTATCAAATCTTTGATTTTTTGTTTAAAACTTATTTTATTATTGATCTAATTTTTTCGACCTTATCTTTTAAATCAGTATTTTCTTCTTCAAGTGTTTGATTCTTATCTATCAATTCATTAGTATTATCATTAAGCTTTTTAATTATAGCATCTTTTTTCTCTATATCAGCTTTTGCAGTTTTAAGGTTTGTTATAAGTTCTGTATATGTTTGACTATTAGCCTCACCATTATTTTTGTCTGATAATGAATCGTTATGTGCTCCGATAAGATCTAATAGATACATTGGTATAGTACCATGTCTTTTTTCTAAGTCAACTGCATCTATTACAATATTTTTACTAATTTTTTCAGTTATTTCTTTTGTCATTTCAATAATTTTATTTTTTTCTTCGTAAAGATTTTGTACTTTTTCTATGTAGAATATGCAGTCTTCACTAATATTTACAACGGCATTGTAATCTTCAGCATATCTTTTTATAGCTTTAATTTTACCTATTTTTTGAGTTGTGTCATAGAAATATTTGTTTGAAGAAAAGCTTTCATTTTCACCAAATGAATTTTTAATTAACATTTTAGCAATAGTAACGGTTTGTCCTTTTAATACTTGATTTAAGAATTTTCTATATTCATCAGAATATTCCTCGAATTGCATGTTAGTCATTGGTTGATAAAGTCCGTATTTATTTAATTTTAATCCAATAATACTTATTTTATCTTTATTTATTTTGTCCCTTATTGCTATATAGTAATCTCCTTCAAGTTTTTCTTCACCAGTTATATATGATTTTGTACTTTCGTATTTTGCAATGAATTCAATATTGAACACATTTAAACTACAAGCATATTTGAAGTTTGCTAATTTTTTGTCTATATGTTTCGAAAATATTTGATTTTCTTGCATATGCCCATCTCTTATATGTGCAAACAAAAGATTAGGACTATCTAGTATATCGTATAGAATTGATGAAGCGCTACCAGTGTAATATCCTGTACTTCTTAAAAAGTCTATGTTTATTCCTAGTAAGTGTGGTAATGATCTTTCACCTAAATCTATTTCTATTTTTTCATCATTACTTAGAAGTAGTTTATATCTAGTGCTTGAGATACCATTATCAAAATACCAATTCAAACAATTTTCAACATTATCTAATATATCTAAAATTTTATTACCATTAAATCTGTTCATATAATATTCCCCCTTTTTAATTGGTGTATATTATACCATATTTTTGATAAAATGTCAAAATATGTAGACAAAAATCATATTTTTTATTATACTTTATACTAGGAGGAGGTATATATATGGATTATAGTTATGGATACGATCCTTATGTTACATCAGGTGTTAGTACAGGATCGTCAATATTTGCTGGACTTTTATTGATAATTTATTTATTTAGTATTATCGGATCATTGATTAGTCTTATTGCAATGTGGAAAATTTTTACTAAAGCGGGTAAACCAGGTTGGGCAGTAATTGTACCAATATATAATATTGTAGTATTATTTGAAATTATTGAATTAGAATGGTGGCATGTACTTATTGCATTGTTTGTGCCTTTTGCAGTGTTTATATATATAATTATTATTGATATAAAACTGGCGAAAGTATTTGGAAAAGGAACCGGCTTTACACTCTTGTTGATTTTTATTCCGGTTGTTGGACAATTAATGCTTGCATTTGGTAATGCAACTTATAATGGTCAAGTTGGTTACTCTATGAATAGTGGTATGAGTATTAATGGTCAAAATAATATGAATATGAACAATATGAATGGTATGAATAATACAAATAATATGATGAATAACAACATGAATAATACTATGAATAATGCAAATAATACGATGAATAACAATAATACTAATGTTTTTGGAGCAACAAAGGATTATAGTACAATGAATGTTAATAATACAGATCATTATTATAATGCAGAACTTGATCATATGAGTCAAAAACAAATAAACGAAATGGTAAAAAATAATATGCAAATGGAACAAAATAATGTTTCCACTAATAATCAATTAAATAATCAAAATACTGTTTCTGTAAATAATACAACACAAAATAATCAAGTTAATATTGCTCAACAAGAACAAATGTTAGATAACCAAACAGGAATAAAATTGTGTCCAGTATGTGGTAGTAATCAAGTTGCTACTGCTAGAGAGTGTTCTATGTGTGGGCATAAATTTATGTAATTATATTTACAATTAAAAGAAAAACTTATATAATAATGTTATAGGATAAAAGGTGGTACTAGTGAAGAGAGTTTTATTTATAATATTAAGTGTTTTTCTTTTTTTTGTAGTTATTCCTGTTGATGCACTTAATACTAGCAGTAAGAATATTGTTTTGTATAATTTAGATACTAATGAAAAAGTATTTGGTTATAAAGATAATGAAAAGGTGAGTATTGCATCTCTTACTAAAATTATGACTGCAGTTGTAGCACTTGAAAATATTGATAATTTAGATAAAGAAGTTACTATAACTAACGATATGCTAAAGGGTTTGAAAGAAAAAGAAGCTTTTGTTGTTGGACTTGAAGTAGGACAAAAAGTTTCTTATAGAGAATTACTTTATGCATGTGTTGTAGCAAGTGGTGCTGATGCTACCAATGCTATTGCATTTTCTATGTCTGGTAGTGAAGATAAGTTTGTTTCTTTAATGAATAATAAAGCCAAGGAGCTGAAACTTAATAATACTTCATTTGCTAATCCAATAGGATTTGATGATAAGAATAATTATAGTACAGTAGATGAAGTGGCAACACTTTTAAAGTATGCTTTAAAAAATGATACATTTAAACAAATATTTACTACTGATTTATACGAATTTAAAGATAAGTCTATAACTGTAAAGAGTTCTATGCGAGAAGGTGGAAAACGTGCTAATGTTGATACTTCAATGATACTTGGAGCAAAAACAGGATATGATATAGATGCTGGTAGGTGTTTGGCATCAATTGCATATGATAAGAAGAATGATATAAATTATTTACTTGTTACAACTGGAGCTGATGATGATTATAATAAAATGTATAATGTTAAAGATGCTTATGAGTTATATACTTATTTCTTTACTAATTATAGTTATCATGTTTTAGTGAGTAAAAATAGTGAAGTGTTAAAGATAAATACAAAGTATTTAAAAGATGATTTTGTTACTTTTAAGTCTTTAGAAGAAATAAAACTACTTTATAATAACAACGATTTTGATAAGAATAATATTAAGCTTTCTTATACTGGTATAAAACAGATAAAACCATTTACAAAAAAGGGTAGTAAACTTGGAGTTTTAGATGTTTATTATAAAGATAAACTTGTAAAAAGTATTGATATCATTTTAGATAATAAGCCTGGTATTAGTATTGTAAAAGTAATAAAAGGAGAATGGTTCATGATACTTAGTATACTTGTATTTATATTCTCACTTATAGTATTTATCTTTACTTTGAAAAAGTTTTTAAAAGCTTATAAGAGATATTAAATAGTACTTGAAAAAGTACTTTTTTTGTTATAAAATTATTATATTATAGGTTAAAATGAATAATAAAAAGAAGATATTTGTCGTAATAGCATTTATTTTTACTATAGCATTGGTATCAATTGGTACATATGCAATATGGAATGTTAATTTGCTCACTGATAATAATAAAATATCTACAGGGCAAATAAAAATGAGTTATACTGAGACTAATGAAATAACTATGAATGATGCAATACCTATAAAAGATGAAGAAGGAAAGTTACTTACTAATTATTTTGATTTTCAAGTATTAACTTATATAAAAACTAAAGATAATGATAGTACTAAAAGAAAAATAAGTTATAATGTAGTTTTAGAGCCTTTAACTGTAGATAATGCTCTTAGTGACAATGAAATAAAAGTTTATTTGACAAAAGTAGAAAATGGAGTTGAATCAGTGTTACTTGAACCTACTACTATTGATAGATTAACTGAATATGTTCTTAATTCAAAGGAAGAGATATTTAGAAATAATAAAGGAGAAGTAATAACTAGTTATAGACTTAGGGCATGGATAGATGAGAGTGTAGATACATCTAAATTTAATGGTAAATCTTATAGTTATAAATTTAGAGTTAATATTAATACTAGTGAAGTTGTTAGTGAATTACCAGATGTTGCTCCTAATGCACCAGAATTAACAAGCAATATGATACCAGTATATTATGATGATGAAAATGAAGTATGGAAAAAAGCCAATGTTGATAATTCAAGTAATAGTTGGTATGATTATGAGAATAAGATGTGGGCTAATGCAGTAACTGTTACAAGTACAAATAGAGAAACATATTTAAAAGCAGATGTTGGTACTGAAATACCGATGGATGATATAAATACAATGTGGGTCTGGATACCAAGATTTAGATATACGTATTTTAATACAAATACTCCAGAAGAAATAAAAGTAAGATTTGAGGATGGTACGAATAGTACTGGAACAATAAAGTGTGTTGATGCAATAAACCAAATTGATAGTGATGGAAATAATATTTCACAAATATGTACTGATGAAGTAAATGATGGACTAGTTGTAGGCAAAAGTACATATACCCATCCAGCATTTACTTTTGATGGTGAAGAGTTAAAAGGAATATGGGTAGGAAAGTTCGAAGTATCAAGTGATACTAATTGTACAGCAATTACTGGAGTAGCGATAGGTAGTTCATGCAATCAACAAAGTATAAGACCATTAATTAAACCAGATGTTAAATCATGGAGAGGGGCACAAACAGCAGTATTCTTTAATGGTATATATAATATGAGAGAGTCTGGTAATCAATATGGATTTAAAACAACAGATGAAACTCATATGATTAAAAATAGTGAATGGGGTGCAATTGCATATCTTTCACATAGTAAGTATGGAATAAACAAAGAAATAAATCTTAATAACTCAAGTGATTTTTATACTGGAAGAAGTGGAGGAAGCGGTGGTGGTTCTACTAGAATAAATGTAACATACCCAGACCAAACTTCAGTTTCTACTTTTACCAAAGCAGGTTTTTATACATATGATGGTTACTTACTTGAATATAATAAAAATACAAAAACTACAACAAAAGATATGAGCAAAATTGCTAGTACTACTGGAAATATTACTGGTATATATGATATGGCTGGTGGAGCATGGGAATATACAATGGCTGGTATTGTGGATAGTGATGGCAATGTAATAACTGGTAGCTCAGAGACAAGTAATAAAAACTCTGCATTTACAGGAGTTTTCTTCGATGGAACATCATTTACGGGAACATTTGATTTTCCAGATAGTAAATATTATGACTTTTATAGTTATAATGCAAAAAGTAATGCAGAATTTACAAGAGGAAAACTAGGAGATTCCACAATAGAAGTAACTTTACCTGGTGTTTATAAAAATTGGTATGGTGATAGTCCTATATTAGTTTATGCTAATTTTCCAATGTTCTTACGTGGTGGTAGTTATGGAAATGGTGAAAATTCTGGTGTGTTTAATTTCCATTATACTTATGGTCATGCAAATTCTAGTAATTCAACTAGAGCAGTAATATCTAATAAATAAAAGTAAAAAGTACTAATTCTTTGTGAAATAGTACTTTTTTAGTATTTTTATTTTATCGAATGATTAGCAATTGCTCAATAATTGATAAAATATTGCTTTTTCTATGTGTTTTGTGTTATAATTTACTAGGTTGCTTACTTGATATAAAAAAATGAAAGGAGAATTAAAAAATAAAATATGAGTAAAATTAAGATATTTGGTCTTGGTGGACTAAATGAAAATGGAAAAAATATGTATATAGTGAATGTAGATGACAACATATTTGTGTTTGATGCAGGATTAAAATACCCTGGTTCTAATATGCTTGGTGTCGACTACATCATACCTAATTTTGATTATTTAAAAGAAAACAAAGATAAAATACGTGGTATTTTTATTACTCACGGTCACGATGGTAATATGGGGGCACTTCCTGATATCCTTAATGAAATGCCTGATATACCTGTTTATGCTACGAAGTTTACAATGAATTTGATTAAGAAAGAGTTAGATGAGAAGAATGTTAAAGCAACTAAATTAAAAGAAATTAGACCACATTCTAAGATTGATGTAGCCAATTTCTCAATATTTCCAATCGAAGTAACTCATTCTATACCTGAAGCTGTTCTATATGTTTTATATACAGATGATGGTGCAATTGTTTATGCAACTGATTTTGTATTTGATTCTACTATGCTTGGATCATATAAAACTGATATAGGTAAACTTGCATATGTAGGTAAACAAGGAGTATTATGTCTTCTTTGTGAATCATGTTATGCTTACAGAACTGGGCATACTAGTCCAAGCCATAGAATATATTCTAAGATGTGGGATATATTGAATGGTACTGAAGATAGAATTATAGTTAGTTTATATCCAGATCATATTTATAGATTACAAGAAATATTTGATGCTGTATCTAGAACTAAAAGAAAAATTGTAATAATGGGTAAAAAACTTCAAGAAGCAGTTGATTATTCAATTGATAATAATTATTTAAATGTAGATAAGAGTATTATTGGAAATCTATCTAATATAAAAGATAAAGATGTAGTTATAATAGTAGCAGATGATAAAGAAAAAGAAGTTGCAAGTTTAGAAAAGATTATTAATGGATATGATAAATATATCAAATTAAAAGCAGGAGATACAGTATTTATTTCTGAACCTGTTTATCCCGGCAATGAAAAGATTATTTCAAAGATTATTGATGATTTATCAAGACTTGATGTTGAAGCAATTAGTCTTTCTATGAAGAAACATGTATTACATCATGCCTCTAGTGAAGATTTAATGCAAATGATTAATCTTATGAATCCTAAGTACTATATGCCTGTTCGTGGAGAATATAGATATCAATATATGAATGCCAATGTAGCAGAACTAACAGGTATTAATAAAGATAATATATTACTCAAATTAAATGGAGATGTAGTAGAGTTCGATAATGGAATTTTACAAGATAATAATGAACATATTAAGACTGATGAAATATTAATAGATGGTAATCAATCTGATGATATAGGTGAGCTAGTATTAAAAGATAGACAACTATTAAGCAAGAATGGTATTGTAATAGTAAGTGCAAGCCTAGATAAAAAAACTAAAAAGATATTAGTAGAACCTCAAATAATAACAAGAGGATTTATCTATGTAAAAGATAATCTTGACCTTATTGCTAAGACTGAAGAATTATGTAAAGAAGTAATACTTGACTTGGTTGAACCTAATAAAAAGGTTGATTTTACTGGTTTAAAACTTAGAATAAGAGATGTACTTAGTCATTATTTTGAAAAAGAAACTGGTAGTGTACCAATGATAATTACTGTTATATCTGAAATATAAAAGTTATCAAAAGTACTTGTATAAAACTACTAAAAGTAGTATATTATATATAAAGAAGCACGTTCTATGAACGCCGTCTTCGATGTGTTTTACAGTGATGCGACGCTTCCCTATATCAGAGAGACGTCGCATTTATTATAACTATTACTTAAAATATTTTAAGAAGATAATTAATAATAAAATAATAACTACAAATTGTAGTAAAATGACAAAGTCTTTTTTACTCATCATAATTATCACCTCATTTCTTTTAAAAAGATAATGAAGACGGCGCCCAAAAATACGTGCAATATTAATATAACAAATAAATGTTTGTGTGTCAAGTTTGTTGAGTAGAAAAACCAATGAGAAAATAGTACTTGAAAAAGCACTATTTTTGTTATAGAATTAACTTATAAGAAACTATGGAGGTAAAACTATGAAAAACAAATATTCGTATGGGGGGGGGGGCAAAATCCTAGTAAAATAAACCCCTTATTTAAAGATATAAAAGAGTATAATAAATATCTATTATCATTAATAGGTATTTTTGTGCTTTTATTAACGGGTATTGTTTCTTATAATTATACAAATACATCATATGCCAAATGGAGTAGTAGTATAGAATCTAAAAATACTATTAAAGTTTATGTTAAAGCTGAAAAAAGTGCTTCGGAATTTGTACAAGATAATGTAGGAATAGGTGGATTAGAAGAAATAACACATGAAATAGATGATACATTACAAGTAGATAGTAAGTTTGCAACAGAATATAGATATCGTGGAGGAAACGTAAATAATTATGTAACATTTAACAATGAAACATGGAGAATAATAGGAATAATACCAACTGAAGATACAGATGGTAATGTAGAAAATAGATTTAAAATAATAAGAGATGAATCTATAGGACAAAATTATTGGAATAGTGGAGTTATTAATATTTGGAAAAATGCTTCTTTAAATGGTTATCTAAATAATTCTAATACAACTAGTTATTATACAACAATTAGTGATATTGCTAAAAATATGATAGGTAGTACAAAATACTATTACGGAGGATATACAAGTACTGATATAAGTACTGAAACCATGTGGCAGTGTGAGAGAAAACGTGAAAACAAAATAGGAAGTACTTATTTTTA
The DNA here is from genome assembly GCA_934090595.1 of uncultured Bacilli bacterium. Classification (GTDB taxonomy): domain Bacteria; phylum Bacillota_I; class Bacilli_A; order RF39; family UBA660; genus JAEDJI01. The sequence continues at coordinate 8,362 of CAKOJO010000015.1, read as the reverse complement.
TTCGACCACTGGGGAAAATGCCGGAAATATAAGTGGTATTACTAATTTGGCAATAATGTATGCAAGTGATTATGGATATGCAGCATCAAAAGAATGTACAAATAATCTTGGAAAGTATAGCAATAGTAATTTATGCAAAACTATAAATAATTGGCTAGATAAACAATTGAATGAATGGCTATTTACTCCGAGTTCTTTTAATGAAACTTCAGCATTTAGTGTAGGTTCTTCATCAACAATTTATAATGCTTCGAGTGTAAAAACAAAATATGAAGTAAGACCTGTTGTTACATTATTATCATCAGTAAAAATATCTGGAGGATCTGGTACAAGCTCTGATCCATATACGTTATCAGTGAATTAGAATTAAATGGTATGTTTTTATATATATCATTTTTTAATATTAAAAACTTGCTTATTTCCAAATTTTGTCATATAATATAGTCATTATTTGAGGTGATTCTATGTTTACTACTGATTTTAACGAATATATTGATAATAATATTGGTAAAATAATGAAAAAAATTAAGAATACTAAACCCGATTATGATGGTGACGAAAGAAGATCATTAGATTATGTTTTAGATTATTTACTTGATAATTATTTATATTGTGGCATTGATTTAGAAGATTATATTAAAAGTGTAAAGAACTTTCCAGTTGAAAAGATTGCATCCTTTGCTAAAGAAAATTGTTATGATAGGCTTATCGTTTTTATGTTTGATTATACCGATAAGAAAGATTTATTAGTGGATTATTTATGCTCTTTTATACCTTCGGTTATCTTATCAAATATAGAAATGTATTTTATAAAAACAAAATTATTTACTGCTGAACAAGTAAATAAATTGTCTGATTGCATCATTAATTTCAATAATTCTAATTATATATTTGAACTTATTAAACTAATATCTTTTAGAAATTCTTTCTCTACTAAAAAGGCAATTGATAAGTTAATTGAACTTAATAGTTATGATACTTTAATAAGAGTACTTGAAGAAGTTGATGGAATTGACAAAGAGTATATAATTAGTAAAATGTATAAAGATGGTTTCAATAGTTCTTTAATCGCAATTCTTAATAATTACGAACTAGAAGAACCTCTTAAGAATGTGCTTAATAGTATGTTAGAACAAGATGATGTTTCTAAACTTAAAAGTTTTAGAGATAATTTTCCTGATATAGTTAAATATAATTCTTCATTGCTTGATGAGGAAGTTGATGTTCATATTGGATATCCATATGAAGAAATAATTGATTATGATACTAATAAGAGTACTGGTTATATTGTAAATGAAGTTGCTTATGAAAAAGCTAAAGATTTAGGTGTTCTTTGTACTCTTATGTGTGATAAGAATGGTGCTGATTTCTTGATATCTTATATGATTAATGATGATGATATAAGAGTTGATGTTTTACTACCTAGATACAAAGTATTTATAAGTGGGGAATCTAGTGATTTAGAGTATGCTAGAGATTGTGATTTATCTTATAATCATTCCATTAGTAAATTAAGTAAAGACAAAAATTTACAAAAAACTATGTAAAGTAATACAAGTGTTGACAAACACTTGTTTTTATTTGCTAATTTTTTATTTTTTTTCGTTAAAAAATGTGGACAACTATAAGATAAGGAAGTAAAATTGTGGTAGACAGTGGATAATAGTGGTGGAAAGTGGTGATTTCTATGTTGATGGGTGAATTTCATCATAATATTGATGAAAAAGGAAGAATAATAATTCCTTCGAAACTACGTGATGAGTTAGGAGACAAAATAATTGTAACTCGTGGTTTAGATAATTGTTTGTTTTTATACTCAGAAGAACAATGGAAAGTTATTGTTTCTAAGTTACAAACATTACCATTTACTAAGAAAGATGCTAGAAACTTCACTAGAATATTTTTATCCGGTGCCACTGTTTGTGAATTTGATAAACAAGGAAGAATTAAACTTGCACCACAACTTTGTAGTTATGCTTCTCTTGATAAAGAATGTATTGTTCTTGGTGTAAATGACAGATTAGAAATATGGGCTAAAGATAAATGGGATAGTTTCTTTGATGTGAATAAAGAAGTTCTATCTGATTTAGCGGACCATCTATTTGAAAGTGATTTTGGTGATTAATATGTTACATAAGAGTGTTTTACTAAATGAATCAATTTATAATCTAAATATAAAAGATGGTGGATTATATGTAGATATGACTTTAGGTTATGCTGGTCATTCAAAGGAAATATTAAAAAGAAATAAAAAGGGGTTTTTATTCGCCTTTGATAAAGACATAGATGCAATTAATCATAGTTCTAAAGTGTTGGATGAGATTGGTGATAATTACAAAATATTTAATACCGGATTTATTAATATAAAGAAGTGTTTACAAGAAGAAGGAATAGATAAAGTAGATGGAATCTTATACGATCTTGGTATTTCATCCCCAGAAATAGATCAAGATAGTCGTGGTTTTAGTTATATGAAAGATGCTAAGCTTGATATGAGAATGAAACAAGATAGTGATTTGTCTGCTTATGAGATTGTAAACAATTACAAAGTGGAGGATCTTACTAGAATATTTAGAGAATATGGAGAGGAAAAACATGCACTTCGTATTGCTAAAGAAATAGAAAAACAAAGAAATATAAAAGAGATTGCTACTACTTTAGAGCTTGTGGATATTATAGATAGATGTATTCCATATAAAGAAAAAAGAAATGGACATCCTGCAAAAAAAGTATTTCAAGCAATAAGAATTGAAGTAAATAATGAACTTGAAGAGTTTGAGACATCTTTAAGAGATAGTCTTTCTTTACTTAATGTTGGAGGAAGAATATGTGTTATTACATTTCATTCTCTTGAAGATAAGATATGTAAAAGAATATTTAAAGAAGTTAGTGATGTTGATGAATTAGTGAAGGGTAATCCTTTTATTGAGAATAATCATTTACCGGATTTTAAGTTAATTACAAAAAAACCAATATTACCAACTTCAAGTGAGTTAGAATATAATAGTCGCGCTAAAAGTGCTAAGTTAAGAGTAATCGAAAGAGTAAAATAAGGAGGGATTTAGATGAGTAGAAAAAAGAAGAGTAAGTTATCTGGTTTTGAGAAAAAGTTACTTACTTTAACTATTGCATTATTAATATTTTCACCATTTGCATCAGTGTGTGCTTCATCACTACTTTCTAAGGCTAATTATGATGTTGAAGTAACTAAAGAAGAAGTTTCTACTCAAGAAAAGTCTAATGAAAGTTTACAAATGAAGATCAATGAGTTAGCATCTTTAGAGAACTTACAAAAGGTTGCGAAAAAAGTGGGATTGAGTTATACTAGTAATAGTGTTAAAACAATAGAGTAGGTGATTATAAATGAATAAGAACAAAAATATAAAAATGATAAATTTCTTTTTGATTTTTGTTCTTTTTTGTTTTTTTGTTTTTTTATTTGTACTTTCTAATATGATATTTAAAGATAGTTATGAAGGTACAAATCTAAAAGAATTTGCAGATTCTCGTAGTGTTGTAGAAAAGAGTATTAATGCTAAAAGGGGTAGTATATACGATTCCAAGGGAGATAGTCTAGCTCTTAATGTTTCATCTTATACTTTGATTGCATATTTAGATGAGTCTCGTAGTGAGAATGAGAGTAAGTTATATCATGTAAAAGATAAGAAGGCTACTGCTAAGGCATTATCTAAAGTTATTAAGATGTCTTATGAAGATATATTAAAAATATTAGAACAAGATTTATACCAAGTAGAGTTTGGTACTGCCGGTAAAGGACTTACTGAACTTGAAAAGGATGCTATTAAAGAGCTTAATTTACCTGGTATTGATTTTATAGCGGATGAACAAAGATATTATCCAAACGGAAATTTTTTATCATATACACTTGGTTATGCTAAAAGAGATGAAAATGGTAAAGTAAATGGTGAATATGGTTTAGAGTTGTTGCTTAATGATGTATTATCTGGTACTGATGGTTATACAACTTATCAGACTGATTTAAATGGTTATAAGATTGCGGGTACTAAGGAAAAGACAAAGAAAGCAGTAGATGGGAATGATGTTTATTTAACAGTTGATTCTAATATTCAGTTCTTTGTTGAAGAAGCTATTGCTAATTCAAAAGATAAGTATAGTTTTGATTGGATGGCAATTACTTTAGCGGATGCTAAAACAGGAAAGATTCTTGCTCTTTCTCAAACACCAAGTTATGATCCTAATAAAATGAATGTTAGTGATTGGAATAATTATAATGTTTCTTATGCGTATGAACCTGGTTCTGTTATGAAAACATATACATATATGGCTGCGATGGAAGCTGGTACTTATAAGGGTAATGAGAAGTTTAAGTCTGGTAAGTACACTACTTCTGATGGTACTAAGATTTATGACTGGTTGAAGAGTGGTTTTGGAGAAATTACATATGATGAGGGTTTTGCTTATTCATCTAATGTTGGTATTATTAATTTGATTGATAAACATATGAATAAGACTATTCTTTTAGATTATTTTGAAAAGTTAGGATTTGGTAAAAAGACTGGTATTACACTTGCTAATGAGGCAAAGGGAAAGGTTTCTTTTAAGTATGAGACTGAAGTATTTAATGCTGGTTTTGGACAAGGTATTACAACTACTCAAATACAACAAATACAGGCACTTACTTCAATTGCTAATGATGGAGTGATGTTAAAACCTTATATTATTGATAAAGTAGTAGATGAAAATAAAAAGGTAGTTTTTAAGGGACAAAAAGAAGAACTTGGTACTGTTGCGTCTCATGAAACGGTAGAAAAGATGAAAGATTTAATGTATGATGTTGTTCATTCATCTTCTCCTTATGCTACTGGTACTGGTTATTATTTAAAAGGATATGATTTGATTGGTAAAACAGGTACTGCTCAATATGTTAATACTAAGACTGGTAGATACTATAGTGATGAATCTCATGCTATAAAGTCATTCGCAGGTATGTGGCCAAAGGATGATCCTGAAGTTATCGTATTTATATCAGTAAAAGATTCTCTATATGGTAGTTCTGCTCCACTTTATAATACTGTAAAACCAATAGTAAAGAATGTTAGTAAGTATTTAGAAATATATGATACAGCAGAAGATAAGACTATAAACAATTATAAAGTAGAAAACTATATAAATAGAGATTTATCTAAAGTAAAACAAACATTAAAGAAAAATAAAATAAATTATTTAGTATTGGGTAATGGTAATAAGGTTATTAATCAATATCCAGAAAAGGAAAGTATAGTAAATGTAAATGATACTATTATATTACTTACTAATGATAGTGAATACAAATTACCTGATTTAAAAGGATATTCTAAGAAACAGGTAAGAGCAGTATGCAATCTTTTAAATATTAAGTGTACATTTAAAGGATATGGTTATGTAAGTAGTCAATCAGTTAAAAAAAATACTGCTATAAAGAAAGATACTAGTGTTAAATTTGAGTTTAAAAATTAGGAAGCGCTTGAAAAGTGCTTTTTTTATTATGATGTATATTTTTTGATAATTACATATAATATTTATATAGTATTTATGTAGTAAATATGTAGTTTTTATGAAGAAAATTATTTAACTTTTTAATGAAATGGTTAGTAATCCTGATAAGTATCCAAGATATAGTAATAGTGAAGATTTAAAGAAAGCATTATTGTCTCATGACTGAATATAAGTATAAAGTTATTTTGACTTATAAATTATATAAGATATGTAGATTAGTTTACATATCTTTTGTTTTAATTATTGCTTTTTGTCGAGTTGTGTTTTATACTTGAATAGTAATAATAAGGAGGAGTTTTATGAATTATAATGAAAATGGAAGAAATACTAAAATAGTTATTCCAATTATTTTAATTGTGGTAGCAGTTTTAGTTATTTCTATGTTTCTTTTTATCTATTTTAAGAAAGATAAAAAAGAAAACTTACTTAGTTTGGATATTCCAAATGTTGTTTATGCAGGGAATGAGGTTGAATTTTTACCAGTTGGAAACAAGAAAGATGATACAGTTTATGAGTTTATAAGTGATAACAATGAAGTTGCTCAGTTTGAATATGGAACATTATCATCAAATGATTCATCTAATACTATAATCGCTAAAAAGAATGGTAAGGCTAAAGTTAAGATTGTAGCTACTAGTAATGGAACTGAAATTAATGTTTATGAAAAAGAAGTTACTGTTTGTTCTCCTTTTGATAATAGTATGTTTTCTAATTCAGATTACAAAGTATCTGTCGGAAAAACTATCGATTTAAATGTTGATTTAAGTAAGTATAAAGAATGTTATGATAATCTTACTTATACTAGTACTAACAGTGATGTAGCAACTGTTTCAAAAGAAGGTGTTGTTACTGCATTAAAAGAAGGAAATACTACTATTGAAGTTAGTAATGGTACTAAAACTATTTCTACAAATGTTGAAGTTGTTTCATCATCTGATACAGTTTTAGTTACTGATGTTAAAGTAGATAAGACTTCAATTAGTTTAGAAGAAGGAAAAACTAGTGAAATAAAAGTAGATGTATTACCAAGCAATGCTACTAATAAGTCTGTTGATTGGAAATCTAGTAATGAAAAAGTTGCTGTTGTTTCAAGTAAAGGCATAGTTGAAGCAATTGGAGTAGGTAATGCTGTTATTACTGTTACTACTCAAGATGGTAATAAAAGTGCTAGTGTAAATGTTACAGTTACTAAAAAAGTAGATGATTTGGATAGTGTTTGTAAGAGTGTTTTAGAAAAAGGTTCTTCAAAGAAAAGTTATACTTTAACATTTTTACAAGCAATTAATGTAAAATATTTTAATGATTCTTTAGTGAAAGACTTAATTACATGGTCTTCAAGTAATCCATCTATTGTTAAAGTCGATAGAAAAGGTAACGTTATTGCTATTGGTACAGGTAAAGCATATGTTAGTGTATCATGTAATAACAAAGTGTATGATAGAATTGAAATTAATGCTATAAAACGTGATTCAGTCAAAGCAAATAAGATTACACTTAGTCCAAGTTCACTTACTATAAATGTTGGTGTTACCAAAAGCATTAGTGCTACTGTTACACCAAAGAATGCTAGTGTTAAGAATTTAAAATGGGATAGTTCAGATAATACAATTGCTAAAGTTAATAATAAAGGTCAAGTTACCGGAGTAAAAGCAGGAAAAGCTAAAATATCTGTATCTACTGCTGATGGTTCTGCTACTACTAGTATGGATGTTGTTGTTAAATCAAGTGGTAGTACTACTAAGCCTTCGACTAGTGTTGGTGTAAAAACTATAAATGTTTATCCAACATCAATGGATTTATCAGTGGGATCTACTGGATATATAGATGCAGTTGTTTTACCAGAAAATGCTTCAAATAATAAGATTTTATATAGTAGTAGTAATACTAAAGTGGCTACTGTTAATAAATATGGTACTGTAAAAGCTGTCGGAGCTGGTACTGCTGTTATAAAAGTTTCTTCTGATGCTGATAGTAAACTTTACAAAAAGGTTACTGTTCGTGTAAAGGGTTCAAGTACTGGTTCTAGTGCTAGTTCAAATAAATCTATTTCATGTACTACTATATTTAAAGATTCTAATAATAAGAAGATAACAAATACTAATAGTATTAATACTTCTAAGATTTCAATTGAAGTAGAATGTATCGGAAGAAATACTAATATTGCAAATGTTCTATTTAAGACTGATACTAGTGCAATGGATAGTTCTAGTGTTAGAGAAGATAGAATTAGTACTAAAAAGTTTATGAAATATGGTGTTATTAATAATAAAAATAATAGTAAAAAAGGAAATCATATTCTTACTGTTACTGCTACTGATACATCAGGAGTATCTTATAGATTTACAAGTTCTATTACAATAGTGGGTGATGGTACTACTAAAACACCAAGTACTCCATCAACTAATCCTAGCACTAATCCTAGTACTAGACCTGGTGGTTCAACTAGTACAAGTGGTTGTCCTAAGATTAATAGAGTTAATTCTACAACTGCTGGTGGTTCTATAACATTTAATGCTTATATTACAAAAGAAGCTAAGAGTGTTAGTGTTAGAGTTACAAATTTAACTAAGGGTACAACATTCACTAAAAAAATGACTAGTAAAGGAAGCAGTAGTGATTTATATCATTATAGTTATACATTATCTACTGTTAAAGGTAATAAATATGAATGGTCTGTTATAGTAGAAGATGGTAGTTGCCATAGTCAAAGTAATACTTATACTAGAACTTCTAAATAAATAGAATGATTTTTGAAAAGCACCTTAACGGGCAATGTTATTAACTTAAGATTTTTATGAGATAGAAATTCAATTTCTGTCTTTTTTTTGATATAATTTAATTATAA
>CAKOJO010000014.1 GCA_934090595.1 uncultured Bacilli bacterium | reverse complement strand
TCATTATTAATCATAGTCTTAAACATAGAATCAGATACAATTGGTATTTTATATCCATCATAATATTCAAGAAGTGGATAATTACCTCCCTTCACAAAGATTTTCTCTCTTGCTAAATCAATATAAAACATATAAAAACACCTGTCAAATGACCAATTTTAAGATTTCATCATATAAAAAAGAACCAATTTTTAAAATTGATTCAATTTACAATTAAAAAACTTTTCCTAAGTTATTAAAAGTGTATTCTGAGAACAATTTTCCAAACATTATCATTTTGAAATGTCTGTTTTATATAAAATTGCACTTTTTTTAATTTTTTTACTTTCTTATTTCAAAGTAATTACCTGAATCTAGATATAAAGTTCCTTTTTTACCTTCGACCTTGGTTATTGCTTCATTATATTTATTCAAAAGATTCATTTTAGTTAGTGTTACATATACATAGTTGTCATCATTCATATACAATAAGAATCTATCTTCATCATATTTGTTTGGATCATATTTTATTTCCGATACTTTATATAGTACTTCTTTATCTATTTTATTTAGTTTATCTATTAATGTATTATATTTTGTATCAGGAACGTAATTTATTAGATATGGTACATTTAATAATTCTTTATCATAGTCTATTTCTTTTTTATTTTCAAATACTATTTTTTTAGTATCTAGTCTTATAAAAAGTATTTTGTTTTCTGTTATATCTATTGTTATTTTATTAAATAGTCCTTTGTATACTTTGCAATCTTTTATATAAGGATTATTCATTAAGTCTTTTTTTATTTTAAAAGTATTTGTCTTATAATAGTTAGGATAATCTTTTAAGTTTGCTATTTCTATTATTTGTTTATCAGTTAAAATGTTATTGTTTTTTATATAGATATTTTTTATTCTTATATCTAGTATATAGCATGGAAAAATATACAGTATAAATACTAATACTAATATTATGAATAATGTTTTAAATATTTTATTAACCCTTCTTTTTTTCTTTTTTACCATATATTACTCCCAATTAAATAGTTCTTGTTCAATAAGTAAGTCTATTTTATATTGTTTTTTCACTTTGTTTTTTGCCAGATCCATAAGATATTTTATATCTTTACTTTTAGCTTGATCTTTATTTACTATGAAATTAGCATGTTTATCGCTTATTTGAGCATCTCCTCGTTTTTTACCTTTTAATCCACAGTTTTCTATTAAAGCACCAGCATACATGTTTTCTGGGTTTCTAAATACAGAGCCTGCGGATGGATATTCAAGTGGTTGTGTACTTGCACGTCTTCTCATTCTATCTGATAAAAGATCTATTATTTCTTCTTTGTCGCCTTTTTTTAATACTAGTTTGGCGCTTAGTATTACCCAAGGTTTTTCTTTAAATATTGATGTCCTATAACCTAATTTCATGTCTTCTTTTTTTATTGTTTTTATATTGTTTCCTCCATCAAGATATGTAACTTCTTGTAATGAATCACCAATAGCTTCAAGATAAGCACCAGCATTCATGTATATTGCTCCCCCAAGTGTTCCTGGTATACCACAAGCAAAGTCTAAACCATAGTAACCCATTTTTGAGTATTTATTAGCGACTTGAATCATATTACATCCTGCTTCAACATAAAGGTTTCCATCATCAAAGTTTTGATTATTTAGTTTATTTAGTTTTATTATTACACCATCATAGTCATTATCACTTGCAAGAATATTTGAACCATTTCCAAATATTTTGAATGGTATATTTTTTAGTTTTAAATAATCAAGTAATCTTTTTAAATGTTCCACATCATTTGGAAATACTACATATTTAGCAGTACCTCCGGTTTTGTATGTAGTAAGCACTTTAAAAGATATATCCTCTTTGAAGTCATAATTATTGTCTATTAAAAATTGTTTAACATTTTGCATGTTATCACCTACTTAACTAATTTTTCTATTTGTTTATAGATTCTAGTAGCAGAATCAGTAACTCCCATTTTTTTGCAATTAGTTTTTATTTTTTCTATTTTTTTATCATCGTTTAATAATTCATCCATCATACTAATAAATCTATCTTCATCAAAATCCTTTTCTCTTATTACGTATGCTGCATTATTTTTTTCTAAGTCTTGAGCATTTATTTCTTGATGATTATTTGCAACATAAGGAGATGGAATAAGTATAGATGCTAATCCTAATGATGTAATTTCAGATATTATAGTAGCTCCCGCTCTAGAGACTATTAAGTCTGTTACTTTTAATAGTTCATTCATATTATCTATATATGGTTTTAGTATAACATTTTTAGGCATTTGTTCTTTTTGTAATTCTTCGTAGTTATTTTTTCCTGTTATGAATAGAACTTCATAGTTTTTATCTTTTATTTTTGGTAATAGTTTTACTATTTTTTTATTTATTATAGTTGAACCTAGTGATCCTGTTGTAATGACTACTAATTTTTTATTTTTTGTAAGACCAAGTTTTGTTTTGTCTAATTTATTTCCTTTTAAGATTTCTTCACCTCGTGGATTACCAGTAAATACAACGTTTTTATGATTAAAGTATTTTTCTGATGATTTCATTGATATACATATAGTATCTGCATATTTAGATAGTGTTAGATTTGCTTTACCAGGTATACTATTTTGTTCATGAATAAGTATTTTTATTTTAAGAGAATGTGCTGCCATTAATACTGGTGTGGTAACATATCCTCCGACTCCGATTACTATATCTGGTTTAAATTCTTTCATTATTTTTTTACATTTATTATAAGATTTAAAAGTATTGGTTACAAACTTAGTTAGTTTTACAATGTTTTTAGATACTCCATTTGTTTTTATTCCAATATATTTTATGCCTAAACTAGGTATAATGTCACGTTCCATTCTATCTGTTGTACCAATATATAGTATTTCACTTGATTGGTCCATTTCTTTTATTTTATTTATAATTGAGATGGCAGGATATATATGACCTCCTGTTCCACCAGCACTAATAATTACTCTCATATTCGTTCCTCCTTAATCATTATATCAAATATCTACTGTTTATTAAAGATTTATTCATCTATTTTTCTAATTGAATACTTACATCCACAGTAATCTTGTCTATAAAGATCATATTTTTTAGATAGCTCAATTGATTTTTTATACCCATCTTTTTTCTTAAAGTCAGAGTATAAATACTTAACATTATATTGTTCTTCTAGAGATTTACCTATTTCATTTAATACTTTACTATTTTTATAAGGACTTACTGTTAGTGTTGTTGTAAAGTAGTCATAGTTATTTTCTTTGGCATAAATACAAGTATTTTCCATTCGATAGAAATAGCATAAATGACATCTTGTTCCTCCTTCTAAATCTTTTTCATGTCCTTTTATATATGCATAATAATCTTCATCATCATAAGGAGTTTCTACTATGTCTATTTTATTATTATTCATTTCATTTATTAGTTTTATTTGTTCTTTTAGTCTTTTATTATATTCTTCATTTGGATAAATATTAGGATTATAGAAGTACACTGTTATATCGAAATAATCTGTTAAAGCACTTAGTACATAACTACTACAAGGACCACAGCAACTATGTAGTAATAGTTTTGGTCTATAGTTTAAGTTTTTAATTATTTCTTCCATTTCTAATTGATAATTCATAGTATTTCTCCTTTCATAATAAATAGCACCAAAAGTGCTATTTTTCTTTATAATAGTTTGCTATTTCAAATAATTTAACTCCATTTGATGCTTTAATAAGTACTGTATCATTCTTATTTATCAGTGAGTTTATTTCTTTTAATAATTCATCCTTATTATTATAATGGTATGAATTATTTTTATCAAATCCATGTTTAATAGCAGATTCATTTATTATATTTGATATATGACCCACGGTTATTAAAATATCTATGTTTTTTTCTTTTAGATATTTTCCTACTTCTTTGTGGGTATTTTCTTCTTCTTTTCCTAGTTCGTACATATCACCAAGAATGGCTACTTTTCTTGTTTCGTATGAAGATAAAACATCAATCATTGCTATCATTGAGTCATAGTTAGCATTATAGGAATCATTTATAAATGTAATATCATCTTTTTTAAATATATCCATTCTATTTTTAGATGACTCATAGTTTGCTAGACCTTCTTTAATATCAAGATAATCTATATTAAGTATAAATCCTGTCATAATAGCAGCCATAGCATTTAATATGTTATGTTTAGCTGGTGTTGGAATAGTGAATTCGTATTCTTTATTTTGATATACAATAGTAAAGTTTGCTACATCACTTATTGAGTATTTTTTACAGTACATATCATTTGAGTTATCAAATCCATAAGTAAGTAGTTTATATTTTAAATTCTTAGTTTTTAGAGTTTTTAAGTATTCATCATCGCCATTTACTATTAAGATATTATTATCATCAAATGTACTTGCCACTTCCATTTTGGCTTCGAATATTCCTTGTTTACCATTTTCAAAGAATTCTATATGAGCCATACCTATTTTAGTTATTATGGCAATTCTAGGATTTGCTAGATTTTTTAAGTATTCTATTTCTCCTTTATGTTGCATTCCCATTTCAACGATTATTTTTTCATATGTTTCATCTAAGTTAAGGAGTGTTTTAGGTACTCCGATTTCATTGTTTAAGTTTTCTAGATTTTTTAGGGTTTTATACTTAGTATTAACAACACTATAAGTCATATCTTTAGTAGTAGTTTTACCAGTGCTACCGGTAACTGCGATACAGTCTACATCAAATAAATTACGATAGTATTTAGAAATACTTCCAAATGCAATAGTTGTATCTTTCACTTGAATTAGATTGATATCTTCTTTATCAAAAGTATGGTTTTCATCTATTAAAAATGTTCTACAACCAGATTGGTAACAGCTTTCCATGAATTTATGAGCATCATGTATCTCTCCGATTATTGGTATAAATAGACTACTAGTATTTACTTCTCTTGAGTCTATTACTACGTTATCTATTAAAACTTTTTCATCACCACATAAAAGGTGTCCATTTGTTGCAATTACTAATTCTTTAACACTTAATTTTTTCATTTAACATCCCTTCTTTATTATTAATATATTGCTTTAATTATTTTATCTTTACTCTTTTTAAATAGTTTTTTACTATATTTATATCTTGTTCATATGGTTCATATCCATTTTTAGTTATTTGATAATCTTCGTCTCCTTTTCCTAGGATTACTAAGACATCACCTTCTTTTCTTTCTTCAAGTGCTTTTTCAATAGCGGTTTTTCTATCTTCGATTATTTCATATTGTTTATTAAATGGTTTTATGTATTTTATTATATCACTACATATGTCTATAACATCTTTAGTACCAGGATCTTCAGATGTTAAATATATATAATCAGCATATAATCCTGCACATGTCCCCATATCTTTTCTTCTGTTTATTCCTTTGTCTCCAGGACAACCAAATACTGATATTACTCTTTTCCCTTTATATGTATCTTTTACTGATTTATATAATGCTTCCGCACTAAGTTTATTATGAGCATAATCAATTATTATTGGTCCAAGTTGGTCTTCAACTTTTTCCATTCTTCCTTCGACATGGGTTTTACTTAGCCCTTTTTGAATATTTTCTTGAGATACACCAAGTAATTTTGCTATTATTATTGCACATGTTGCGTTTATTACGTTAAATGTACCTTCCATAGTTATATAATAACTCTCTAAAATATTATTATAAACTACATCAAATGTTATTCTATCATTATGTGAAGTTATATTTTTTATGTAGTAATCGCAATCACTTGTTACTCCATATGTAATTATTTCTTTATCTTTTACTTTTTCTATTATTTCATTATAGTAGTCTGTTTGCTTATAGATTATTACTTTATCACACATAGTTAGAAATTCTATTTTACAATTTAAATAGTCTTCGAATGAGGAATGCTCTAAAGGTGAAATGTGGTCCTCACCAATGTTTAAGAAACATCCAATATCATAATGCATTCCAAATACTCTATTTAGTTTTGTTGCTTGACTAGATACTTCCATGGTTACATATTTTAAGTTATTTTTAGACATAGTATTTAATAATTTATGTAGTTCAAGACTTTCTGGTGTTGTATTATGATTTTCTCCCTCACTTTCTCCATCATAAAAATAATGAGTAGCAAGTATACCTGGTTTATACCCTAAATGATAGTTTAAAATATTATGAATATAATAGTTAGTAGTAGTCTTTCCTTTAGTGCCTGTTATACCTATTTTAAATAAATTATCTTTATAAAAGTTTAGAGATACTATAGCAAGAGCTTTTCTAACATCTGTTACTATTATTTTAGGAATGTCTTTGTTATAGTCTATTTCACTCATATAACAAATTATTCTATTTTTTATTGCTTCATTTAAATACTCTTCTTTAAAAGTAAAACCTTTACATACAAATAAAGTATTTTCATTTATATTTCTTGAGTCATATGAGATGTCTTCTATATCTAAATCTATATTTGTATAATCTTTTAATAAGTTATTGTCTTTTAATATGTTAATTATTTCTTTATATTTCATAAGTTTACTCCTTTATATTTCTAGGATGACTATTTTCATATACTTGTTTTAATTTTTCATTTGTTACATGAGTATATATTTGAGTTGCCCTTAATGACTCATGTCCTAAGAGTTCTTGAACTGTTGTAATATCACACCCTTCATTCAGCAAGTTAGTAGCAAATGTATGTCTAATAACATGGGGTGATATTTTTTCATTTATTGTACTTTTTTTCATTATATTATCTATTATTAATCTAACACCACGATCTGTAAGAGATGTACCATTTTTATTTAATAATAAGTAATTAGTGTCTTCTTTATCTTTTAATAACTGATATCTTTTAGATAAATACATATTTAAGTATTCTAAAGTATAATCATCAAAATAAACTATTCTTTCTTTGTTTCCTTTTCCTAAGACTTTAATACTCATGTCATCATAATTAAAGTCATTTACTTTTAAGCTTACTAGTTCACTAACACGTACTCCAGTTGAGTATAAAAGTTCTAATATTAATCTATCTCTTATCCCTAAGGCAGTATTAAGATCAGGAATAGAAAATAACTCTTCGAGTTGATCTTCATACAAGAATTTAGGTAATAGTTTATCTTTTTTAGGATTAGTTGCATATTTAAAGATATTACTTTTTACATAACCATTTCTTGATAAGTATTTATAAAAACTTCTTATAGAACTTAAAATACGACATATTGTACTTTTATTATAGTTTTTAGAGTCCATATAACTATAAAATAGTCTAATATCTTGGTATTCTAAATCATTAAATGATAAAGATTCTCTTTCTAAATATTCATTAAATAATAATAGGTCTCTTTGATAGTTAGTTATAGTATTTATTGAATAATTCTTTTGTACTTTTAAATAATTAAGAAACTCTTCGATTAAAACTTGCATATTCCCTCCGTATTAATTATATCATTAATTGAAAAATATTACTATAAATGCGTAAAGTATGATGTAAACTATCTAGCCAAAAATAAATAGACTGCTGTTTCTTTATCGATTAAACCAGTTTTTATTTTATAGTCTAAGTCCGCTAGAAAGGAGAGAATATTTTCTAGATCTTTATTAGTATAGTTATACCCTTTACTTCTTAAAACACTTATTCTTTTAGGATTAGCTATTCCTAATATTTCTTTTATTTCATTATCACTCTTAGTATAAGTAAGATTCTTTATTTGATAAATTAATCGATAGTTATTAGCAAGCATAGATAGTATTTTCATATCTTCTTCATTTTGTTCTTTTAGTTCTTTGTATATATCAAAAGATCTGTTTTTAGTACCCTTTTCTACTGAATTAATTAAATCAAATATAGTTTTATCAAGATCCTTTTTCACAAGAGATTCAATATCATCCCTAGTTATTTGCTTTTCATCAAATCTATATAGTTTTAACTTTTCTATTTCATTTTTAATTCTTAATAAGTCATTACTACAGTAAGTTTTTAATAGTTCTATATCATTATTAGACATCTTGTAACCATTCAATAACTCTTTAATATAGGAATTAATATCAAAATTAGTTGCCTCAATTTTAGTAGAAAAAAAATCAAAAGAAGTTATTAGTTTCTTTCTATTAGGTAGTGATTTACCACTTATAATTAAGAGATTATCACTTTGATTATTTAAATATTTAATTAGCTCTGATACATATAAGTCATTATTCTTATCATCTTTTTTTATTAATGATTCTATATTATAGACAATAACTAATTTTTTATCACTAAAGATACTTAATGTATTTATATCCTCAAGAGCACTCATTATATTATCAGTTTCTAAATCATATGATGATATTGATTCTTTATTGATATTATTTTCTTTAATTATTTTATTTATATGTTCTTTAATTATTTCATTATTACCTAAGATTAAATATGTCATTTAAACCACCTGTAAATATTATATAACTTTTTTAGATAAAAAAAAAGGACTTAGAGTCCTAATTGCTAATCTTATTTTCTACTGCTCGTCGCAAGATTTTACCTTGCAGGCTCGCTCATGTTACTCAACTGATACTAAGCATATACTCATTACCTGACAGTTTTTAATTATTTAAAAAAGAGATATTTCTATCTCATTCTGTATTTATTGTATAGACAACCGTTTTCTGCTATTATATAGCTATAATATAAAAAATAAAATCAAAGGTGGTTGTCTATGTCTAAATTATATAATAATTTTCGTCCTTATTCAATAAATTTTAATGATTTCTTTTTATCAGTTGATAATTCCCTTACTAAAAATCAACTTAATTTCTTAGGTGATTTCTTTACTGCTATGCTCTCTTCTTCATCTATTAACTTTGATAAAATTGCTCTTGAATTATTTTCTTTATATCCTGATATTAAGTTTGATTCTATTCTTACTAGAATATCTAGATTTCTCAATAATTCTAACAACAACTTTCATTCTTTATTTGATAATGTTATTAAACACATTTTATCTAATTTTAAAGTTAAACATGATGACAACAGAGTTTTTATTTCTTTTGATCACATGTTTGTTAAAGACAAGTTTACTGTTTTTATGCTTAGTATAAAAATCGGTAAACAGGGATTTCCTATCTTCTTTAACGCTTTTGAGGGTAAAGGTAAAGAAGGCCATGGAGATACTTTTAAACTTGATAATATCAAAAATGCTTTAAAATATGTTCATGATATAATTAAATCTATTGATGAATCAATTGAAATTGTTTTTCTTGCTGACAGATGGTTTGGTAACTTCTTTCCACTATTTCATTTTATTGATAAAGTTCTTGAAGATTCTTTTGTATTTAGATGCAAAGATAACTTTAAAATTCTTTATTATGATAAGAAAGAAAAACACAAAATATGGACTGAACTTCCTAAACTACCTAGTTTAAAATATCATTCTAAATTCTATGAAAACTTAGAATTCACTAAAAACAAATTTCAATACAATTTAACTGTTTGCAAAAGTGCTGATCATCAAGAACGTTGGTATTTAATTTCTAATGTTGATCCTAGGCGTGCCAAAAAGTTTTATGGTTACAGATTTGGTGGTATTGAAACTATATTTAAAAATCAAAAATCTAATGGTTTTTATTTAGAAAAAACTGGCTTAAAACATCTACATGCATTTGATAATTTATATTCTTTATTATGTATTGCAGTATCTTATTATATTTGTTTAGGTACTGATATGTCTAAAAACTCTAGTTCATATAAACACATTGGTATGCGAACATCTAAAAAAACTAGTACAGGTAATTTAACTAGAATAATATCATTATTTCAAGCAGGTTTGAAGTTATTTAAACTTGCCTTAAGCTCTGTTAAATATATTAGAATTAAATTTAATTTTAAATTATACGATGTCTGAATAAATAAAATTCATATAAAAATTAGCTCAACTCAAGTTGGGCTAATTTGTGTGTTATAAATTTTACTTTTCATATAAAATATTCAAAATAATTAACTTCTGGTCGAAAATCAATGGCCAATTTTCACCTTAAATACTGGCTTTTTTCAAAACTGTCAGTTACTGAGTAAGCATATACGGTTTTTGAGAAGTCCCTTCTCCACCTGAAATCTTTACGTTAGATGAAAGACTTAGGACTGGACGGACCGCAAACTCGTAGTTGATGACGCTGCGGCTGTAGTAATTGACAAAGCCACTCGAGTTCATACCGAAAGCGCTGCTGGAATTACCTGAAACCTGCGGAAGTAACCATGTATTTATACTTTTATCTAACCAATTGTTTGTTGTTATACAACTTGCAGAGGCATTATAATCATATAAATTACTTGTACATTCTTTTGATGTTGCATATCCATAATCACTTGCATACATTATTGCTATTTTTTTATTTGCATCATTTTGTATTATTGGACGTGTTCCATAATAGTAGCCTGTTCTATTAGACTCATTTTTTCTTTCATATTGCCACATTACATCTGTTGTTATACTTGAATCACTATATCCCCCAAGATAATATTTCGCTGTTCCAATCATATTTTTTGCTTCAGTTGTTAAGGTATTATAATATTCATTATTTAAATATGTATTTAAGGTTGCATTTGTCCAATCATTAATACCTTTTGTATTCCAATTCATATCTCCTATTGAAGTATCTCTTACTATTTTTATTCTGTTTTCTACATTACCATTTGTATCTTCAGTAGGTATTACTCCAATTATTCTCCATGTTTCATTATTGAATGTTACGTAATTTTTTACTACAGAGTCTCCTCCACGATATCTATATTCTGTTGCAAACTTACTATCTACTTGTAATGTATTATCTATTGTATGAGTTATTTGTTCAAGTCCATTTTGTCCTACATTTGCCTGTGCGAATTCTGTTGCAGTTAATCCTTTAACAGGTGCAGCTTCATTATTAATATTTACTCTAAACTTATAAGAATATTTCTTTTCATTAAACTTATTTGTATCAACATCTTGATCTATCCAAGCTCTAAGTCTATAACTAGTTACTACTTCTGCTTTTCCATTTGAAAATATTTCTTCTTGTGATTTTAGTACATATTGATTTAAGTTACTTATTGTGGTAGGTTGTACTACTACTGTCTCAGTACCATCAACAACTTTAGTAAGATATACCTTTATTTCACTATCACTTAAAGGATTATCTACACTTATTGGTTCTAGTACTATGTTATAATTTAGTTTTCTTTGTGTACTATCATTTGCTCTAGTCTTTATATAAGAAAGAACTTGAAAATCAAAGTAATTAGTTAATACTTTACCCTCACTATCTTTTATAGGTAATGCATTATTCATACCTATTTCATTTGATTCACTATAACTCATCTTTACTTGTCCTGATTGTATTGTGTTTGAGCCAGTTAATAAATCGTTTGCAGATGTCCATATTGCATATGTTCCTAAAGATACTAGTGCTATACTAAATAATGATAAAGATATCATCATTAGTATTTTCTTTTTATTATTATCCATTCTAACACTCCTCACTATAATAATAGTACAACATTTTTATGCAATTTGCAATTAGATTTTCTTGTTTTTTTTATAAAAATATTTAATCAATAAAAAAAGGACTAAGTCCTAGTGAGCATATAATCCATGTATTTTTTGTCTTGTTGTGTCATCTATATCATTTAATACCCAGTTATTGTCTACTTTAGTTAAAGTAAAATCAATTGTATATTTTACTTTGTCTTTAGTATCTTTTAATTTACCTATTCTATAAGCAACATACTTAGCATTATCTAATACTCCATCAGTATAGAATTCTTTTTGATTTGCATTATAATATTCTTCAGCATCAGCAGTTGTTTTATAGTAATCGTATACTTCAATTTCAGTTGTTACAGTAGCGGTATCTCCATCAATTTTTTCATCTTTTATTTTATATTTTAGATCTTGATATTGATGTTTCATAACATCTGTATAGGTAGTTCTTTGTTCATCGTTCATTAAAGTATCTGTATCTACCATATTTTTTAGTTGTGCTAGAACATTATCATCTAATTTTTGATAATTGTCTAAAAAGTTTTCTACTTTCTTAGTAGGAGTATTATCCATAGTACATCCACATAGTATTATTAAGAATAAAATACATGAAAATGATATTAAAACTTTCTTCATAAAAAAATCCCTCCATTTATATAATGGAAAGATTTAATTTTTTTATACTTAAATTTTATTATTATTTGATTTTTTTTGAAACAATATTAAGAATATTCCTATTACCACTAATGTACCTAATAATATGTATACCAATATCATTGTATAATTAGTTTCTTTTTTATTATTATCTGAGTCTTTTATATTATCATCTTTATTATCACTAGGTTTTGTATTTGGAGTATCGTTTTTGCTTTCTTTTACTTTTAAATTGATTCTTAAATCGTTATCTATATAGTTGTCTCTTGTTACAACCCACATATATTCATTACCATTTACTATTTCAGCATTGTGGGATGTAACTTCATAATAATCACTTACTTTTACTAATACTTTTACTTCTTCAAGTAGTTTATATGAAGTAAATGCATACATATCTTTAAGCCTTAATTTTATTTCATTATTACTATTAGTGTATTTAAAAGTAGTAGCATTCATATTAGGAATATAAGAATTTTGATATTCATCTTTATTGAATCTAGAAGTAAATGTTGCACCTTTTTCACCTGACTTATTTATATATTTAATTGTATAAGTACCAAGTCCAAAGTCATTATTATCTTTATCATCAGAGGTAGATACATCTTCTCCAGTAGTATTTATAAAAGCAGATTGTTCAAGTGATGGCAGTGCTTTAAAATATTCATTTAGTACAGTACCGCGATATATTTGGTTATTATATTCATCACTGTCATCACTATAGATATATGTTTCTTCTTTTATTGAAGATTCATCTATTTCTATCGTATAATTTGCTTTACATCCACATAATAAGAATGGAACAAGCAATAAAATTAAAAACTTTTTATTCATTAATCACACGCCCCTTTAAAATCCACATACTTAGCAGGATCATCCACTGTATTATTTTTTAGTATCTCAAAATGGATATGTGGTCCAGTTGATCCTCCAGAATCACCTACTTCCCCAATTTTTTGCCCTTGTTCAACATGATCTCCTTCTTCGACAATTACTTTAGACATATGTGCATATTTTGATTTATATTCTCCATCATGTTGTATTAAAACATATGCACCATATCCTACAGTAGCACTATAGTTTTTAGAAACTTGTATTACTTCTCCTGCAGCACTTGCTATTACATCCGCACCCATTGCACATCCCAAATCTGCTCCATCATGAATTCTCCATACTTCATAAATCGGATGGAATCTCAATCCTTGACAACCTGTAATAGGACAAAATGTTGGACTAGGATATATCCAAGTACTATTAAACGATGTACAAGTAGTTTTTACATTATCTTTTCTACTCATTATATCATCATAATTATAATCATCATACTCTTCAGTTGTAAATACTTTTAATTTGTAGTCTGGTGCTATTGTATAGTCTCCAGTTACAAATAATGCAAACTCTGCCTTTCTTCTCCTTTGAAGTCCTAGTTCGCCACTATTAGTACACCTCTTCATAACACTCCACAAACCTTCATAACTATCATCCTGATAAGATGTTGCCATTTCAGAGAACATTCCTGCACAACCATTATAAAGCATACTAGTAAGTGCATCCTCTTGATAATTAGTAAGGTTTACTCCAGAAAAGAATCTTTTTACTCCCGCTCTTTTAGTTTCTACTGCCTTGATTTCGAAAGGTCTTACTTCATCAACAGGTATACAATCTCCTACTTTCATATCTTTTATATAATCAGTTGTAACACCATGTCCTACTGTTACTCTATCACCTGGATTTTGATATACTTCATATTTGGTTTTCTCTTTATCACAATACCTTGCACCTTCAAAAGTATATATAAAGTTTAAAAGATCTTCTTGTGTTTGTTCAGACGAACAATTATTACCATTTGAGGAACCGCCTGCAAATATTGCAAATATTATTAAGAATAATATTACAAATAAAAGTAGTATTACAAAAGCAATTATTCCAAATTTTAAGGAAAGTGGTAATTTCATAAAGAAATCAATTGCTCTTTTTTTCAATCCATCTTTAGTTTTGCTTTTTTTCTTATTATCTTTTTCGTTTCGCTTAAATAGTCTTTTTCGTTTATTATCTCCATCATCAATAGAACTTTTCTTATCCTTCGATTTACTATTCTCATCTTTTTTGTCATCAGCTTTATCTTTATCCTTACCATCATTATTATCGTCTTTTTCATCTTCATTATTCTTGTTTTTTTTATTTTGTATTTTATTATTTATTCCTCTGGCAAGATTAGTAGCATTATTAATATTTTGAGCAGCTTTATTACCCATTTGGCTTAGAGCATTTCTTGTCTCATTAGGGTCAGTCATTTTATCACTTAAGTCTTCATTATTTCCCATATTGTTTGCCATATTATTTAATCCATTTAATGAATTATTGGCAAGATTTACAGCATTAAGACTTTTGTTAAAAAAATTACTATTATTCTTCTTTTGCCCTAAATCAGAATTATCTCCATCATTATTTTCTATTTCTTCTTGTTTTTTATTTTTTATTTCATTATTTTTTTCTTCATTACTTTCTTGAGGCTTATTTTCTTCGTTCATAACTTCACCTACTTCCATCTTCACTACATTAATTTTAACATAAAAATATAGAAAAAAAAAGAACTATTTTAGCTCTTACGTAAATGTCCTTTATTTTCTTTTTCATTTTTTCTTGCTTCGATAAACATTATTTCATATTTTGAAAGATTGTACTGCTCTTTTATTGCGTTCTTATTTTCGCTATAATAATCATAATTGTCTATTAATTCTTCCAAAAGAATATCTCTGTTAACTTGTTCATCGTTGTTACCAATAACTTTATCATAGTCTTTCTTTATACTATTTAATATTTCAATATAAAAATCATCAAATTTAAATAAACTTTCTACATAATTTTTTGTTGTTTTATAATTATTACTTTTAACAGTATAAAATATAACTTCTTTTATATATTTTGGTTCTTTATAATTATTTAACTTAGTATCAATTAATATTTTAAGTAATGCATCATATAATGATAAATTAGTATTTATCATATAACTTATTACATAGTCTCTATCATATAAAAGATTACTATTATTTAGTTCTTGATAAGCATCAAAAATCCAATCAACAGATATTTTATTACCATTATTATTAAATTCATTTTTTATAGATGATAATGCCTCATCTTTAGAAAGACCCATGCTAATTAATTTATCAAAATGAGTAGTAATTATTTTAGAATCTAGATTATATCTTTTTATAAACTTATTTAATTTTGCATCTGATATATTTTGTTCCTCATAAGTCATGCCTTTAAGTCTATTTATATTTAAAATAGTATTCCTAATTCTTTCTAATTCTGGCTGTTTTATATTATAAATATCCTTGCAAAATACTTGAAGATATTCTAATAAGTCATTAGTTGTTATATTTAAATATTTAGAAAATTCTTTTAAAGTATATTCTTTATTTTGATAATAAATAGTTTTTGGATATTTGTTTTTTAGTTTGTTTTTTCTATATCTTTGTTCTAAAGAATATAATTCTTTAGCATAAATATCTCCCTTTGCTACTACTTCATTTATTTTTTTCTTGTTAGTATAGTACCATACATACATAGAGGAACCATCATTAAATTTAATATTATCTTCATAAGTTGGAAAATAGTTATTATTATTTACAAAGTTAATCATTTCTTTTATTCTATGATTAAATCTATCATCAATATTTTTTTTATCAGTTTTTTTCATATATTTATCAGATAATTTAACAAGAGTACGGGCATCCAGATTAGTTTTAGATAACATTTTTAGTTTATGTCTATTTGTTTTAAACCATTCTCCCATTAGACAAGAGTTATCACTAAATCTTATATCTTTAACACCACGTGTTGGGAAAGAATTGGTAGTTATTATATAGTTAATCATTTCTTTTATTCGTTTTTGATATTGTTCTTCACTTGTTTTAGGTATCATTTAACCACTCCCTATATTATCATTATACAAAAAGTATAAATAAAAAGCAATCAATTATTTGCTAATTAATTGCTTTACCGTTTACATATAGCTTATAACCATTAAAATCTATATTACTATTAGTAGTGTCTTTATTGTTTAGACTAGTTATATAAGTATCTTTTGTTAATTTTATCTTTGATGTTTTATCTAAAATTAGATTTATCTTTTCTGATTTATTTTCATTATTTATATAACCTTCATAATATGAATTATTACTTAGAGTCATATCAAGAGTAGATATTTCATCAATATAGATGTTTCCTGTTACTTTTTGATTAGTTAGGTTTAGTACTACATCCCCACCATTTTCATTTTTAGTCCCCCATGAATCACTTTTTGCTCTTAAGAAATAACCTGTTTTATCATTGTTTATAATTGTATTATTTTCTAAGTTTATTGTAGAACTTGTATTAGTAACATATATAGTATCTCCTTTATTGGTAGTAATTGTACTGTTTTTAGCAGTGAACTCTGAGTTACCAACACTGGCATCCCCACTCATTGATTGATATAAAAAGATATTTTTATAAGTAGTTGATTGTCCATTTAAAGTATTATTGGTATCTGTTAGAGTACAATTTTCTAATGATACACTATTTTTTCCTTCGATTACTACTCCTTCAGATGCTTTTGCAATAAGTGTTGCATCATTTACTTTTATATTAGCAGTTGAATAGATTGCTGGTGATCCTTTTCCTGTTGTTGTATATGTTCCTTTAGTTACATTAACAGATCCTCCTCCTCGGTCACTTCTTATGGCTGCGCTTGATGTACCTGATGTATTAATGGTTAGATTGTTAGCGTTTAAAGTTCCTCCTCCAGTAGTCATAATACCACCAGAATCATCTTTTGTTGTGGTTATTTTGGAGTCACTAATGGTTATAGTTGTTCCATCAGAACTGTTGTTATTTGTAGTAGCAGAACCTCCATAGCTAAATACTCCGTTAGCACCAGTTGCATTTGTAGTTACTTCGATGTTTTTTAATGTTAGATTAGCACCACTTTTAGCTAGAATAGCAGAGTTAGTACCATAAAAACTAGTTGAGTCTCCCCCATCGCTATCTCCAGTTTTTGTTACTTTAACATTTGAAATAGAAGTAGTCGAACCATTTACTAATATAGCATTTTCATCACTTGAAGTTGATGTATATGAACCTTCTTTAATTGTTGTATCATCATCAATTGTTGTCTTACCATTATAAGCAATATTTGTATTATTTCCCATAGGCATAGAATCATTGGTTAGAAAGTAATCAGTAGTAATATACTTATCTGCATAGGTAAATGCTGTTGTTAATATAATTACTGAAAGTATTGTGATAACTACTTTATCTTTGTTTTCAAATGTTTCTTTAAATGTTTTTTTATTAAAACTAGACATAATTAGATAAATAATTAAGCTAGATAGAATTAATGACTCTATTGCAAAAGCAACATAGTAACAAGTAGTTAAATTTGTACTATTTTGATTATTCAAGTTACCTGGACCGTTTTGATCACTTGGCATACTTGGTGGTGTGTTTGTATTTTGATCATTTCCTTTTGATTCACTAGAAGTACTTGATTCATTATTATTTGAATTACTTGAATCACTTGGTTTTTCTGGTGGTGTTTGATTATCACCCTCTGGTTTTTCTGGTGGTTCATTAGTGTTATTGTTATTTTGTTCATTATTATTTTCTCCGTCTGGTTTACTTGGTGGAGTATTACTATTTTGATTATTATTTGAACTGTTATTTTGATCATTTGGCATACTTGGTGGTGTACCATTTTCATTAGTCATTTCCTTGTTGTTTGTAGTTATGTGGTTTTTAGCATAGTTCATTGTAAATACCATGGACCCTATTACGAGTGCTACTAAGATTAACATTATAATATTTTTAATATTTCTTTTCATTTTCATTCTCCTTTCTTTATATTATAATTTATCAATACTTTATTATTTTGTCTTTTTTTCTTGCTTTTTCCCTCCTTTATGTATTAATAATAACAAGCAACTCTTAAATAAAACTTAAAAAAATAGATAATTATTGTAATTACCTATTTAGTTTTTGCTGTCCACTTTATATTTTTTCATGATAAAAGGTATCACTTTCCAAGAAAATGATACCATATGCTTTTAATGTATAAATTGCTTTTTTGATAGCAATTTATTACAAATTAAATCAGTTGCTGTATAAATTATTACATATATTATTGTGGTAATAGCAATCATTTTAAAACTTATATTTTTTGTTAATAGATATGTTATTATTGTATATAAAATGCAAAAGATAATTGTACTCATTAAATATTTCATCCACTTTTTCATACTTCTTCTCCTTATAAATTATTTTTTAAATGCTTTTAATGCAAATCCTATTCCAAGACCAATCATAGCAAAAACGTATCCTAATAAATAACTATTAAAAACTATTCCTAATGAGTTACCTATAATAAAGCCTCCGATAATTAACCATTCTGTTTTATCATTTTCTTCCTCTACTTCAATTCCAAGTGCTTTATCAATGGAAAAGTCTAGTAAGTTTGCTAGCTTTTTTAAGCTATCAATATCAGGTACTGTTTCTCCAGTTTCCCATTTAGAAACAGTTTGTCTTGCAACATTTAATTTTTCTGTAAGTTGTTCTTGAGTCATATTTTGTTCTTTCCTTTTTTCTAGTATTATATTTCTTAATTCCATTCTTTCATCTCCGATAAAATTGTAAATTATAAACATATTTAATACCACCTATCAGAAGTGGAATCTTCGCACCTTATTTTAACATTTTAATAATTACTTATATAATCTTAAAACTTGGTATTGATATTGTTTATCATTTTCTGTATATCCAATTGAAATACCTTTTCCATTATTTGAAGTCTTACCAGAATTATTTTTAGTTTTTGCATCTTGTAGTAATGTATCAATTTCAGAATCAGTTATTTGATTATTATTTGCTTTAATTAGATATTTTATATATGCATTAGCATCTTTTTCATATTTACTATTCTTATCTACATGCAAAAGCATATAGTTTACAACCTCAGTTGTTTTATCATTAGTATACTTTTCAGGCACCACAACCAAAGAGATACCTTCGATTAAGCCATACCAATATTGATTATTATTTTCAGTTAAATAATCTGTTGATGCTTTGTTTAGTGTACTATTGTCTGCCACTTCAGTGTTAAACTTAGCAACTAAAACATCAACTGTTTCTTTTTCAACCCATCCATATTTTTCTTGTGTTTTTTCTAAGTCCTTCTTTGCTTCTTCTAAATCTGATTTACCACATGCAGTTAAACCTAATGCAATAACTATGCATACTAAGATTGTTAATATTGTTTTTCTCATATTTTTTCCTCCATCTTATAAATTATATTTTATTTTTTCATTTAAGATAAGCACATTTTTTATCTTTAAATGAACATTTTACATTTGGTTTATCTTTAATTGTATTGTCTACTTTAAATGAGGACGATAAGTAAATATATTCGTTATCAACGTTATCTATAATAATATGTAATTGGCTAATATTGGGCACATTTTCAAAATTGAAGCTTATTGTTTCGTGTGTAACATCAAAATCACTTATCAAATACTTATCTATAACTTTTTCTTTACCAATGCAATGTATATAAATAGCATTATCTTTCACATATAAATTAGAACCATCATCAAGAGTATCGCATTCTTTTATATTTTTTAAAATATAATAAGCATCATTATCTTTTAATAATAAATTAAGATGACTCCAAGAACTTGAATTGTTGTAATATCTTGAAATTACATATTTTTTATTATTATACTCTAACTCTTTTATAATTACTTCATTATCAACAAATGTATATTTTTCTAAGTCAGATAATGAATTTTTATAGTCTAAAACTTTAATAAGTTGATACATTGCAAAAATAAGTAATGGAATTAGTATTATTATTAAATACTTTCTTTTCATAAGTTCACCTCACTTTTAAACTGACAATTATCTATTTCTTATATATATTTTAACATATTTTTTTGAACAACTATTTAATTAGTATACATCTATTGATTCATTATCATTTGAAATAATTTCAATGTTTTCTTTATAAATTCTATAACACTTTCCATAAATTTTATTATTAAATATATATGATTTATCGGGAAGTCCATAAATGATTCTATTGTTTGATTCCTTTATTATTGAAGCAATTTGAATTTCATTAATACTTTCATAGTCAAAATGTGGTTCAACATTAATTGTAGTTAAATCAAGTCCTTCTAATATTGTGGGATTAACTAAATCTTTTGCCTCTTCTGGACTATTGAATACAATTTTGGCACTATTTATTGAACCAGCACTTATGCCAACAATACAAGCATCAGTTTTTTTTATGTATTTCTTAAGATTTATATCATGAAAAAATACATTTTGCTGAAAGGTATTGCCACCACTAAGAAAAATGAGTGAACTGTTATTAAGCACCATATCAATATCTTTTTTATTTCTATTGTCTAGTACAACATTTTCATCAAAATGAAGACCCGACAATGCTAAAGCTTTTATATCTAATTTTAGATACTCATCATTTTGCTTATAATCATTAGGATTACTTGCTATAATAACAAATTTATTATAATCTTTTATACTTTTCTTCATATTTTTTAAAAAATTATTATCTTCAAAAAAATTTATTGGTGTTTTTTGACCATTTTCTTTTTTATACCTCCGATATTGCTAGTTAAAAATAATCTCACTTTTATCCTCCTCATCCATTACTTTGTCAATATAATAATCTATTTTATTCGTTTAGTTATTTTCTTCTAATTCACCGTTTAAAATCTTTAATGTTTTTTTATTGTTTTCCTTTTCTAAAGTCTTATAAGCCTCTTCGAAACTGCACCACTTATAATCATCATGTTCTTCTGATAAGATAATTTTTGAATTCTTATCAAGTTCGACTGCAAAAACATATTCTGTAATCATAAAACCATTTTTCTTTGCCCACTGTATTGTTTGCTTTATTTCAGAAATATTTTTTATATTTTCAATTCCTAGTTCTTCTCTTATTTCTCTAATTAAACAATTTATTAAAGTTTCCCCTTCCTCTAAAGTTCCAGTTACTCCTTGCCAAAATTCTCCATCATTTGCACTTCTTTTTACTATTAAATATTCTAATTTCTCATTGTTTCTTGAGTACATTACTCCTTGTACTTTTATTGGTAATTCCATATTAAATACTGTTCCTTTCGTTAAGTTTAATATTACATATATTTTTTATACTACTCTTTTATACTGTATTAATCATCTCTTAACTTTAAATACTTTCTATATGCAATAAATATTCCAACAACCCAAAACAGTAAAGAAAATATTACTAGCATATATTCTTTTTTTACTATAGCTAAATAATCCCAATAAATAAGAAATCCAAAATAATATATAAAAAATGATATTATATTTATCTTATTAAATGTTTTAGCTATTTCATCTTTATTAAGTATCAAGCAAACATTTTTTATAAATAAACTAATTGCAAACATTAAGAAAGGTATAATTACTATTCTTGTTAAGTTACTATTTGTTATTATGAAAATGTATGTTAAATATATAGATGCTACTAATGATGCAATTATTTGTTCTATAATTCCTATATTCATCTTTTACCTTGTATAATCAATCTTAAGAGATTTTGACATGGAATCGATTGATTATACTTCTCCTTTCATTCAAAATTTCTTGACTATAATCAAGAAATGA
>CAKOJO010000013.1 GCA_934090595.1 uncultured Bacilli bacterium | reverse complement strand
AAAAAATCAATCATTTCTGATTGATTTAATCATTAACATCGCTTTGGTGCGACGATTTTTGCTTCTGGAGCAGATGATGGGAATCGAACCCACGTAGTCAGCTTGGAAGGCTGAGGTTCTACCATTAAACTACATCTGCACTAACAACTACAAGAAATGTAGGCATATTTAATTATACCAGAACAAATCCATTTGTCAATAACTTTTGCAAAAAAAATAAAAAAATGTTAATATAGTACATGGTGATTTATATGTTATATTTTGATTACAGTGCTACAACACCGGTAAACGAAGCCATTCTAAAAGAGTTTTCTAAATATGGTGAAACAAAATATACCGATTTATTGGGAGCACAAGAAAAAGAAAAACTAAAAACCTTATTAAAAACAGATATGGATGTAACCTATACATCTGGCTCAACAGAATC
This sequence comes from uncultured Bacilli bacterium, assembly GCA_934090595.1. Lineage (GTDB taxonomy): Bacteria > Bacillota_I > Bacilli_A > RF39 > UBA660 > JAEDJI01. Next base: position 24,792 of record CAKOJO010000013.1, on the reverse strand, counting down.
AAACAATACTGCAATATGTGGAATTCTAAATAAATATAAAGAAAAAGGATATCACATTATTACAACTAAACTAGAACACTCCTCAATAAATGAATGCCTATCGTACTATGAAAAGAAAGGATTTATCATAGATTATGTAAACTTAATCGATGGAGTAGTAGACATCAATCATTTAAAAGAATTAATAACAAACAAAACCATACTAGTAACAATTGCTTCAGTAAACAGTGAAACAGGACTTTTACAACCAATACAGGAAATAGGCAAAGTGCTAAACGAAAAAAATATAACCTTTCATAGTGATATGACTCAAAGTATTGGAAAAGTTAATATTGACTTTTCAACCTGTGACATGATAAGCTTTACATCACACAAATTCTTTGGACTAAAAGGAATCGGAGTTCTTTTAACAAAAAAAGATTTAGAACTAACACCAATTTTATATGGAACAAGAACATATAACTACGCACTTATAAAATCATTTACCAAAGCATTAGAACTACAATTTGAAAACAAAGAACAATATGAATACGTAAAAAAAATAAATACATATTTAAAAGAAAAAATAAAAAATCTGAAAAACGAAAACATTACAATAAATAGCACTGACAACTGCATACCACATATTCTGAATATAAGCATCAAAAACTACAAACCAGAAACATTCTTACACAGACTAGAAATGGACGATATCTTAATATCCACAAAAAGCGCCTGCTCTAGTACAAATGACTATTCAAAAGCAGTCTATGCACTAACAAATGATTTAGAAAGAGCAAAAACTAGCGTCAGAATAAGTCTATCGTACTTAACTACACAACAAGACATTAACAAACTAATCTCATCAATCGAGGTGATCACAAATGAATAAAGAAATATTAGAAACATTTATAAAAGTATCCCAAGAGTTCATTGGAAACAGTAATTCACTACATAAACTAGGAACAAAATCAAAACAACTTGAAAATGCATCGACTAAACAGATATTAGACACACTAAATCTAAAAGACAAAGAAGTCATATACACAAGTGGAAGATGTGAATCCAACAACTTAACAATCTTTGGATTAGATGCTCTTCATAAAAACAAAAACGTAATCATAGGTTCAAACGAAGATGATACAGTTTTACTTCCATCAAAACATTCATCATTTGAAATAAGAACAATCGACATCACAGACAATAAAGCAGATCTAGCAAAATTAAACAATCTAATAGACAACAACACAATCCTAGTAAGCATTTCAAATATCGAAAACATAAATGAAGTAAGCAACTTCTTAAAAGACAAAAAATGCTACTATCACACAGACCTATCAAATAACTACAAAGAAATTAATTATAACAATATCGATTTAATAACAATCGAAGACAATTCACTCGAAGGATTTGGATGCCTAATAAAAAATAAAAACATCGTTTTAGAACCAATATTCCATGGAGGAAAATCCACCACAATCTATAGAAGTGGAACACCAGCACTTCCTTTTATTGCAAGTTTTTCTAAATTAATACGATTAAAGTATAAAAAATAAAATATTGCCAATAATAAAAAGGGTGATATTAATGAAGAAAAAACAAACAATAAAATGCGATGTTCATACATGCGAACATTGTGACTGCGATTGTAACATGTGTAATCTTGAAGAAATAGAAGTTAAAAATCAAAAAAAAGAAGCAACAGACAAAGATGAAACAATATGTTCAAACTACAAACTAGACAAAACAAAAAAATAAAACCATAAACAACTAAAACAAAAAACAAGAAAAAAATAAGGCAATGCTTTATTTTTTTCTTTAATTGGTATATACTTTAACCATAGGAGGTAAAAAAATATGAATAGAAAAGAAATTAAAGAAGAGGCAAAAGCAAAATATAAAAACAATAAATTAAATATTTGGGTACCATTATTAATATGGGGAGTAATAACAAGCATAATATCCTTAATCGTAAAAGCAGCAGGAGTTGAAATAGTAACATCAAGCGGTGACATCACAGTAGCGGGAAACATCTACTCAATAATAATCGCAATGATTCAATCACTATTTATAGTATGTTATTACAAGTATATACTTAACTTTATAAGAACAGGAAAATTCGAATCATTCAAAGAAACACTACCAAGCCTAAAAGAAAAATGGCCAACAATAATCTTAGGATACATCCTTATAAATATATTTGTTTCAATTGGATACGTTCTATTAATAGTGCCAGGAATCATTTTAACACTAGGATTTTCAATGTTTTACTACATAATCGCAGACAACAAAGAAGAAGATGCAATGGATGGGTTAAAGAAAAGTTGGCAACTAATGAAAGGATACAAATGGGACTATTTTGTATTCAACCTTAGTTTCCTAGGATGGTACATTCTTTGTGCATTAACACTAGGTATCCTATGTATATGGGTAGTTCCATACTGCAACACAGCATTTGCAATCTACTACGAAAAACTACAACAAACAAAAACATTATCTGAAGAATAATTTATATAAAAGTGGCATAACTCTACAACCAATATAGACAAATGCCACTTTTAAAATACTTAAAAAAGCAAACCATACATTGATTTTATGCATATTTATTATGACAAAACAATGCTTTTTCTTTACTTAACCATCAAATAATGATAAAATTATATCAGGAGGTAACAATATGAAAAAGTTTATAGAAAAAAATAAAAGCACTGTTATATTCGTGGGAATCATCGTAATTATACTTGTAGGACTAATCATTCTATCAACATGTTTAACTAAGAAACCATTACAAGAAATAACATATGATGAATACACTAAATTAGTCGAAGAAGGAAAAGACTTTGTAGTATACTTTGGAGAAGAAAATCAAGCATACAATAACATTAAAGAAACAATATCAAATAGCAATGCAACTTCATACTTTGTAAATACAAAAGATCTAACAGATGAACAAAAAACAAAAGTATTAGGAAAAGAAAAAACATCATTCCAAGAATATACTAATAAAGAAAAAACATATTCTTATAGTGATGACAACTACAAAAGCTACAAGTTCACACAAGAACTTATGAACAATGATATTATTGAAAGAAAATATATCGAAGTATCAATTGATGAATACCTAGATATCATAAAAACAAAAGGATATAACTTCATGTTTGTGGGAAGCAATACATGTAGTTATTGTACAATGTTCAAAGAATCAATAAACAAAGCTTTAAAAGATAAAAAATTCAACGTTTATTACGTTGACTTAGCTCGCGAAGATGTAACAGATAGCCAAAGAGAAAAACTATATGCAAGTGATAAATACTTCACCGAAGAAGAATGGGGAACACCATTAAACTTGCTATATAAAGACGGCAAAAGAATAGACGTATTAAATGGATACGTTGATGAAAACGAACTTATTTCATTCTTACAAAAAAATAAGGTGATTGAATAATGAATAATAGTAATAATATTTATAGATGGGCAACATCATTCAAAAAAAGATACCCATCCACAGTTGCATGGAGATTAAAAAATCATTGTCAAATAGCACAAAAACATTTAAACGACGATGAAACAGTCCTATACGTTTTTACAGGTCAAAGAAACGATAACTGGTATGACGTTATCTCAACATCAGTATTTGTAATAACAGACAAAAGACTAATAATTGCACAAGATAGATTACTATTCGGATACTTTCTATATTCCATAACACCAGATATGTTTAATGACTTAACAGTAATATCAGGACTAATTTGGGGTAAAATAAAAATAGACACAATAAAAGAACTTGTTACAATATCAAATCTAAGTAAAGCAGCATTAGATGAAATCGAAACAAGCGTTACAAAATATATGATGGAAGAAAAGAAAGAATATCCACTAAGAAATAAAGAAAATGAATAAGATATTAACAAAAACGTTAATATCTTATTTTTTTATCTTAATAAGAGGCAAATGCTCCTTCACAAACTCATCATCATAAAAAACATCAATAGTATTACCAATCACCGTTTTAGCCTCAACACCATTACTTCGATCAACATATCTCGTTGCAACACCGATAGTAAGTAAAATGTTAAGACTCATCAAAAAGCAAGCAACAAACGATAATTTCTTAAACCAATCAAATTCACAAAAATAATTATAAATCTTTTTAATATAAGGAATCGCCAAATAATAAAGCAATATAACAAATCCCCAAATAAAACAATACGGTAAATAAACACGTCTATTAATCACAAGAGGACCATCAGAATAAAGCCAAGAGTTATAACCAAAAACATTCTCTTCAAAAAGACTAACCCCATATTCATACAAAGCCCCAACAACAATACCAGATACAATAACAAATAAATATCTCTTCTCACCAACATTTCTATAAATGAGATACATAAGTACCGCACCAAGACCATATAACGGTTTAAAAGGACCATAAACCATTCCTTGCATATTTGAAAACTCTCCATGAATATAAATATGAAACAAAGTCTCACCAATAAATCCTAAAAAAGCACCAATTATGTAAAGCCACATAATCTGATAAAAACTTAATTTATTATTTGAATCCATAGTAAATACCTCACACCCTAATTATAACACAACAAATTTAAATAACAAAGAAAAAGAATAATACAATTAAGCATTATTCATCTTCATAAGAAGTATTATCATGAGTAGTAAGCTTTTTATAATTATCATCAGATATATATATCTTAACCTTTACATCAAAAGCCTCATCATAATTTCTAATCTTCTTATTCTTAATATCAGCACTTATAACTTCGAAAAAAGAAGCAGGACTGACATTCTTATAAAAATAATAAGATCCATCCCAATAAACATCATAGTCATAATCTGTATTCTTTAAATGAGTAATTTCAACCTTAATATCTTTTCTGTCATTATCAATAACAACATCATCAACATTATAGATAATCATATTCTTAGTCATTTCAATATTCATAGAATCAGTAACATACTTTAAATCACTATTGTCATTAACATACTTAAAATCAAACATACTATCCAAACTAACAGCGCTACCAATACCCACAAATAAAAGACTAGTCACGAACACAATAAATCCTCTTTTGTAATGATGAACTCTATTAAATACAAAATTATAGATAAACTCAATTATCAAATATGATATAAATGAACATCCCAAGAATGCAAGAAGAAGTCCAAAGAAAATTACACCATATTTCAAGTACATAATAAGAATTACATCACAAACGATAAAAAAGACAAATCCAAAGCACACACAAACTCCAAAGAAAACCGCAAACACCTTTATCCAGAAAACAATAAATCTAGAAAGACCTTCAAAAAAACTAAATGAAGAATGTTTTGGATCTCTGATAATTATTCTATCTTGTTCCTTCTTTGAAAAAACCGAAGACTTACTATCATTTTCAATAGGCTCCTCAATAACTTGTTCCTTTGCATTTCTATCCTCAATAGTCACATAGTAATCCAAATACCTAATCTTAAAAAGATGTAAGAAAGTAATAATACCAAGCACTGCCAATATTAAAGTAGTAATACCCTCGAAAATAGAATCTATAATATAGCCAATCTTTGGAATATTAAGAAATAAATCAATCAAGAAAGTATTAACTAGAGAATATATAATTCCACATATAATATAAATAACAACAAATATAAAAGCCATTTCCAATAAACACTTAATCTTATCTTTAAAAGTCATATTGCAAAACATATTATAACTATTAGTAATATACTTCAAAAAATCATTAAACCAGTTATTCAAATTAAACTTACTATTACCCTTATCCGAAGTCTTAATAACTCCATCATCCATTAACTCCTCTAAAGTACAATTCAAAATATTACAAAGAAGCAACATTTTTTCCATATCAGGATACGTACTACCACTTTCCCATTTAGACACAGCTTGTCTTGAAACATTCAACTTCTCAGCAAGAGTCTCCTGAGAAAAATTATTCTTTTTTCTAAGATTTAATAACTTATCACAAAATCTCATTTTTTCCACCTCCACCAAAATTATAGTATAAATAATATCAGTTGCACTACCAAAAATCGTTATCATTTTGTATAAAATAGGTAGCAATTAACCAAAATTAACACTATTATACCTCAAAAACTACCATAAAATAACAAAATAAGAAAAAAATTGTTCAAATATGATATAATATAGGAGAAAGGAGGAATATCATGACAGATTACGAAATATCAAAAAACTTCAAACTAGAAAAAATAGACAAAATAGCAAAAAAAATAGGTCTAAAAGAAAATGAAGTAGAACTATATGGAAATTATAAAGCAAAAATAAACAAAGCACCAAATAATAAAAAATCAAAACTGATATTAGTAACATCCACCAACCCAACCCCATTCGGCGAAGGAAAAACAACATTCTCAATTGGACTATGTGATGCAATGAACTATAATAAAGAAAAAGCAATCTTAGCACTTAGAGAACCATCACTTGGACCAGTATTTGGCATAAAAGGGGGAGCAACTGGGGGAGGACTATCACAAGTAATGCCATCAAATGATATAAACCTACACTTTAATGGAGATTTCCATGCTATAACAAGCGCTAATAACTTAATTGCATCAATCATAGATAATCATATTTACTTTGGTAACGAACTACAAATACAAGAAGTACTGTACCAAAGATGTCTAGATCTAAATGACAGAGCACTAAGAAATATAACTCTAGAAAATAGGAAAGAACACTTTACCATAACCGCAGCATCAGAACTTATGGTTACATTATGTTTAGCAAAAGATGAAAACGACTTAAGAGAAAAAATAAGAAACATTATAATAGGCATAAACAAAGACAAAAAATACGTTTATCTAAAAGACTTAAAATGTGAAGGAGCAGTCCTAGCACTCTTAAAAGATGCATTAAAACCTAATCTAGTTCAAACATTATATAATAACCCTGCAATCATACACGGAGGACCATTCGCCAACATTGCTCATGGTTGTAACACCGTTATTGCAACAAAACTAGCCATGTCATTAAGCAACTACACCATAACAGAAGCAGGTTTCGGAAGTGATATGGGAGCCTTGAAATTCTTAGATATCAAATGTCGAAATAACGATATCTATCCAGACTTAATAATAATAACATCAACTATAAGAAGCCTAAAACACAATGGCGAAGGATCACTAGAAAAAGGAATAGAAAACCTAAGATTTCACATAGAAAAAATGCATCAAGCAAATGACAATGTGTTGGTAGTCTTAAATAGATTCAAAGACGATAAAGATGAAGAAATTAACTATGTAAGAAAGTTCTGTGAAAAACTAAATACACCATTTGAAATAAGCAACATATACAATGATGGACCAAAAAACACAAAAAACTTAGTAAAAAAAGTAACAACATTAGCAAACAATAAAAACACAAAACACTTAGAACTGTATAAAGATGAAGACGACATAATAACAAAAATAGAAAACGTATGCAAAAACTTCCTTACTGCTAAAGAAGTAAAATATAAAAAAGGCCTGAAAAAAGAACTAGAAAATCTAAATGAAAATTTCAAAAACTATAAAATATGTATATCAAAAACACAATACAGCATCACTGACAATCCTAAACTACTAGGATACCCCAAAGACTTCACTATAACAATTAACGATTATAAAATTAACAATGGTGCAAAAATAATAACACTTTTAACAGGCAACATACAAACAATGCCAGGACTTGCTAAAAATTCAAATTATTTAAATATAGATGTAAAAAATAATGAAATAATAGGAATATTCTAAAAAAGAGGCGATTTTAATGAAATTAAAAATTGGAAAAACAGTTACACTAACAAACGGAAAAAAATACACCCTAGAAAAAATAATTGAAGCAGAAGATAGAGACTATCTATTACTTACAAAATCTAAAAAAGACTTTACATTTGGACAAAACACAATGAAAGGTATCGAAGAAGTAACAGATATTGAAGAATTAGAATATATTAAACAAATACTTAATAATAAAAATAAAACAAAATAATATATTTTAATATGAGTAAAGAAACAGAAGAAAGATTAAAACAAATAAAAGTAGAAAACTATGTATGGATAATCTATATATTTTTAATAATACTCTGTTTTATATCAAACTACTATGAAAAAAACTACTTTTTAACAAATGATCAAATATCAAAAGAAAAATATAGAAATATTTTAATATTCATATTTTCAGTAGCATTACTAGTATACACATACTTTTTGTATGACAGCTACAAAGACTATAAAAATCTTTCTATATATGATAACAAAAAGAAAAAAGACTTTACAGAATACTCATTAATAGGAAGCATTCTAATCTTTATCGCTGGAGCAATCTTTTTATACATTGCTATAAACGATCAAGACATCGAAGCAGAACTAGCATTCAACTAAAAAAGGAAACCAAAATTATATAAGTTTCCTTTCTTTTTTTATCTCTTCTTCTTGTTCTTCTTCATCTAGTAACTCAACCTTAAACTTTGAACTATCATTACAAATGTTCTTTTCTTTTATATTTGAAACTATATCATGATAAGAATAACCATTACGCCTTCTAATATGAGCAATAACAGCAAACAATCCAGCAAGCATAGTAAGATAAGTTGCAGTATCCATTGCATTATCATAACTATTTTGAATATACCTAACAGGCATAGAATATTCAGTATCAGTAGAACGAACTACAACATATCCTTTATTATTGTTAAGAACTTCACGAGACAAACTATCAGCACTTTCTTGAACATCTGACTTATACACTAAAAAATCACTAAGTTCAATATAATCTTTACAATCAAGAATTTCCTTAAGTAAAGCATCATTAAAAACCAAATTATCAATACCATATGTATACTTAGTTCTATAATAAGTGCCATCATCATTATTCTTCCATTCAGTATAATACAACACGTTAGTGGTAACAAGTGAATCAGTTAATGGTTCCTTACTATATATATCTCCATCTTGTACAACTGTAGCATTTCCATTACTATCCCATTCTTTAACATATTTTGCATAACTAAAAGAAGTATCCTTTATAAAAGGAGTAGAACCATTAAAACTAAAAGCCTCAAACAAAACAGCACCCGCAACAATATAAGGAGCAAACCTTCTAATACTTTGACCAAATATCTTAAGATTCTTAATAACCCCATTTCCTTTCTTATTATTATCTATTTCATTAAAATTATTATTATTCATCATTTTCATCCCCTCCAAGTACATATATTATATAGAAATAAAAAAATATATCAAGGAAAAAGTAAACAAGTTTTACATATTTTACACTTTACTTTACACAAAAAAACAATTGACAAATAAAAATTATTGGTATAGAATTAAATACATAAATTGATGACGTAGACACGTGCTATTAAAAACTGATTAAAAGAGAGTTGGGAAGGTGGAAACCAATAATAAAGATTAATAGTATAACACTACTGAATGCTTATTTGAATAAAGTAGGATAAGCCGGATAAAACCGTTACATGAATTAAGTAATCAATATAGGATGGTACCGCGACAAAACGCTCCTTTTATATTGATTTTTTTGTTATAAGGGAGGAATAAAACATGGACGTAAAAGAATTATATCAAAAACTAGATCAATTAATGAATGAAGAAGTAACACTACAAGGATGGATAAAAAACCATCGTAAACAAAAAGAATATGGATTCATTGACTTCTCAGATGGAACATACTTTAAACATGTGCAATTAGTATACGATGATGAATTACAATCATTCGAAGAAATCCAAAAATATCACATAGGAAGTGCTATAACAGTAACTGGACAAGTTATTCCATCAATTGGAAAAGGACAAGACTTTGAAATAAAAGTAAAAACTATAAAATTAGAAGGAACATGTCCTGAAGACTATCCAATTCAACCAAAAAGACACTCAAACGAATTCTTAAGAGAACAAGCATACTTAAGACCAAGAACAAATCTTTTTAACGCAATATTTAGAGTCAGAAGCATTACCGCTATGGCAATACATCAATACTTTCAAGAAAGAGGATATGTATATGCTCATACACCACTTATAACTACCGCAGACTGTGAAGGTAGTGACCAAATGTTTAAAGTAACAACACTAGATCTAAACAATCTACCAAAAACAAAAGATGGAAAAGTAGACATGACTAAAGATCTATTTGGAAAACAAGCCTACATAACAGGAACAGGACAATTACATGGTGAAGCATTTGCTATGGCATACAAAAAAATCTATACATTTGGACCAACATTTAGAACAGAAAACTCAAATACTAAAGTACACGCCAATGAATTCTGGATGATCGAACCAGAAATAGCATTCTGTGATCTTGAGGGATTAATGGATATTGAAGAAGAAATGCTAAAATATATAGTTTCATACGTATTAGAAAAATGTTCTTTAGAAATAGAATTCTTTGATAAATACGTTCAAAAAGGTTTAAAAGAAAAACTAGAAAAATTAGTTAGTTCAAAATTCACAAGAATTACTCATCATGAAGTAATAGATATACTAAAAAAAGCAAACATAAAATGGGAATTTGAACCAGACTATGAAGAAGACATAGCTAAAGAACACGAAAGATATATAACAGAATACTTTAACGGTCCAGTATTTATTACTAATTGGCCAAAAGACATTAAAGCTTGGTATATGAAATTAAATGATGACAATAAAACAGTCGCAGCAGTAGACCTTGAAGTTCCAGGAGCAGGAGAACTAATGGGAGGCTCACAAAGAGAAGAAGACTACAATAAACTAATGACAAGAATAAAAGAAATGAATGTTGATGAAGAAGCAGTAGATTGGTTCTGTAACCTACGTAAATTCGGAGGATGCTACCATTCAGGATTCGGAATGGGATTTGAAAGACTATTAATATACTTAACCGGGGTAGACAACATAAGAGACGTAATACCATTCCCAAGAACACCAGGAAACTGTGATTATTAAGAAAGTGCAAAAATGCACTTTTTTTTACTAAGAAAATGTGATAAGATATAAATATATTATAGTAAAGGAGGCACTAATATGATAGAAAAATTTAAAATGCAAAATAAAAATGTAAAACTTGCAACAATATCATTCATATTAGGATTCATTGCTCTTTGCCTAATTATAACTGGACAATCTTTTGCAATATTTTCAGGAACATTTACTGATACAAATGAACAAGTGGTAAAATTAGGTAATTTAGAAGTAATAATGAAAGAGCCATCAACAGGTATTGACTTAGGACTTAGTTCAATGACTGATGTTGAGGGTTTACTCCAAGAAGAAGTATACACATTCACTGTAGAAAACACAGGAAGTGCTAATGCAAAATATAAAGTTTTAATAATAGATGATGAAACAAGTAAAGCATCATATACAGGAACACTATTAGATAAAAGCTTAATAAAACTTGGATTAGAAATAAATGGCGAAGAAAAAGGACCATTAACTCTATCAGAATTAAATGAACTTTTAAATGAAAAAGAATTAAAATCAGGTAAAAAAGACACATATAAATTAAGACTATGGATAGATGAATCTGCTAACTTAGATGAAATATCAGAACAACAAGTATTTTTAAAACTAAAGCTTGAAGCAGATCAATACTTCAATGAGATAGTAATAAATAATTTGGATAAAAGTGGTGCAAATGAACCAGCATTAACAAGTAATATGATACCAGTTTATTATGATAGTACTAGTGATAGTTGGAAGAAAGCGGATAGTGATAATGCAGATAAAAGTAGTCAATGGTATGATTATGATAATAAGATGTGGGCGAATGCAGTAACCGTTACAAGTACAAATAGAGATGCTTATTTAAATGCAAGTGCAGGAACTGAAATATCAATGGATGATATAAACACAATGTGGGTATGGATACCAAGATATACATATACTTACCTTAATACAAATACACCAGAAGAGATAAAAATTAAATTTGAAAGTGGCACAAACAGTTCTGGTACCATAAAATGTACTGATAATATAACAGGTTCTGGTACTACATCAGAAACATGTACAGATAGTACAAATGGTTCATTAAAAGCAGGAACAAGTACATATACTCATCCAGCATTCTGGTGGGATAAGAATGATGATAACATAAGAACAGAAGATGAAGAATTAACAGGAATATGGGTAGGAAAGTTTGAAGTATCAAGTGATACTACATGTACAGTTTCATATGAGGTAAAAGTAGGTTCAGGATGCAACTTACAAACAATAAGACCATTAATAAAACCAAATGTAACATCATGGAGAGGAGCACAAGTAGGAACATTCTTTAATGGAATACAAAAGATGAGTGCAACAGGAAACCAATATGGATTTAGTACAACTGATGAAACACATATGATGAAAAACATGGAATGGGGAGCAGTAGCATACTTATCACATAGTAAATATGGAATAAATAAAAAAATAGCAATAAATAGTCAAAGAAATCTTACAACAGGATGCGGACCACAATCGGAAGGATCTACAACAAGTGGTGCAACATGTAATTCGTATACAACAACATTAGGACAAAGTGCAAGTACAACAGGAAATATATATGGAATATATGACATGAGTGGTGGAGCATATGAATATGTAATGGGTAACATAGTATATAGTAATGGACAACAAATGAGTGGTGAGTCAACATCTAGTAATCGTAATTCAGCATTTACTGGAGTATTATCGGGTGGGACATCATTTACAGGAACATACTCATTCCCGAGTAAAAGATATTATGATAAATATAGTTATGGAACAAGCGACACGGAATTTACAAGAGGAAAATTAGGGGATGCAACAAAAGAAATGGCACCTACAGGAACAAATAGCAATTGGTACAAAAATCAAACCGACTTTCCTTACAGTTCACGTCCTTGGTTCATCCGTGGTGGGTACTATAGCAGTGATACTAATGCCGGAGTGTTCGGTTTCGGCACCTACGGTGGTTATGCTTACACTTACATGTCTACTCGTGCAGTTATCTCTAATCTAAACTAACTAATTAGTTAAAACAGACTTAATCATCTAAAAATGGTTAGGTCTTTTAAAATATATTTTGTCCAGTATCAATATCACTATTTTGATACTTAACAGAAACATACAAAGTAAGCAAAGCAAGACCTAAAGTAATAAGATTAATAAATATTCTAATATACTGCTCATCTAAATTACCATTCTTCTCTTTTACAATATCTAAAGCAACAAAACTACTATATAAGAAAAGACAAACTATAAATATAGCAAACAATCTATTACCGATATTTATCTTATTCCTCTTATCCTTATCTATTATACTTATATCAAATAGTTCAAGTTCTTCACTATAAGTAAGAATAATTGAAATAATTATAGATATAATAAATAATAATGAAGCAATTATCTGGAGATTAAAATTGTCTATTTCCTTATTAGTTGTATTCATAATTAATTTTACGGAGGATAATATGGATTTAATACCAAAAAATGTATCATTAGAAAACTTTTTCAATGAAAATATTAATATGAAATGCGATATCTATGAAAAAGATGACAAATACTTTATCGAAGCAGATCTGCCCGGAGTAAACAAAGAAAACATAAACATTTCTTATAGCAAAGGCTACCTAAATATTAAAACAACACAAAAAGATGAAGTACAAGAAGAAAATAAAACATACATCAGAAGAGAGCGAAACTATAAAAAACTAGAACGAAGCTTTTACGTCGGAGATGTTGAAGAAACAAAAATAAAAGCAACCTACAAAGATGGAATATTAAATGTAACAATTCCAAAACAAAAAGATAACAATACAAATAAGAGAATTAGTATAGATTAAAATTCTCTTTTTTCTTTACTTTTATTATACTAATTTGATATACTCTTATTATCGGGAGTGATGCAAATGAAAATACAAATATATTTTATGCTATTTATAACATACGCTTTCATCGGATGGATACTTGAAACAACCTATGTATTCATCGGAACAAAAAAACTATACAACAGAGGATTCATGGTTGGCCCATACATACCAATATATGGAGTAGGATGCTTACTAATAACAATACTATTAAGTAGATACCAAGATTCAGTATTTGGACTATTCTGTATGTCAATGGTAATATGCTCACTACTAGAATATTTCACAAGCTACATAATGGAAAAACTATTCAAAGCTAGATGGTGGGACTATAGTAAAAGAAGATACAATATAAACGGAAGAATATGCTTAGAAACAATGGTGCCATTTGGATTAGTATCATTAATAGTAATATATTTCTTAAATCCTTTCTTTATAGATTTATATGAAACAATGAATCCAACAGGACTAAACATTCTATGCATAGCAATTGCCACAATCTTCATAATAGACTTTATCTTCTCATTCATCGTAGTATCAGGATATTCTAAAACACTAAAAAGTATCAAAACAGTTAATAAAGATGCTACTCAAGACATCAATCAATACATTAGAGACCTATTCACAAAGAAATCATACTTCTCTAGACGTCTTGTAAAAGCATTCCCTAATATGAGTGTTGTAGATAAAATAAAGAAAAAACTACAAGAATTAGTCGAAGAACCAAAAGAAGAAAAAGAACAAGCAGTAAGTAAATAGCAAAGTAAGCAGATTGCAAAAAACAATTTGCTTTTTTTCTTGATATTAATAAATAAATATTATATAATATTAACGAAAAGGAGAGGAATAATATGGAAAAAAATAACAATGTACATAACGTAACAGTTAAATTCACAAAAGAAGAATTTGATAATGCTATAGATAAAGCATTCGATAAAAAGAAAAAAGACATCAAAATGGATGGGTTCAGACAAGGAAAAGTACCAAAAGATGTTTATCTAAAAAAAGCAGGAAAAGAATCTTTATACATGGATGCACTTGATATCCTATTACCAACTGCATATGATAAAGCCCTAAGCGAAGGAGAATATGCTCCAATTATTGAACCAAAAGTAGATATAAAATCAATTGGTGATGAAGGAGTAGAATTAGAATTTGTTATTACAACAATGCCTGAAGTAAAAATTAAAAAATATAAAGGACTAAAAGTTAAAAAAGATAAAGTAGAAGTAACACAAGAAGAAATAGATCATGAAATAGAACACCTACTATCTAAATACAACGAAATAGTAGTAAAAGAATTCGGTGAAGTAGAAAATACAAACACTGCAGTAATAGACTTCGAAGGATTTAAAGATGGAGTAGCATTCGCTGGTGGAAAAGGAGAAAATTATCCACTAGAAATCGGTTCAAACACATTCATCCCAGGATTTGAAGAACAATTAATCGGAATGAAAAAAGATGAAGAAAAAGAAATCAATGTAACATTCCCAGAAGACTACCATGTCGAAGACTTAAAAGGAAAAGAAGTAACATTCAAAGTAAAAGTTAATGAAATAAAAGAAATAGTAAAAAGAGAATTAGATGAAGAATTCTTCGAAGATTTAGGACTTGAAGGAGTAAACTCTAAAGAAACACTTGAAGAAGAAATTAAAAAGAACATCGAAGCATCTAAAGAACATGAAACAGAAGAAAAATACATAGACGACTTACTTGATGCAGTAGCAAAACAAACTACTACTGACATTCCTGAAGAATTATTAAACGATGAAATAAATCACATGATTAAAAGATTCGAAGAACAAGTAAGAATGCAAGGAATAGCACTTGAAACATTCTATGAAATAACTAAATCAACTGAAGAAGATCTAAGAAATCAAATGAAACCAGAAGCTGAAAAACACATTATGTACAGATTCATTATTGATACTATAAAAAATGAAGAAAAAATCGAAGTATCAACTGAAAAAGCAGAAAAAGAAGCTGAAGAACTAAGTAAAAAATATGAAATGGATAAAAACCAACTACTAGAAATGTATGGTGGAATTGAAACTTTAAAATATGAACTTGAAGTAAGAAAAGTAATTGATTTCTTAAAAGAAAATAACTAAAAATAAGCAATTGCTTATTTTTTTTAAGAAGGTGAATCAAATGGAAAACATAATCCTAATAAAATATGGAGAATTAACTACCAAAAAAGATAATAGAAAACAATTTATAAACATTCTATATAATAATTTAAATGAAAAAATCAAAAAATATAACGCTAAAATAATAAAAGAACATGCAAGAATGTATATAATATGCAATGAAAACACTAATGAAATATTAGATGTAGTATCAAATACATTTGGTATCCATGCGTTTAATATTTGCTATAAAACACATACTAATACCGAAGACATTAAGTCTTTAACACTAGAACTTTTAAAACAAAAAAACTTTAAAACATTTAAAGTAGAAACAAAAAGACGAGACAAAAACTTTCCTATAAAAAGCATGGACTTTAACCACGTAATAGGAAGTCATATTCTAAAAAACATAAATGACATAAAAGTAGAAGTACAAAACCCAGAAATACTAGTACACATTGAAATAAATAAAGAAGATACATACATTTACTTCAATGACATTAAAGGACTCGGAGGATATCCAGTCGGAGTTCAACAAAAAGGATTATTAATGCTATCCGGAGGAATAGACTCACCAGTCGCAGGATACTTAGCACTAAAAAGAGGAATAAAAATAGATGCAATCTACTTTGAAGCAATACCTCACACTAGTCTAAATGCTAGAGAAAAAGTAAAAACATTAGCAAAAGAACTTTTAAAATATACAACAGATATTAATTTATACGTTGTACCAATAACAAAACTACAAGAAGAAATATATAAAAACTGTGACTCTACATACATAATAACAATACTAAGAAGAATGATGTATCGTATTAGTGAACAACTAGCAAATAAAAATGAACAATTAGTCCTAATAAATGGTGAATCAATTGGTCAAGTTGCAAGTCAAACACTAAATAGCATGAGAGTAATAAATGAAGTAGTAAAAATTCCTGTTATTAGACCAGTTGCATGCTTAGATAAATTAGAAATAATAGAAATTGCAAAAAAAATAAATACATATGAAACAAGCATATTACCTTATGAAGACTGTTGTACCATATTTGTTCCACGTCATCCAGTAATAAATCCAAAACATGAAAAATGTTTAAAAGAAGAACAAAAAATTAATTATGAACAATTAATAAAAGAATCCATTGAAAATACAATGATTATAAACATAAAAGACGAAGAACAATTTAGTGATATTCTTTAAACCAAAAATTACCAACAAAAAAAACGTATGAAATTGTCAAAAAATCACATTCTATAAATGTATAGGAGGTGAAAATACAATGAATCAAAACAAAGCAAATAGCAAGCTAGTAGTTCCAGGAGCTAAACAAGCTATCGAATCTATGAAATATGAAATAGCTAGAGAATTTGGTGTAACTTTAGGTCCAGATGCTACTTCAAGAGCTAATGGTTCAGTTGGTGGAGAAATCACTAAACGTTTAGTTGAAAGAGGAATGTCTCAATTAAGCGGTGGAAACTACACTAAATAGTTAGTATAAATTACTAAAAAGGATAGAAAAGGTTTATTTTTCTATCCTTTTGTTTTATAATATACAACAAGAGGTGGAAATATGATACCAAAAAAATTAATCAAAAAATATGATGAACTAGTTACAAATGAAAAATATAATACTCTACTACACGAAACAATAAGACAAATCACCAAAGATGGTACCTTTATACTTGGAACAGGAGAAGATCTTTTCATTGTAAAAAATGAAGAAGAAACAAAAATACTTGAATTATCAGTAACAGAGCAAGGTGAAAAAATTCTGATTAATTTAAAAATTGATATAAACGAAGAAGATTTAAAATTAAAACAAGATATAAGAATAAACTTTTATAAAAATATAATCTATATAGAAAATAAAAAACTAGAAAACAATCAAGAAACATCTCTAATTGAACAATATATAGATAATGAATTAAAAATATACTACTTAGTTGAAGAAAACCAAGAAGAAGAAACATTATCAAATAAAGCAATGTGTATTCTAGACGATAAAACAGTAGCGACATATGAAATAGATTATATAGGACTAGAAAAAAAAGAAAGAATTAAAAAATCAAAAGAAATAAAACCATTCGTATTTAATGATATGGAAAACAAAGAAGAATGTAAGATAGAATATAATGATGATATTCCAAAAAGAACATATAAAAAACTAGAAAGAAAAGTAATTAAAGAATTAAAAAGAGTTTTAAAATAATTCTTTTTTTCTACAATTTTCATTCAAAGAAAAAGTAGTATAAAAACAAAAATAAGTTATAAAAAAAGAAATAATAACTAAAAATATTGTCTAAAAAGAACCCATAATGTAAGAAAAACTAGACAAAAAAGTTAAATTATGGTATAATTATGCCGTAATTTTGTTTTGAGGAGGATCATATTATGAAAAGCAAAACAGGATATCCATCAATTGATAAAGAACATTTAAAAGAAGTTCCATATTTTAAAAAGAATCCAATTATACCAAACATGAGTGTTTATGATTCGCTTGTTATGCTAAGTAAGTTTTACAGAGAAGATTGTGCAATTGATTGCTTGAATTTGAAAATTAGTTACGATAAGTTAATTGATAATTCTGTTACTATCTCTAAAGCATTTAAAGAGTTAGGAGTTAAAAAAGGTGATATAATAACTGTTTCAATGCCAAACTTTTATCAGGCTGTAGCAATCTTTTTAGCGGCAAATAGAATCGGAGCAATTACAACCTTCTTAAATTCTTATTCCAATATTGAAGAAGTAAAGCATTATTTAAATTTATTTGAATCATCTTTGTTTATAAACTTTGATAAAAATAGACCCTACAATGAAGAAATAAAAAAGTCTACAAAAGTTAAAAATATAATTACTTTGAATAGAATGGATATTAATAAAGAAAAATTCAACCCTGATAAAGAAATGGGTTATAATGATTTTATTTCATTTAATGATTTAGAAAGCGTTTCAAAATATTATAAAAAAATTATTAATCCATATAAAAGTAAAAATAATGATTCTTTAATATTATTTACTAGTGGTTCAACAGGAAATCCTAAATCAGTAGTTTTAACTAATGAAAATATTTTAGCATCTGGTATTTATTTAAAAAACTCATCTAATTTAAAACCTGTTAGAAATGAAAAATGTTTAGTATGTGTTCCATTTGCTTATCCATATGGATTTGCAACTTCTACTTTGTTGACCCTTTTATGTGGTAGAACAGCAATATTGGGACCTGACTTAAATAAAAATAATGTTTCTTATTATCTATCTAAAAATCCTAATATTATATTTGGTAGTCCAGCTTTACTTGAAATGATTATGAGAAATGTTAATGAAAAACAAAATCTTTCATCAGTTCATACGTTTATTTCTGGAGGAGATTTTCTTACTCCTGCACAAAAGGAAAAAGGAGAAAATTTCTTTAAAAAACATAATAGTAACGTTGAAATGAGTAATGGTTCTGGAAATGCTGAAACAGTTGGAGCAGGTACCAATCATTATGGAATAGAAGTAAAACCAGATACTGTTGGTAAAGTACTTACTGGTTCGTATCCTATAATTATTGATCCATCAACTTTTGAAGAAAAGAAATATAATGAAGAAGGAACTTTGTGTATATCAGGTAAAAATGTATTTAAAGAATACTACAAGGAACCTGAGCTTACTAAAAATGCTAAATTTGAATATAATGGAAAAACTTACTTTAATACAGGTACAAATGGTATTTTATATGAAGATGGTTATTTTAAATTAACTGGTAGAGCATCAAGATTTTTTATAATGTCAACTTTAAATAAAGTTTATTTAGATCATATTCAAAATGCCATTAATATGATTGATATTGTCGATGAATGTGCTGTTGTAGAACAAGAAGATCAAGATCTGTTATTTGTGCCAAAAGCATATGTTGTTTTAAAAGAAAATATTGAAGATTTAGATATGGCAAAAGATTATATCTTAACAAAATGTAAAAATGTTATTTCTAATGGTGATTCATCATTGGAACTAAAACAATATGAGATACCATCAGACATTGAGTTTATCGAAGAATTACCAAGAAAAGCGGGCACTGAAAAAATTGACTACAATTATTTAAAAAATATGAATAAAAAAGTAAAAACAAAAACACTTAAATAACATTGTTTTTGCTTTTTATTTTTGATATAATTTGATTATAGATACGAGGTGGTTATTTTGAGTTCTGCTCTTTATTTTACTATATGTGCTTTTTTAGTTTCAACTCTGTTACTTATAGTTTTTAATTTGAAAAAACATGTTAATACAGTTTCTATCAAAATGTTTTCAATTCTTATATTTATAAATTTTGTTTCATTGATTACTGAAGGACTATGTAGTGTTGGTAGTATAATATATAAATCTTATCCAATAGTAAGTAATTTAATATTTAAGTTATACTTAATTTTTATGTTATTGTGGATTACTTATTTTACTCTTTATATCTTTATAATTTCAAAAGATAAATCTTACTTAGATAAAAAACTAAGTAAAACATTTAGCATTACTAAATTCTGTGTATTCATCATGGCTATTGTAGTTTTAATACTCCCAATAAATCTTTTTACCAATAGTGATCTTTCTATTAGATATACATATGGAGCATCAGTTAATTTCTCATATTTAATTTCAGGAATTGAAATATTATTCATGTTTATAATTGTATTAATTAACTTAAGAAGAATAATTCAAAAGAAGTATCTACCAGTTTTTATATTTTTTATACTTGGTGGTGTTTCTATGTTTGTTCAACTTAAAAATCCTAGTCTTTTACTTATTACTAGTGTAGAAACATACATACTTTTAACAATGTACTTTACTATGGAAAATCCTGATACTCAAATAATAGAATTGTTAACAAGAAATAAAGAACTTACTGAAAGGTCAGTAAATGAAAAGTCTAATTTCTTGTTTAAGATATCTCAAGAATTAAGAAAACCTATTAAAGATATATCTAAAGATATAAATCTATTAAAAGAAGAAAAGAATAAAGAAATAGAAAAAGAATTAATTGAACAAATAGATAATAATGCTAAGTATGCTAACTTTATAATAAATAATATTACTGATATAAGTAGTATGGATATAAAAAATAGTAATATAAAAGAAGATAATTATAATATAAAAAAATTATTTAAAGATATAGAGTTAAGTACTAATAATAATTTAAAGAATAGTAATAAAGATAGTAAGATAAAGTTTGCTGTAAAAGAAAATACTAGTTATCCAGAAACTGTATATGGAGATAAGATTAAGTTAAAACAAATATTAATGTCTGTAATAAATAATTCAATAAAGTATACTGATAATGGTCATATAGATTTAGAAATAGATGCAATAGTAAGATATGATATGTGTAGATTTATACTTACAATAACAGATACAGGAATAGGAATGGATATAAGTAAAGTAAATAAGTTATTATCAAAAGAAGAAGAGTTAAAAGACAACATGATCGAAGAGAATAATCTTAATTTAAGTATACCAGTAGTCCATAAACTATTAAAAGTAGTCGGAGGAAATATAAATATAACAAGTAAAGAAAATAAAGGTACAATAGTAACAATAGTAATAAATCAAGAAATAAACTATGATAGTACAGGATTAGTACTAAAAGATATAAATAATTATAGTAATCCAAAAAGAAAACTAAGAGTACTTTTAGTAGATAATAATGATGAATTAGAAAGAGTAGAAAAGATACTAGATGAAAGAGATATAGATAAAGTAGTAACATTATTTGGACAAGATTGTGTAGATAAGATAGAACATAATGAAGAGTATGATTTGATAATAATAAAAGATGAATTAGGAGAAGAAACAGCTTATGAGATATTAAGTAAATTAAAACAAATACCGAAGTTTAAGACACCAGTGATAATCGCAATAGATAAAGAAAAAGAGTTTATAAAAGAACATTTTATAAAAGATGGATTTAAAGATTGTACTATTTTAAATGATGATAAAAAAGCTTTAGAAGAAACTCTAAACAAATATATATAGTTATTGAAAAGAACTAATGGAACCTATAGATAGAGGTATTTTAGTTCTTTTTACTAGACAAAAAAGTTAAATTATGGTATAATTATGCCGTAATTTTGTTTTGATGGAGGTATATATGGAAAAAGAAATTTTTAATTTATATAATTCAAAAAAAGGAATGTCTTTACCATCTGAAGAAATGAAATGGTTAGATTATTATGATAATGATGCATTTGAAAAGGCTGTCAATGTTCCTAACAATATGATTTTATGGGATAGAATTGAATCTAAACTCAAAGAATACTATGATATTCCTGCAATAGAATATTTTAATAGAATAATTTCACGAGATGACTTTATAGAAAGTGTTTATGATTGGGCAAAAATATTCAAGGAACTTGGAGTTGAAGAAGACGATGTTGTTCCCATTTATGGACCATTTTTCCCTGATATTGCAGCAATGTTATTTGCACTTAACATCATTGGTGCAAGTGGCTACTGTCTAAAACTTGCCATTGATAAAAATTCATTAAATGAGGAAACAGATGGATGCAAAGTAGCAGTTGTTTTTAATGATATGTATGGTAATGTTAAAGAAGTATTTGATGATGCTAGATTTAAAAAGGTAGTAGTGGCTACTGCTTATGACTCTATGCCAAGACCAAAAAAAGAAATAGTTAAGTTTATTTCTAACATTCAAAAACTTAAAAATGGTTCTTTAATTCCAAATGACAAGAATAAGTTTATTTGGATTGATGATGCTAAGAAAATGTTAAGTAATAACTCTGATAATTTAAAAGCACCATTCAAAGCTAACAGAAACTTTATAATTACTTCTTCTTCTGGAACAACAGTCGGGGGAGTTGTAAAAGGAACACCAGTTACAAATGAAACGGCTTTATCACAACTTTCTATCCTAGATAATAGTAAAGTTAATTATTTTGCAGGAGATTCTTGTTTACTAAGCTTTCCACCAACAGCCTCTACTGCAACTTTCTGTCAATATATTTTACCTCTAGATCGTGGTATGTCTCTACTGATGGATCCTAGAATAAGTTCTGAACAATTCTATAAATTAATCATGACCAAAAACCCTTCAGTAGCAATAGGTACTGGCGTATTCTGGGAAGTATTCTTTCTAAAATTACAAAAAGAAATATTATCTGGTAAAAAAGTTGATTTGAGTTTTATGAAAATGCCTATTATGGGTGGGGAAGGAACTACTGTTAAAGCTTTAGAGTGGATGAACAAAATACTTAGAGAATGTAAAAATGACTATGGTATGCATAATGGTTATGGAATGTCTGAAATGTTTTCAGTTCTTTGTGTTGAAAAACCATATATTCCAATGACTGATGTTGAAAAAGAAAAACCATATATTAGTGTCGGTTTTCCTTTCCCAGGTAATAGAGTTGGTATATTTGATAAAGACGGCAAGGAACTTGGTTATAATGAAAAAGGTGAAATATGGATACAATCTAAATCAATTATGCCAGGGTATTATAATAAACCCGAACTTACTAAAAAAACAATTGTGGATGAGTGGCTTAGAACAGGAGATATTGGCGAAATAAGTGAATCTGGTAGACTATATGTACTTGGTAGAAAAAGTAATCTTATATATCAATCAAATAATTTAGATATTTATTCATTCGACATTGAAAACGTTATTAAAGAAAATAAAAATATTAAAGACGCAATAATTACTCAAATGCCTCTTTGTGATGGAGGTACTGCAATAAATGCTCACATAATTATTGATGAAGATAGTAATATTTCAAAATCAGAATTATATAAACAATTAGATAGTACAATTTCATCTAGATTTTCAAATATTATAAAAATTAATGGATACTTAGTACATGATACAATATTTGATTATAGTCCTACAACTATAAAAATTGATCGCAATAAACTTTCTAATATACTTTCTGGCTATGAAAGAGTAAATAATGATAATTTAATCGAAGAAGTATCTTATAACTTTAACGATGGATACTATGAAGAAAAAGACAATAATGTTAAAAAACTTATATTAAGGCAATAACGTTATTGCTTTTCTTTTTTTTAATTGTTATAATTTAGATAATTAGGGAGGTAAAATATGTGGAATATTATTTATCTGTGTACAGGACTCGCTTTAATACTTTTACTAGTTATTATATATAAATCTAAACCTAAAGTTAAAAGTAAAGAAATATTTATCTTTGAAAAATTAATAACAATTAATTTAATTGGGTATGTAATAGAAATTACTTTACAACTCTTAACTAGAAAATATGGAGTTAACTTCTTTTTAACATTATTATTCTCTAAAATGTATTTAATATATTTGTTTACATGGATTGCAGTTTTCTCACAATACGTTTTTGTTATTTTTATTAATGACAAAAATAAATCTAATTTATTTAATAAATATAATATTATTCACTATATATTAATGATATGTGAAATACTATCATTAATCATTTTACCAGTTATGGGATTTGATGACGGAAAAATCATGTATAGTTATGGTCCTGCAGTAGATTGTGTTAAAATATTCATTACATTATATATAGTTTTATGGAGTATTGTACTCATTCTAAGTATTAAAAACATCGTCAATAAAAGATACTACCCAATTGTAGTTATCATTATTTCCTTACTACTTAATGTATTTATTCAAACTATAAATCCTTCGATCCTTATTGCAACTTTTGTAATGACTTATACTTGTTACATTCTTTATTTTACAATAGAAAACCCTGATACACAGATAATAGACTTGCTAACAAGAAATAAAGAACTTACTGAAAGGTCAGTAAATGAAAAGTCTAATTTCTTGTTTAAGATATCTCAAGAGTTA
>CAKOJO010000012.1 GCA_934090595.1 uncultured Bacilli bacterium | reverse complement strand
TTGCCAACACAATAAAAAAAGTTAAAAATATTTCATAATGATATTTTTAACTTTATCTTAAGTTAATAGCATTGCTAAAACTAGTCTCCTTTTTTTTCATACTTTTGCCAATCTTCATAATCAGTCATATGATTAAACATCTTTTTAATAAAACCTTGTGAATGATACATTTTAATAAGTTTTTTCTTTTCATTAATTGAATTAGGATTATACTTAGTTTGATTAGTTCTTAAATCAGTAACTTTACTCTTAGTATAATACTTTCCAAAATAAAATAACTCCCCTTCTATATCTTCATTATCATATATATCAGTAACCATTTTGTTAAGTTTTTTATGATGAATATGTCCATACTCCCCTTTAGGATTATGAGTAACAATAACCTTCCAATCATAAGCATTAATAATTTTATCTAAATCATTTTCTATATCATTGTAACAAAGCTTCCAATTATTTCTCTTACCTTTAGTTTTATCTGGATACCAAAGTGCAATTAATTCATCATCAGTTCTGTTTAAAACACGTTTTATTTCATTCAAACGAACCTTATTCTTACCACAAGTAACACAAACAACAACATAATCTCCATCAATAAGATGACCACCACCCCATAAAGTTTCATCATCAGGATGCGCCACAATCATCAATTTATCATATTTACTAAAATCAATCTTTTTCAAATCTTTATCCAAATTATGATAAAAATTAAAATAATAAATTAAAGCACCAAAAATGATACAAACAATTAATATAATAATAAATCTAAAATACTTCATCAAATCACCCGAAAAACAATTTCACTTCACCAATTATACCACCTTATGTATAAAAATCAAATAAAAAACTAAATACCCAAACTAAAAAAATGCAAAAAAATTATAAAAACATATAAATTGCGCAAAAAAGCACGAAAAATGTGATATATTAGAAAAAATATGATATAATACAATGCGTAAAAAAGAGGTGGTACAAATGAATGACACAATCGCAGCAATATCAACAACATTAGGAGTCGGAGCAATATCAATAATAAGAATCTCAGGATTAGAGGCAATAAAAGAAGTAAATAAAATAACAAAAACAAATATTTTAGACAAAAAAAGTCACACAATAACTTATACATATATTGAAGACAATAACGAAACAATAGATGAAGTACTAGTAACAATAATGAAAGCACCCAAAACATTCACAAGAGAAGACATAGTAGAAATAAACTGTCATGGTGGAATAGCGACAACTAAAAAAGTATTAGAATTACTATTAAAACAAAATATTCGTTTAGCAGAACCAGGAGAATTCACGAAAAGAGCATTCTTAAATGGAAGAATAGACTTAACTCAAGCAGAAGCAGTAATGGACTTAATAAATGTAAAAAGTGATACGGCAAGACAAATAGCAATAAATAATCTAAAAGGAAACACAACAAAAAAGATAAGAACACTAAGAGAAAAACTATCTGATATACTAGCAAACATTGAAGTTAACATAGACTATCCAGAATATCAAGATATTGAAGAAATGACAGTAGAAAAAATAAAAAATGAATTAGATAATATTAAAGACGAATTAGACAAAATAATAGAAAACTCTAAAAATAGTAAAATAATCAAAGATGGAATAAACGTTGCAATAATAGGAAGACCAAATGTAGGAAAGAGTAGTATTTTAAATATGTTTTCTGGATACGACAAAGCAATAGTAACAGACATCGCAGGAACAACCAGAGACGTAGTAGAAGAATCAATAATATTAGATGGAATAGGGCTTAATCTAATAGACACTGCTGGAATAAGACAAACAAAAGATATAGTAGAACAAATCGGAGTAGAAAGATCAAGACAGGCAGTAGAAAAAGCAGATTTGATTTTATTAGTACTAAATAATAATGAACAACTTCAAAAAGAAGATAAAGATTTATTAGAACTATCTAAGAATAAAAAAAGAATAATAATTATAAATAAAAATGATTTAGAAAAGAAAATAGACATAAATAACATAAAACAAGAAGAAATAGTTACAACAAATACATTAAATGATGATGGTATAAAAGAATTAAAAGAAAAAATAAAAGAAATGTTTAACCTAGACAAAATAGAAACAAAAGATTACAACTACGTATCAAACATAAATCAATTAAGAAAAGTCGAAGAAGCCAAAAACTCTATAGAAAACATAAGACAAAATATAGCAAATGATTTACCAATAGATATTATAGAAATAGATTTAAAATATATTTGGGATGTTCTAGGAGAAGTAATAGGAGAAACATATCAAGAAGAATTACTAGATAATTTATTTAGCAAATTCTGTGTAGGAAAGTAGGGATAATATGAAGTATGAAATAATCGTAGTAGGAGGAGGACATGCAGGATGTGAAGCAGCACTAGCAGCATCCAGAAAAGGTCATAAAACACTTTTAATAACAGGAAACATTAAAAATATAGCAGACGCTCCATGCAATCCTTCAATCGGAGGACCAGCCAAAGGAGTAGTAGTAAGAGAAATTGATGCTCTTGGTGGAGAAATGGGTAAGAATACAGACAAATCAATTCTTCAAATAAAAAAATTAAACACAAAAAAAGG
Source organism: uncultured Bacilli bacterium (assembly GCA_934090595.1). Classification (GTDB taxonomy): domain Bacteria; phylum Bacillota_I; class Bacilli_A; order RF39; family UBA660; genus JAEDJI01. Next base: position 23,457 of record CAKOJO010000012.1, on the reverse strand, counting down.
ACCAGCAGTTCAAGCACTAAGAGCTCAAATAGACAAAACAATTTATCCACAAGAAATGTTAAAAACATTACAAAGTGAAAAAAACTTAGAAATAAAAGAAGATATAGTAGAAGATCTAATCGTAGAAAATAATACTATAAAAGGAGTCATTACAAAAAATGATGAAAAAATACATGCCGATGCAGTAATACTAACTACAGGGACATATTTAAAAGGAATGATTCTACGCGGAGATAAAAAACACTCTGGAGGTCCACACGGAGAAGAACCATCACTTCATCTAAGCGATAAATTAAGAGAATTAGGATTTACAATTCAAAGACTAAAAACAGGAACACCACCAAGAATCAAAAAAGACACAATAGACTTCACAAAAGGATTAGAACAACCCGGAGACAACTATCCATTAACATTTTCCTATATGAATGAAGTAAAATATGATATAAAAAACCAAGAAAAATGCTATTTAATCTATACAACACCAGACACACATAGGATAATAAATGAAAACTTACAAAAATCTAGTATGTATGGAGGATACGTCGAAGGAGTAGGACCAAGATACTGTCCATCAATCGAAGACAAAATAGTAAGATTTAATGACAAAGAAAGACACCAACTATTTTTAGAACCAGAAAGCCTATATTATGATGACATATACATTCAAGGATTTTCAACAAGTATGCCAGAAGACGTTCAAGAACAAATGGTTCATTCATTACCAGGATTAGAAAATGCAAAGATACTAAAATACGCTTATGCAATAGAATACGATGCAATAGATCCAACTCAATTAAAACAATCATTAGAAACAAAAATAATAGAAAATCTATTTACTGCTGGTCAAATAAACGGTACATCAGGATATGAAGAAGCAGCATGCCAAGGTCTAATCGCAGGAATAAATGCATCTTTAAAACTAGAAGGCAAAAAACCATTAATCCTAAAAAGAAATGAAGCCTACATCGGAGTTCTAATAGATGACTTAGTAACAAAAGGAACAAAAGAACCATATCGTCTATTAACATCACGAGCAGAATATAGACTACTTTTAAGAGATGATAATGCAGATCAAAGACTATCAGAAAAAGGACATGAAATAGGACTTCTAAAAGAAGAACAATATCAAAAATATAAGCAAAAAGAACAAAAAATAAATGAACTAATCGAAGAGTTAAAAACAAATTATATAAAACCAACAAATAATGAACTAGATATTGAGTTAAAAGATAGAATATCATTATTTGAACTATTAAAAAGACCAGAAATAAATCTTTCAGATTTAACAAAATATTTAAAAAGCAACTATGAAGAAGAAATAATAAATAAAACTCAAATAATAGTAAAATATGAAGGTTACATAAAAAAACAAGAAAGAGAAGCAAAAAAAATGTCCGAATATGATGAAATAACAATACCAGAAGACACAGACTTTACAAAAATTAGTAATCTAGCATTAGAAGCAAGAGAAAAACTACAAAAAGTAAAACCAACATCAATTGGTCAAGCAATGAGAATAAGTGGAGTAAATCCATCTGATATATCAATACTAATGATTTATTTAAAAAGGGGAAATAAAAATAATGACTAAAGAAGAATTTATATTAGAATTAAAAAAAATAAATATAGTATTAAGTGAAGAACAACTAGAACAATTAAACAAATATTACAAAATCTTAGTAGAAGAAAACAAAAAAATAAATCTAACAGGAATAACTGCTAAAAAAGAAGTATACTTAAAACACTTTTATGACTCATTAGCATCAGCACCTCTAATTGAAGATAAAAACATAAAACTATGTGATATAGGAAGTGGAGCAGGTTTTCCTGGAGTAGTCTTAAAAATAGCATACCCAGAACTAGATGTAACATTAGTAGACTCACTTGAAAAAAGAACAAAATTTTTAAATTACTTAATAAAAGAATTAAACCTAGAAAACATAAAAGTAGAAACAGCAAGAATAGAAGAATACTCAAGAAAACATCAAGAAGAATTTGATATAGTAACATCACGAGCAGTAGCAAGCATTCCCGTAATACTAGAAATGGCTTCACAATTAGTAAAAGTAAAAGGATACTTTATAATTCTAAAAGCAAAAGTCGAAGAAGAATTATTAAAATCCGAAAATGCTTTAAAAACACTAAACTTTAGGTTAGAGAAAATGTATCAATTCGAATTACCAGTAGAACAAAGTACAAGAACAATCTTAAAAATAAGAAAATTAAACAAAGTATCACAAACTTACCCAAGAGATTTTGCAAAAATTAAGCATATACCATTGTAAAGTCTCTTTTTTTATTGTATAATTTACATTAGGGGAACTATAAAGAATGAAAAGAGGGATAATATGAACTTGGAAAAAGAAGTATTCGAACTTAATATAAACGATATAATGCCAAATAGATTTCAACCAAGAGAAATATTTGATGAACAAGCATTAAATGAGTTAGCTTTATCTATAAAAGAACATGGAGTAATTCAACCAATAATAGTAAGAAAAATTGGTGATAAATACGAAATAATAGCAGGAGAAAGAAGATATCGTGCTTCACAATTGGCGGGAAAAACAACAATACCAGCCTTAGTAAGAGACATAGATGATAAAGAAACAGCTAAAATTGCTTTACTTGAAAATCTTCAAAGATCTGATTTAACCCCAATCGAAGAAGCAAAAACATACCAAACAATTCTAAAATTAGATAATATAACTCAAGAAGAATTAGCAGCAAACTTAGGAAAATCACAATCAACAGTAGCTAATAAATTAAGACTTTTAAACCTAGCTGAAGAAGTTCAAACAGCACTACTAAATAAACAAATATCAGAACGTCACGCTAGAAGTCTATTAAACGTTCCAAATGTAGAAGATCAAAAGAAACTATTAAACCAAGTAATAATGAATAGATTAACAGTAAGACAATTAGATGATGAAATAATGGCCTTAACTGGGAAAAAACCACAAGAAGAACAACCAATAGAACATCAAAACAAAAGCATTTTGGAAGAACATATAAATAAAATGGAAAATGACATAGTAGCAAATGCACCACAACCACAAGAACAAGCACCAGTAAGTGTAAATGCTAATCAACAAGAACCACAAATAGTAACTATACCAAACGAAATAAAAGAAACACAACCTGAAGCTCAAGCTGAAATTAAAGCAGAACCACCAACACCAAAACCCAACATTTTTGATATGTTAAGACAAGAATCTACACAAGATACAGCAATAGAGCAACCATCAATTCCAAAAGTAAACATTAACACTGATGTACAAAATCAACCCCTAAATATCAACGAACAACCTATTCAAACAGAACAATCAATAAGTATTCCTACCATAACTGAAATACAACCACAAGAAATTAAAACACCACAAGAACAAACACCAGTAAGTGTAAATAATAATCAACAAGAATCACAAGTGGTGACTGTACCAAATGAATTAAAAGAAGAACAACCAAGTTATAACCAAGTATATGATTTAAGATTTGCTATAAATAATGTTAGACAAGCAGTACAAAATACAGAAAAGTTTGGTTTTAATATTGATGTTCAAGAATTCGACTTAGATAATGTTTACCAAATCATAATAAAAATAGACAAAAACAAATTTTAATGCCTATATATAGGCATTTTTTTAATATAAAACTAAAAACATGAAAAATAACTTTAAAAACAAAGAAATTTTTGATAGAATATATATAGTATAAAGAAAGAAATAGGTGGTAACAAAATGGGAAAAGTAATATCTTTAATAAATCAAAAAGGTGGAGTAGGAAAAACTACTACAAGTATTAATCTTTCTGCATCATTAGCATTATTAAATAAAAAAGTTCTATTAATAGATCTAGATCCACAATGCAATGCAACAACAGGAATAGGTATAAACAAAGGAGAAATAGAAAAAAGTATTTATAACGTTTTAAATGACACATCAACAATTGAAGAAACCATAGTAAAAACAAAATACAAAAATCTATACGTACTTCCAGCAAACATAAACCTAGCAGGAATAGACATAGAATTAGAACATAAAGACTCTAACATATCAAAGGCAGAACAATTAAAATATCATATTAGTAAAATAAAAGATCAATATGATTACATAATAATAGATTGCCCTCCATCACTTGGTATAATAACAACAAATGCTCTAACGGCATCAGACTCGGTAATAATCCCAGTACAATGTGAATTCTTTGCATTAGAGGGAATTACCCAATTACTAAAAGCAATAATGTATACTCAAGCCAATCTAAATCCTAATTTAGCAATAGAAGGAGTACTATTAACAATGCTAGATGTAAGAACAAACTTAGGATTAGAAGTAGTTGAAGAAATAAGAAAATACTTCAAAGACAAAGTATACAATACAATAATTCCAAGACTTATCAGATTAACAGAAGCACCATCACATGGAAAACCAATAATAGCATATGATCCAAAAAGTAGAGGATCAGAAGCATATCTAAATTTAGCCAAAGAGGTGATTGAAGCAAATGGAAACAAATAATAAAACAAGAAGAGCCCTAGGAATAGGACTAGAAGAACTATTTAATATTGAAGACATTAACTATGACAAAGTAGAAGAAAAAATAATGGAAACAGTAGAATTAGATGAAGTAAAAGAATTAAAACTATCTGATTTAAGAGTAAATCCATATCAACCTAGAAAAATATTCGATGAAGAAGCACTTCAAGAATTAGCAGAATCAATAAAAGAACATGGAGTAATTCAACCAATAATAGTAAAGAAAAGCATAAAAGGTTACGAAATAGTAGCAGGAGAAAGAAGATATCGTGCCTCTCAATTAGCAGGAAAAGAAACAATTCCAGCAATAATTAGAGACTTTACAGATGAACAAATGATGGAGATCGCAGTATTAGAAAACCTTCAAAGAGAAAACCTAAACCCTATTGAAGAGGCAGAAGCATACAAAAATCTAATGCAAGCACTAAATCTAAATCAAGAACAACTTGCAAAAAAAGTTGGTAAGTCAAGAAGTCACATAACAAACATTCTAGGAATACTAAACCTTCCAGAATCAATCAAAGACTTAATTATTACTAACAAAATTACAATGGGACATGCCAGAGTATTATCAAAATTAGAAGATAAAGACAAAATAGAAACATTAGCGGCAAAAACAATCACAGACAATCTAAGTGTGAGACAACTAGAACAACTATCATCAAACAATGATGAATATGAAAGAAAAAACAAAATTACTAAACAACACAAAGAAAAATCAAGCGAGTATATTGATTTAGAAAAACAACTATCAGAATATTTTGGAACAAAAGTAAAATTAAATAATAAAAAAATGGAAATATCATATGAAAATGATAATGACCTAAACAGAATATTAGAAATAATGAACTATATAAGTAGGTGATAAAAATGAAATTTATTGATTTTTTAATAAAAAACAATATTCATGAACTAATACTATTCATAATAATAGGATTAACCATATATCTAATTATTAAAAAATTACTATTAACAAGCAAAGAAAAAATAAATAGAAAACAACAAACAATTAAAAAGCTAATAGTAAACATTTCAAAATACATCATAATAATATTCTTAATACTAAAGCTATTAACAATTCTAGGAATAAACGTTAGCTCAATAATCGCAGGATTAGGAATAGCATCAGTAATCGTAGGATTAGCACTGCAAGACATTATGAAAGATGTTCTTTCTGGTATTTTTATCATTATAGAAAACCAATATGATGTTGGAGACGAAGTAGAGATTAATAAATATCAAGGATACATAACAGATTTAGGATTAAGATCAACTAGAATAAAAACATTTTCATCAGAAATTGTTACTATAGCTAATAGAAATATAACAGAGGTCAAAAATTGTTCAAGAGAAAAACCAACCGTCATATTAGATTTACCCTTTCCATACGAAACACCAAATAAAAAAGTTCTAGAAATGCTAGAAAATGTAAAAACAAGGGTAGAAAACGAATTACAAAATAGTTCAAAAAACTTCAGAATACTTGGACTTCAAAATTTTGAGGATTCATGTATAAAATATAGAGTTATGTATGAAACAAAAAAAGACCAAAGATATTCCACAAGAAGAGCAATTAACATGATAATAAAAGAAGAATATGATAAATCAAAAATATCTATTCCGTATAACATATTAGAGGTAAGAAATGGAAAATAAAAATTACACAATAGGTACAAAAGTAGTAATGAAAAAACAACATCCATGTGGAACAAATCTTTGGGAAATAACAAGACTTGGTGCTGACATAAAAATAAAATGTCTAAATTGCAAAAGAGAAGTAATGATACCAAGAATAGAATTTAATAAAAAACTAAAAAAGATAGTGGAGGACTAAAATGGCAAGAAAAAAGAAACAAAAAAAACTAAAATTGCATCCAGTTACAGGATTTATAGTTTTAATAGCAGTAGTCATAGTATTAAGTGCAATACTATCACTTTTAAATATTTCAGTTACATACAACACAATTAATACACAAACAAACAAACTAGAACAAACAATAATAACAGTTACAAATATGTTAAGTTATGATGGAGTAAAAGCTATGATCTCAAATGCTGCTACTAACTTCATAAGCTTTACAACGCTTTCAACACTTATCATAACACTTATAGGAATAAAAGTAGCAGATGCAACTGGCTTAATTCAAACATTTATGAAAAGAAGATTAAGTAAGTTCAATCCTAAATTTATAACATTCTTAATAATGATACTAGCAATATTTTCAAGTATAGTAAATGAAGTAGGCTATGCACTTTTAATTCCACTAGGAGCATTATTATTCCTATTTAATGGACGTAACCCTCTAGCAGGAGTAGCATCAGCATTCGCTGGGGTGGCATTTGGATACAGTATAAGCTTCTTTGTTGGTTCAATAGACATTAATCTAATACCATACACAATGAAAGCGGCTAGGTTAATAGATGAAACATTCTACGTTAGAATGACATCAAATCTTTACATAATGATTCCTTCATGTATTTTACTTGCATTAACAGGAACAATAGTAACAGAAAAAATTATAGTTAAAAAACTAGGTAGATACGTATCTAAAAAACACGATGAATTAGGAAAAACAAAAGAAATTGAATACCTAGATCTACAATATGAAGAACAAAAGAAAATAAAAGAAGAAGAAAGAGAAAAGAAAGGTAGTAAATATGCTAAAATATCAGCATTAATAGTAATATTAATATTCATATATATGATAATACCAGGACTACCTCTATCAGGGATGCTACTAGACTTAAATGAAAAAGCATATGTAGACCAATTATTCGGAGATAATTCATATTTTCAAGATGGATTTACTTATATGTTAGCACTATTCTTCATAATAACAGGAATTGCCTATGGAATAGGAGCAAAAACTATAAAAAATGATAAAGACTTAATAGAAAAAACTAGTGAGGGACTATCATCACTTGGAATGCTTTTATTAATGATTTTCTTTGCAGCACAATTCATATCAATATTTAAAGAAACAAACATTCCAACAATAATAGTAGTAGCCTTAACAAACTTTCTAAAAATGCTACCACTATCAGGATTAGCACTAGTAATTATATCAATAATAATAATAGCAATAGCAAATATATTTATGCCAACATCAATGGCAAAATGGACAATAATATCACCAGTAATGGTGCCTATGCTAATGCAATTAAATATATCCCCACAATTTTCACAATTTATATTTAGAGCAGCAGAATCTATGACAAACGGAATAACACCAGTATTAGCATACTTCGTTGTATACGTAGGATACCTAAACATATATAATAAAGATAAAGAAAAAACATATGGAATAAGAGACGGTATAAAATTAATGATGCCATACTTTATATGGATGACATTAATTTGGATATTAATAATAATTTCATGGTATTTAATTGGCTTACCATTAGGACCAAAAGTATACCCAACATTATAATAATACAAGGAGTGATAAAATGAGTTTAAAAGCAGGAATAGTAGGACTACCAAACGTCGGAAAATCAACATTATTCAATGCAATAACAAAAAAAAGTATATTAGTAGCAAACTATCCATTTGCAACAATAGACCCAAACGTTGGAATAGTAACAGTTCCAGATGAAAGACTACAACACTTAGAAGAAATATATCTACCACAAGAAATAAAGCCAGCTACATTTGAATTTGTAGACATTGCAGGAATCGTAAAAGGAGCATCCCTTGGTGAAGGATTAGGAAATAAATTTCTATCACACATAAGAGAAACAGATGCGATATGTGAAGTAGTAAGATGTTTTAACGATAAAGAAATAACTCACGTCGAAGGAAGTGTTGACCCAATAAGAGACGTTGAAATAATTAATTTAGAACTTGCATTAGCGGACCTAGAAATAATTACCAATAGAATAGACAAAATTAAGAAAAAAGCAGAAACAACAAAAGATAAAGAAGCATTAATAGAACTATCTGCTCTTCAAAAATCAAAAGAAGCATTAGAAAAAAACATTCCCTTAAGATTAATTGACTACACAAAAGAAGAACTATTTGCTATTAAGTCATTTAATTTTATAACATTAAAACCACACATATATCTAGCAAACATCGATGAAAACGAAATCGGTATAGAAAATGATTATGTGAAAAAACTAAAAGAATATGCAGAAAAAGAACAAGCAAAAGTAATAACAGTATCTGCTAAAATAGAATCAGAATTATCAGAATTAAATGACGAAGATAAAAATGAAATGCTAAAAGACTTAGGAATAGATCAAAGTGGTCTAGACAAATTAATCGAAGCCACATATTCACTATTAGGATTAAAAACCTACTTCACATGTGGACCACAAGAAGTAAAAGCATGGACATACAAAGATGGAATGAATGCAAAAGAATGCGCTGGAATAATTCACTCAGATTTTGAAAAAGGCTTTATTAAAGCAGAAGTAATTGCATATAAAGACTTAATAGAATATGGCGATGAAACAAAAGTAAAAGAAAATGGAAAATTCAGAATCGAAGGCAAAGAATACCTAATGCAAGATGGAGATATTTGCCACTTTAGATTTAATTTATAAAAATGAGATTTAACCTCATTTTTTATTTTTAAATAAACAACTCTTTACAAGAACCTAACAAATAGTATATAATTTAAGTAGAATAAGGAGTTAAATATGGATAGAGAATTTATTGAAGTAATTAATCAAAATAATGAGAAAGAAAAAATAGAAATATTTGCACAAGTAAAATCAGAAAAAGATAATAAATTATATGTGTTATTAACACCAGACGAAGAAATAAATGATGAAGTAAATATTGCTATAGCAACACTTGAAGAAAAAGAGAATGAATTTTACATAAATTTAGTAGAAGATCAAGAAGAACTAAGCTATGTATATGACTTAATAATAAAATCATTAAAAGAAGGTGAATAAAATGGAAAATCAAAATGCAGAACAATTAATAAACAGTATTAATAGAGAATACTATGCTCAAAGAATTGAATCATTACGAAAACAAAAACTAAATTTGAAAATGGGAAATGATAGATATGCAGGAACTGGAATAAAAAAATCATCAAAACCAATTTCACCACGTCAAGCAGAATTAGAAATTAAAATGATAGAATCCGAAATAGAAGATTTAGAACAAAAAAGAATGGAAATGAAATTCGTAGAACAAACATTACAACATGAAACAAGAAAAATGAAAGGTTTGGTAAAAGAATGGGAATTAACAAATAAATTGGCAAGGTTATTAGAATACAAAAACGACAATCAAACTCAAAAAGAAATAAGAAAAGCAAGAATAAATACAAGAAAAAATATATCTGATCAAACTCAAAAAATATCAAAAGACATGTACAAGCTATTAAAAAATAATAAGCATTTAAGAATTAATAGTATCTGGACAATCGCATCAAAATTCTCACACAGTCAATATGAAATGAATACAGTTTTCGAAGAAATGCAATTTGAAATAACAGACGATTATACTAAAGGTAATAGATCATTAGAATTAGACAATGCAAGAATTCGAAGAGCAATAGATGCAATGAATGGTGAAATAAATCAAGATAATATAAACTTTAGAGGAAGAGAATCTTTATCAACTTTCTATAAATTAAATAGTTTTGTGAATCAACACTATAACCTAGAAAGTAAAGAAAGCGCATTAGTAGAAAAACTTCATTCAAACTATAAAGAAATAATGGAACAATCAAGAGAAATATGGTATTTGGACGAATTAATAGATATATTTAAAAACACTTCAATATCCAAATCACAATTATATCAAAGTATGTGCAGTGTAAAAGAACAACAAATAAGTGAGTTACGTTCCTTAATAAGCACAAGTGAACAACAATATGAAAATTCAGGTTTAAAAGGTAAAATTGAAGCATCAGCTAGAATAGTAGCACTCCAAAAGCAAATAGAGTTCATCAAGCAAGAAATGTTAGAAAGTAGAGAAAATCAACAAAAATATGAACAACTTCAAAGTCAATACTTAGAATTAAAAAGTACATTAGTTCAATTATTAGAAAAATATCCTGAATTAAATAAAAACAGAATAAACATTAGAACAGAGATATTAAGGGAACAACTTAAAAACGAATATGAACAAAAAAAAGAACATCAAGAAAAAGAAATACAAGTAGAAGATAAACAACAAATAAAAAACATTAAAACAGAAATATTAAGAGAACAACTTAAAAACGAATATGAACCAAAAGAAGAACATCAAGAAAAAGAAATGCAAGTAGAAGATAAACAACAAATAAAAAACATAGAGCTAGATGAAAATCTTCAAATCCAAAGAACACAATTATATCAACAATATATGGTAGAAAAAGTAAAAAATACTGATTTAGGAAAAATGCCATTTTCAGAGTATCTAAAAGTAACAAGACCAAATTCAAGAGAACTAATAGAAATAGAAAAATCAAGAGAAAATATGGCTAATATTATATATGATGAATATTTAAAATACTATGAACTTTTAGAGGACAAAACATCAGCAATGAGTTTCGAACAATTTGCAAATAAAAAATATGGAGTAGAAAACGTTGATATACCGATTGTATATGAAGAAAACTATAGAGAAATAAGAAAAAAATAGACACCAAAGTCTATTTTTTTAACTCATTCTATTTTTCTTTTTTCCTAATTTCGAAGTCTTATAAAACTTATAAAGCCCAGGAGAAATAACTAAATCAAACTCCCCAATATACTCAGTAACCTCAGCATTATAACCAAGTTTCATTTCATTAAGACCTTTAAACTTATTATTATTTCCAAAGTATCCAGTAATAGCATTCAAATGAAAATAAACAGCACCAAGTTTTGCATACTTTTCAATAATATGCCACTTAAGTAAAAAATTAGGATAATAAAGACCATATTTAGGATTATATCCCTCTATTAAAAGCTCAACACCATATTTTTCAATAATAACCCCCGTTGCACCAATAATAATACCTTGTGGATTCTTCTCAAAAAGTGATGAAGCATACTCCAATTCCTTTTTATAAGTAGCAAGCAACTTATCTGAAGTAAGCTTAGAATTAGTAAGCTTATTATCAATTCTATTATTTCTACCAGCTTCCTGTATCCTAGAATTAATATCTTCATTATTAGCAATTTCATCTTCATATAATTTTTTAATATTAGTCAAATACTTCTCAGTATTAAGCTTAGCAAAATAAAGTTCAAACTTATTGCCAAAAAACTCCCCAAAATCCTTATAATAATTCAACTTTCTATAATGTTTCTTATAAACAAAACTATAAAAAATTTCCATATCATTATGATTGCCCTGTATTATTTCAACACCTCTAGATTGAGCCTTCCTAATCTTATTTTTAATATTACTATCAAAATTTTTATACAAAGATTCAGCAGAACCAGTTACCTTTAAAATAGCATTCCATCTTGGTTTTTCTGTACCAAAAAACTTATTATCCCCAAAATAATTATATCCATTATTTTGCAAAAAAACTATTATATCATTCTGATAAGGACTTGGTATAACATTGCCATCTTTATCCCTTTTATTAGCAACAACCGGAGGATCAATCTTTAAAAACACATAATTACTCTTTGCTAAATATCTCTTTAATTTCCTAGAAAGTTCAGTAATAAGTTGTTTATTATCATAATCAATCAAAAAACCACGTGGAGCATAAGCATACTTATGACCAAAAAACAACTTTTTAGTAAGCATTAAAGTAGCGCCAATAAGCATATTAGAATTATCAACAAATCCATAATAATCCACCTTAAACCCATTCTTTCTCATCAAATTTCCATACATAGAAGTCTGATAATAAGTATGAAGAGGATGGTTATCAGAAAAATTATCAAACTGTTCTGGTGTAAGAATAACAATTTTCATATAAACACTCCTCCTTCATTGTATTTTCATACTACTATAATAACTTTTTTTCGAACTAAAATCAATAAAAAAGTTTTATTTATATAAAAAATATTATATAATATTCACAAGGATAGGTGAAAAATATGAAAATAACAGAAGTCAAATCAAGAGAAATATTAGACTCACGAGGATGGCCAACAGTAGAAACAGACATCACAATCGAAGGAAACATTACAGGAAGAGCAAGTGTTCCAAGTGGTGCATCAACTGGTTCAAATGAAGCATTAGAATTACGTGATCATGAAAAAAGATACCTAGGAAAGGGAGTTCTAAAAGCAGTAAACAATGTTAACACTATAATAAAAGAAAATATTATAAATAAAGACTTTGAAAACTTTCAAGAATTAGATGAATTATTAATAAAATTAGATAATACTAAAAACAAAACCAATCTTGGAGCAAATGCTATTCTTTCAGTATCATTAGCATACATAAAAGCATGTGCACAAAAAGAAAATAAAGAACTATATCAATACATTGGAAAAAACAACCAAGTTCCTAAGTGCATGTTTAATATATTAAACGGAGGAATGCATGCCGATAATAAAATTGAATTTCAAGAATTCATGATTATGGTAAATAGAAAAACGATAAAAGAACAACTACAAATAGCAAGTGAAGTATTTCACAACCTAAAAAACATTTTAAAAGAACAAGGATACAGCACCAACGTCGGCGATGAAGGAGGATTTGCCCCAAATCTAAAAAATAATGAAGAGGCTCTAGATACTATTATCAAAGCAATAGAAATATCAGGGTACAAACCAAAAGAAGATGTACTAATTGCGCTAGATATAGCAGCATCATCATTCTATGATAAAAATAAAAAAATGTACTTAATAGATAATGTCTATAAAAACACAGATCGAATGATTGAAATGTATAAAGAACTAATAAAAAAATATCCAATCTTCTCAATCGAAGACCCACTTGAAGAACAAGACTTTGTAGGATTCTCTAAACTGACAAATGAACTAAATACAAACATAGTCGGAGATGATCTTTATACCACAAACAAAAACTTATTACAAAAAGGAATAGAAAATAAATCAACCAATTTTATTCTTTTAAAAGCCAATCAAATAGGAACAATAAGTGAAATGCTAGAAACAATAAAATTAGCAAGAGAAAATAACATAAACATGATAATATCTCACAGAAGTGGAGAAACAGAAGACACATTCATAAGTGACTTTGCAGTAGGATTAGGAATACCTTACATGAAAAGTGGTTCACTATCTCGTGGAGAAAGAATATGTAAATACAATAGACTTCTAAGAATCGAAGAAAATTTATAGTTTTAAAATATTTCGTTGCACATATAAATTAATAGGTGATTATAGTGAACGAGATATTTTTTTTAATATTCGCATTCTTAACAGTATTCTTAAGCATTAAACTATCAATATATGCAGACAATCTAAGCAAAACAAGCAACATATCAAAAGCAGTAATCGGAGGCCTCTTATTAGCGGGAGTAACATCACTACCAGAACTAATAACATGCACATCATCTATACTATTAAAAAACCCCTTATTAGCACTCGGAGACATTCTAGGAAGTAACCTCTTTAATATATTCATAACAGCACTCCTAGATATTATATTTATAAAAAAGATATATACAACAAAAACAACAAAAACTAATTATTTAACCTATCTAATTCTAATAATAAACTATTTAACAATCTATCTATTTATAAAAGATAAAATAAATATAACAATTTTAAATATAGGACTTCCTACTATCGTTATTATCATACTATACTTCATATACATAAAACTATTACCTAAAAGTAAAGAAGAACAAACTAAAACAGAAATAAAACCAATAAAAAATATCAAAGAAAAATTGTTAATAACCTCAATTCTTATGATAGCATCAAGTGTTTTATTAACAACATTTGTTAATAACATAGCGGGAGCACATCCATCATTTTCAAGTGGAATAATCGGAGCAATACTACTAGGAATAACAACAAGCTTACCAGAAGTTATAACATTCTACACCCTTATATCAATAGATAACTATGATTTAGCACTACAAGACATCATAGGAAGTAATCTATTCAACCTAGTAGTTCTATCATTCGCAGACATTATCTACAAAACATCGCCAATATACAATGAAATAGACAAACATACAACAACAATTCTATTCTTAGGTTTAATATTTATAATAATAAGCTTTCTTCAAAACATTAGAACTAAATCTATATCAAAAGTAACATATATAATTCCATCCATAATAATAGTAAGCATCTATATCTATTTTTGGTTCATAGGTTTTATCTAAAACTATTGATTTACCCTAAAAAATATGTTAAAATACTCTTAGTTATTTAGGGAGGCGTACTATGACAATATTAGAAATAGCATTATTAGTAATTTGCGTTTTATTAATTATATTAGTATTATTACAAAGTGGTAAATCAGACGACGCTGGAGCAATCTTCAGTGGTTCAACAAGCGATTTATTTAAAAATAGAAAAGAACGTGGTAGTGAATTAGTAATAAGTAGAACTACACTAGTACTAGGCTTACTATTCGTAATAATATGTACTGTAATTTCATTTATTTAATAAAACAGATGTAATTCTGTTTTTTTTGTGGTATTATATAGACAGGTGATAAAATGGAAGAAAAAATACTAGATATATTAGAAATATCAAGAAACAACGCTATTAACCTAAAAGATATTTATAAAAAAAGTGGTTACACAAATTATACATATGAACAATTTTTAGAAGTAATAGATGAACTAAAAGAAAAACAATTAATCTACTGTGTTGGCGGAGACAACTATACCCTTAATCCATTTGTCGAAGGGATATTTCACATTAAAAGAAATGGTGATTGCTATGTATCATACGATAATAAAACAATAAATGTAAACAAAGACTACAAAAAAATGTGCTTTGAAGGAGATAAAGTACTAGCAAGAATAACAGATTTCAATAATAACACAGGAACCATTAAAAAGATAATAGAAAGAAAAGGAATAATCGCTGAAGTAAAAACGATCAATAAAGAAAGATACGCAGTCGTAGGAAAAGACATGTATAAAATAAACCTAGACGAAAAAATAGTAGATGGTATGCTAATAGGTATAAAAATAGATAAAACCAAAGAAGGAAAATACTATCGAGCTACCTTAGACACTATAATTGGACACAAAAATGCCCCAAAACTTGAAGAAAACAAAATACTATATGCCAATAACTTCACAATAGGATTCACTGAAGAAGCATTAAAAGAACTAGACTACATACCATCATCAGTATTAGAAAAAGATCTTGAGGGAAGAAGAGATTTAAGAGATAAAATGATATTTACAATCGATGGTGACGATACAAAAGACATAGACGATGCTATTTCAATCGATATTCTAGAAAATGGTAACTATAAATTAGGAGTTCATATCGCGGATGTAACAAACTATGTAAAAGAAAACTCAAAACTAGATCAGGATGCAAGAGAAAAAGCAACAAGTGTCTACATGCCAGGAGTCGTAAGTCCAATGTATCCACCACAATTATCAAATGGAATCTGTTCCCTAAATCCAGACGTTGATAGACTAGCACTATCATGCGAAATGGAATTTGATAAACAAGGCAACTTAATAACATTTGATATATTCAAAAGCGTAATTCATTCAAATATTCAAATGACATATAAAAAAGTAAATAAAATACTAAATGAAAACGTAGTAGAAGAAGAGTATGAAAAATATGTTGAAGCACTAAATAAAATGGAAGAATTAGCAAAAATACTAAGAACATCAAGAGAAAAAAGAGGAATGTTAAACTTTGATCTTCCTGAAAAGAAAATAAATATAAATGAAAATGACGAAGTAGAAAGCATCGAACTAAGAATACAAGACACTGGAGAAACACTAATCGAAGACTTCATGTTAGCGGCCAATGAAACAGTAGCAACATACATCTATA
This sequence comes from uncultured Bacilli bacterium, assembly GCA_934090595.1. GTDB lineage: Bacteria > Bacillota_I > Bacilli_A > RF39 > UBA660 > JAEDJI01. Next base: position 7,063 of record CAKOJO010000012.1, on the reverse strand, counting down.
ACATGGGAGTAGAATCAATCTATCGTGTTCATGAATACCCAGACGAAGAAAGACTAAAAAACACCCTTACTATACTTAAAACATATGGAGTAGATATAAATACTAAAGTTAATATGTCAGATCCCAAAGTAATACAAAATATTCTAAAAGAACTAGAAACAAAAGACAACAAAGACCTATTCATTCAAATGATTCTAAGATGCATGGCTAAAGCAAAATATACAACACAAAAAGAAGGACACTTTGGAATCGGGGTAGACTCAAGAAAAGGAGAATACTACACACACTTTACAAGCCCAATAAGAAGATATCCAGATACAACAATTCATAGAGTGCTACATCTAATACTAAATGGTGAATTTGATAAACTAATGCAAGATTTATATAAATCAAAATTAGAAGAAATTGCCATACACTCATCACACCAAGAAATAGCGGCAGAAAAATGCGAAAAACAAGCGAATAAATATAGAATGGCACAATTCATGCAAAATAAAGTTGGAGAACAATTTACAGGAAAGATAAATGGTTTCACTAAAAATGGAATGTTCATTGAACTAGACAATCTAGTCGAAGGAAGAATGGGCTTTGAAACAATGAATGATTATTATAACTATGATGAAGAACTACAAATAATAATCGGAGAAAGAACTAATAAAGTATATCGTCTTGGAGACACAATCGAAGTAACATTAACAAGAAGTGATCCTGAAAACTATGAAATAGACTTTGAACCAATAAAAAAATCAAACAACAAAGTAAAAAAGGTAAAACAAAATGGAAATACTAAATAGAAAAGCAAAATATGATTACTTCATCGAAGACGAATACGAATGTGGAATAGAACTACTAGGAAACGAAGTAAAATCCATAAGACAAGGAACATGTAATATCAAAGATAGTTATGCAATCATTAGAAAAAATGAAGTCTATATAATAAATATGTTCATAAAAACATATGACAAAACCGGAGCATTCATAAAAGATGAAACAAGAACTAGAAAACTATTACTACATAAAAAAGAAATATTAAAACTAAGAGATAAAATAGAAAAAGAAGGCTATACTCTTATTCCATTAAAAATATACTTTAATAAAAACAAAGTAAAAGTACTTCTAGGAGTCTGCAAAGGTAAAAAGAACTATGATAAAAGAGAATCATTAAAAGAAAAAGATATTCAAAGAAGAATAAATAAAGAATTGAAAGATAGATAATTTCAATTCTTTTCTTTACATATATAAACTTAATATGTTATTATATATATAGGAAGTGATAATATGTCCGGATTTGGAACAGTACTAAAAGAATACTTAGAATTTTATAAAATATCACAAGTTGACTTTGCGCAAAGATTAGGAATTACTCAAAAACATATGAATGAAATACTAAATGAAGTAACAGAAATATCAGTAGATTTAATGATTGCAATAAGCCTTCTAACAGATATAGAACCAAACTATATAATGCAAGTAGAATCAAAAAAGAGAATGTACAATTATTTAAAAAACAAGTTTCAAAATGAACAAGAAATAAATAAATATTTAGAAACATATAAACTAAAAGAAATATATAAACTAGGATGGATTGATTTAGAAGACAAAACATCATATGTAACAAATGCCATAAATCTTTTAGAATACATTAATCTAAGAACATTTGATCAATTTGAAGAATACTTTGACAATAAAATAATATCAAAAGAAGAAATAAAAGATAAAAAAGCAACATTTATGTGGATAAAAAGATGTGATAAACTAGCAAAAAGACAAGAAGTAAAAACATATAATTCTAAAAACTTAAAAATACTTTTAAAAGATTTAAAGAAACAAGAAAACAAAAACACAATCAAAGAAATAACTAAACTATTAAACAACTATGGAATATACTTAGTACTAGAAGAATCTCTAGATAAAAACATAAGAGCATGTTCCCAAGTAAAAGGAATAAATCCAGCAATATACATAAATAAAAATATAAAAGATAAAGCAGAATTTTACTATTCACTATACTATGAATTAAGCAAAGTAAAAAGCTATTTTAATAAATTAAAAAAATCAATTATTCTATCTTTAAAAAATGAAACAATAGAAAAACAAGAACAATTTGCCTTAAATGAAATGGTATCAAATGAAATATATATGAATATAAAAGAAAATATATATAATATAGATGCAATCTGTAAGAAAAATAATATTGCAGTAGAATTTGCACATTTTAGATTAATAAAAGACAAACTCCTAAAAACAGATAAACAATACCAAAAAATTATTGAATAAATAGCATATTTATGATATAATTTGCTCAACGGGGATGATATGGTTTCGACAGGAGTAATACGATTTAAACTGCAAGTAGATGGCAATCTTTAAATGCACAATTAAATATAACTGGAAACAGAAATTTAGCATTTGCTTAGAATAAAAAAGCAAAACTCTTCTATATTCCTAGTCTGTGGGAATATTTAAGGGTAATACCTAGCAGACTATATTACTATTTTTCTTACGAATAGTAATGAATATTAGTAAGATAGTTACTTATTTAATTGTTGGTTATTCTGTAAGTAATGAAAAATCTTAATCAACTAAACTTGTAGACGTTTAAATTAGTTTGCTTTTGGACAGGAGTTCGATTCTCCTCATCTCCACCATTATGTTAATTATCCCTTGTATATCAAGGATTTTACTATATTAAAATGACAATAAATTCAAAACAAAAAAAGAATTATAAATTGTTCAATACATCTATAATTCTTTTTTTTATACTTTCATCATTAGTTAAAATATTTAATTTTCCACCAGATTCATTAAAAGAGGAACTACTGTTCAAAATATTAAAAATTCTATTTGCTATACCCTCAGCACCATCAATAAAAAGTACATCTCCTAAAACTTCTTTAATTTCCTTCTTCACAATAGGAAAATGTGTACATCCTAAAACAACTACTTCAATATTGTTGAAACCACTTAACAAATCATGTAAGTACCCTCTAACATCATTACCTTTTTCAATCAAACTAGCTAAAAGAGGAGCCTCAACTAAGAAACAATTATTAGTTTTATACATTTTGCATAATTTCTTAAATCTTTCACTATCTTTAGTACCTTTAGTAGTCAAAACAATTGATTTTTTATCCTTATATTTATCAAATAAAACCTTAATCGCAGGTTCTGTCCCAATAAAAACCACATCATCATATTTTTTTCTAATATCATTCAAAACCATCGTAGTAGCAGTATTACAGGCACAAACAATAATTTTGGGGTTATAGGTAAGAAGATTAGCGATAACACCATCAACAATTTTAAACAGCTCATCACTAGACTTATTACCATAAGGATTATTAATGGAATCAGGATAATAAATATAATCTTCATGAGGTAATTTTTTCATTACCTCTTTCAGTATAGTACTACCTCCAATACCAGAATCAAAAAAAGCTATAGGATTATTTTTCATGCAATCACCATATAAGATTATAGCATACAATTAAAAAATATGATATAATCTCAGTATGCCGATTTAGTTTAGTGGTAAAACAGATGCATGGTAAGCATCAGAGAACAGTTCAATTCTGTTAATCGGCACCATTAAATAAATATATAATACTTGAAAATTATATAAAAAATTGAAGAAATAAAACACCTAATTTACACCTGTTTACATCATACCCAAACCCACAAAACTTGACAAAATCAAAAAAAGCTAGTAAAATATTTAATTGTCGCGTGTGAAAGAGGTGTAGTAAATAATGTTTTATGATGAACAAGTGACAATGAAAGTTGTTGAAGAAGAACCGTCCCAGATATTCGACTTGATAAATGAAAATCATGTCGAACTAGTAAACAAAATATTATCAAAAAAACTAGTAGATATTAATCTTACAAATGAAAATGAAGATAGTATTCTAATGATAATGTTAAAAAAAGGATGGTATGAAGTTGTTTTAAAACACATGAAAAATAAAGAATGGCAAGTGAACCATCAAAACAAACAAGGAGAAACATTCGCGCATATTTTAGTATCGAAAAATTATCGTGAAGTTCTAGAAATAATAAAACAACTACAAAAAAATAAAAACTTTATTCCAAATATTAGGAATAAAAAAGGAGAAACAATTCTAGATAAATCAATCAATGAACATTACATATATACAACAGTAAAAATACTCGAAGATGATAGATTTAATAATATAGATCTAGTATCCTTTAAAAACTTATATGAAAACTATATAAGAAGTAATAACTATGGTATTTATTCTAAAATGAATAACTTGGAAATAATTATTGACAATCTTGTTGATAAAGAATTATTACCAAAAGTAGAAAAAATAGTAAATACTATTACAAAGAATTTTGAAGAAATAAAAAATCACGTGCAAAACAATGAAATAAAATATTTAGATAATATTGTATATAGTGTATTACAAGAAGTTTAAAGTAAATTACTTGATTAATTTACTTTTTTCTTTTATAATCTATAACTGGAGTGATGAATTATGAATATCCCAAACTTAAAAGAAGCAAAAAAAAGAACAAATAAAGAAGTAGAAACAAATTATTATGAATCAAAATATCAAAATATTGTAAATGATAAAAAATACTTTCTAAAAACATACGGTTGTCAAATGAATGAACATGATAGTGAAAATATGAAAGCAATCCTTGAAGAAATGGGCTTTAAAGAAACTGAAAATATGGAAGATGCTGACCTAGTGTTACTAAATACCTGTTCAATAAGAGAAAATGCTCATAATAAAGTATTTGGTATGCTAGGAAGAGCAAAACACTTAAAAAGTACTAAAAAAGACTTAATCGTAGGAATCGCAGGATGCATGGCTCAAGAAGAAGTAGTGGCACAAGAAATATTGAAAAAATATAAATGGATGGACTTTGTACTGGGAACACATAATATAGAACAATTAAGTGAACTAGTATATGACTCATTAAAAGAACATGAACTAAAAATTGAAGCACAAAGTTGTGAAGGAAAAGTACTCGAAGGACTACCTACTACAAGAAATAGTAAAGTAAAAGCATTTGTTAATATAATGTATGGGTGTGATAAGTTCTGCACTTACTGCATCGTACCATACACAAGAGGAAAACAAAGAAGTAGAAAACCAGAAGACATAATAAAAGAAGTGGAACAACTAGTAAAAGATGGATATCAAGAAGTAACACTATTAGGACAAAACGTAAATGCTTATGGAAAAGATTTGAATATAGATTACACCATGACAGATTTATTAACAGATGTTGCAAAAACCAATATCAATAGAATAAGATTTGTAACATCACATCCATGGGACTTTACAGATGATATGATCGAAACAATAGCAAAATATGAAAACATAATGCCAAGTATTCATTTACCAGTACAATCAGGAAACAACGAAATATTAAAACTAATGGGAAGACGTTACACAAAAGAAGAATACCTAACATTATTCAATAAAATAAAAGAAAAAGTACCAAATGTTTCAATAACAACCGACATAATTGTTGGATTTCCTAATGAAACAGAAGAACAATTCAATGATACTTTAGACTTAGTAAATAAGTGCAAATTTGATCTAGCATTTACCTTTATATTTTCAAAAAGAGTAGGAACACCTGCAGAAAAAATGCAAGATAACATCTCTTTAGAAGAAAAGGAAGAAAGACTATACAAATTAAATGAACTAATAAATAAATATGCACTTGAAAATAATGAAAAACTATTAAACAAAACAGTAAAAGTTTTAGTCGAAGGACCAAGTGACAAAAATGATATGTTAATGGGTTATACTGATACAAACAAACTAGTAAATCTAAAAGGTCCAAAAGAAATAATAGGTAAAATAGTAGATGTAAAAATAATAGACGTAAAAACTTGGAGTCTAGATGGAGAATATGTAAAATAGCATATTCTTTTTTTAAAAGTATTTGTAAAATTAAAAAAATATGATACTATATAATTGGTGAAACTATGAGCAATAAGAAAAAAATAATATTAACAATTCTTCCAATTATTATAATCTTAGGAATAACCACAGCATTGAGTCTATACTTTAAAATGATAGATGATTTCAACAATGCAACGTTTAAGCTAAATGGAGAAGAAATAATAACTCTTGAAGTAGGAAAAGAATATAAAGATCCAGGATATATTGCCATAGTAAATAAAAAAGACAAAGAAAAAGATGTTAAAGTGCTATCAAACTTAAATATTAATACTGTTGGAGAATATGAAATAAGTTATACTTTAAACTTTGACAAAATAAAAAAACAAAAACAATTAAAAAGGAAAATAAAAGTAGTCGACACAACAAAACCAGTCCTTACAGTCGAAGGAAAAACTCAAATAACTAAACAAGTTGGAGATAAATTTAAGATTCCAAGTTATAAGGCAATAGACAATGTAGATGGAAATATCACCAAAAAAGTTAAAGTAACATCAAACGTAAATACTAAAAAAGCAGGAAAGTACACAGTAAAATATTCAGTCGAAGATTCAAGCGGTAATAAAGCGGACAAAACAATAAATGTTACAGTAAAAGAAAAACCAAAGCCAAAACCAAAGTATACTTACCCAAAAAATGAAAAATCAAATTACAAAGGAACTTTCATCGAAGTGTCAATACCAGCACAAACGCTAAAGTATTATCAAAACGATAAACTAGTATTAAAATCAAGCATAGTAACAGGACTAAACAATACAACTCCGACAGGAACATATAAAGTAGTGAATAAAGCCAGAAATACAACCTTAAGAGGACCAGATTATGCAAGCTTTGTATATTATTGGATAGCATTCAAAGGCTCAGCATACGGATTACATGATGCAACATGGCGTTCATCATTCGGAGGACAAATATATAAAACAAATGGTAGTCATGGATGTGTTAATATGCCATATTATAATGCTCAAAAACTATATTCAATGGTAACTATTGGGACTCCAGTATATATTTATTAATAAAACAAAAAACAATTTATTGAACAAGTGGCTCTACACTTTTTACTGGGGTAGATTTTAAATAAGGCTCCGCGATTTAGTGGGGTCTTTCTTTATGCAATAACT
>CAKOJO010000011.1 GCA_934090595.1 uncultured Bacilli bacterium | reverse complement strand
TCCTGCACTCATCCATAGGGCATATGTTCCGAATGATACTATTGCTAAATTAAATAGTGTTATAGCAAGTAGTATTAGTGCTTTCTTCTTTTTGTTATATTCCATATCTTAACACTCCTTTACTATAATAATAGTACAATATTTTTGAGCGTTTTTCAATGTATTTATTTAAAACTTTATATCTTTTAGATTTAAACTGGCATTATAAATGTCTTTCTTTTTATAGTTTGTTTTTTCATTTAAAATGTTTATTGCTTCTTTTAGTGAGGTCTTATCTTTTACTATTATGTCTATTAACTGAGCTTCGATTGAAAGATTTATTTCTTCTTTTGGAGTGTTTTTTGTTTCTATTATGAAAGTGTATTCTCCTTTTGTTGCATTTTCATTTTCTTTTAGTTCTTTTATTACTTTGTCTATTTGTCCATAGTAGTTTTTTTCGTGTAGTTTAGTTAGGTCACTTGATACACTTATATTAATATTTTCTAATTTTTGTTCTAAGTATTCTAGTGTTTTTATAATACGATTAGGACTTTCATAGAAGATAAATGTGTTTATATTACTATCTTTTATATTTTTAATTAGTTCTTTTTTATCTTTTTGTTCTCTTGGAAAGAATCCGTAGAAGGTAAAGTTATCAGATTTTAATCCACTTACTGATAATGCTGTTATTAATGCTGATATGCCTCCGATTGGGGTAATGTTTATATTATTTAGTCTTGCTTCTTTAATTAGAATGTATCCTGGATCTGATATACATGGTGTTCCTGCGTCTGTTATTATTGCTATTTGTTTACCTTCTTTTAAATAGTTTATTATACTTTGTGTTCTTTCTTTTTCATTGAATTTATGGTATGAAATTAATTTGTTTTTTATTTCATAATGATTTAGTAATTTTAGACTATGTCTTGTGTCTTCGCATAGAATAATATCTACATTTTTTAGTGTTTCTATTGCTCTTTTAGTCATGTCATTTAAATTACCTATTGGGGTTGCTACAACGTATAGTGTTCCCATTTAATCACCTACTTTTCTTTTAATTCTTTTTTTAATTCATCTAGAATGTTTAAGGCTTCTAATGGTGTTATTTCTAGAGGGTTTATTTCTTTTAATCTTTTTTCTATTTTAGATTCTTCTTGTGGATTAAAGTCTAGGTTTAATGTTGTTTGTTCATATATTTCTTTTTTAGGTTTTTTATTTTCATATACGTCTAGTATTTCTTTTGCTCTTGTTATTATTTCATCTGGAAGGTTTACTAGTGATGCAACGTGTATACCATAACTTTTATCAACTGGTCCTTGTTTTATTTTATGTAGGAATGTTATTGATCCTTGTTCTTCGATAGCGCTTACATGGATATTTTTTAGATTTCTTAGTTTTTTATCAAGGGTTGTTAATTCATGGTAATGGGTTGAGAATAGTGTTTTTGCTTTTACATGATCATGGATGTATTCAAGTATTGCTTGAGCAAGACTCATTCCATCGTATGTTGCTGTTCCTCTTCCTAATTCATCAAATAGTATTAAACTATTTTTTGTGGCATTTGACACAGCGTTATTGGCTTCTTTCATTTCTACCATGAATGTTGATTCTCCACTTACTAGGTCGTCGCTTGCGCCGATTCTTGTAAATATTTTATCAAATATTGGTAGTTTTGCCTCTTTAGCGGGTACAAAAGATCCTATTTGAGCCATTATTACTATTATGGCAAACATTCTCATATAAGTTGATTTACCACTCATGTTAGGTCCTGTTATTAAGAGGATGTTAGTTTTTTCATCCATTATTATATCGTTTGGAACGTATTCTTTTTTAGATACTACTTCAACAACTGGGTGTCTTGCTTCTTTTATATAAACGTTTCTTTGTTCTGTTAGAGTTGGTTTTGTAAAGTTATTTTGTTCTGCTACATTGGCAAGTGATACTAAAACATCTATTTCACTTATTACTTTTGCTGCTTGTTGTATTTTTGTAATATATTTTCTTACTTCATCTCTTATTTCTATGAATAGTTTATATTCCATGGCTATACTTTTTTCTTCAGAGTTTAGTATTATATCTTCTTTTTCTTTTAGTTCACTAGTTATATATCTTTCTCCAGTTGTAAGTGTTTGTTTTCTTACGTATCCATATTCTTCTTTTATTTGATCTATATTTGATTTAGATACTTCGATATAGTAACCATATACTTTATTAAATCCTATTTTTAGATTTTTAATACCTGTACGTTCTTTTTCTTGTTGTTCAAGTTTTAGAATAAAGTCTTTTCCTCCGCTTGAAAGACTTTTTAGATTATCTAGTTCTTCGTTATAACCTAGTTTTATAATATTTCCTTCTTTTATGGTTATTGGTGCATCTTCATTTATCGATTTTTCTAGTAAGTCTTTTAAGTCATCAAGAGTATCAAATGTATCTTCATAGTTTATCTCTTTTAATATTTTTTTAATTTCTGGGAATGTTTTGATTGAGTTTTTTAATTGGATTAAGTCTCTAGCATTTAAGTTACCATATGCTATTCTACCAGATAGTCTTTCTAAGTCATAGACATTGTTTAGTAAGTCTCTTAGTTCTTCTTTTAGAATAAATTCTGTAAGTAGTGTTGATATTAGTTCATATCTTTTTTCTATTTTTTGTTTATTTACTAGAGGGTTTTCTATCCATTTTTTAAGTAGTCTAGATCCCATTGCTGTTTTTGTTTTATCAAGCATCCACAAAAGTGAATATGTTCTTTCTTTTAGTCTTAGGGTTTCTACTAATTCAAGGTTTCTTTTAGAATGAACATCTATTTCTAATGAGTCATTTTTATCTATAATAATACTTTTTTGAAGATGGTTTAGGTTTCCTTTTTTCATTTCTTGAAGATAGAATAGTAAATGTTTTATAGAGTTTGTAATTCTAATATCTTGGATACCATCATATGTATGTTCATATTGTTCTTCAAGAAGATTGTTGCTTATAGTTATTAAGATATTATATTTTTCTCTTAATGTATTAATTATCTTACGATTTATTTTATCATTTACAATTAGTTCTTTTATATCTATTCTTATTATTTCATTAATTAGTTTTTCTTCATCATAGTCTATTAGAATTGAGTACATAACTCCGGTTGATATATCAGCATAGCTTATAGCATAGCAATGATTATAGTCATAAACACTTCCTATATAGTTATTATTTTTTTCATCTAATGCTGATGACTCCATAAGGGTACCTCTGGTTACTATTTGAACAATTCCTCGCTCTACTACTCCTTTTTTATCGGGTGGTGTTAATTGTTCACATATTGCTACTTTATATCCTAAACTTACTAGTTTTTCTAAGTATCCTAAATAGGCATGGTATGGTATACCACACATTGGTACTCTTTCTTCTAAACCACAATTTTTTCCTGTTAAGGTTAATTCTAAAAGACGAGATACTAATTCTGCGTCTTCGAAAAACATTTCATAAAAATCTCCAAGTCTAAAAAAGATGATTGCATCTTCGTTTTGTTCTTTTATGTTTAAATATTGTAACATCATTGGAGAAAGTTTATTTTTATCTACTTCACATCTTTTCATACTGCTCACCACATAATATTATACAAAAAAAACAGATTAATTTCATCTGTTTTTAGTTAATTTCTATTACTTTTACTTCGTAACTTCCATTTGGACTTTCTACTGAAACGATATCTCCGACTTTGTGTCCCATTAGGGCTTTAGCGATTGGAGATTCATTTGATATTTTGCTTTCAAATGGGTCTGCTTCTTGAGATCCAACGATTTTGTATTGATCAATATCATCTTCATCGTCAATATAAGCTATTTTTACAGTTGTTCCTACTCCTACTTCGTCAGTACTAACTGATTCAATTATTTGAACATTTTCTAAAATAGTTTCTAATTTTTTAATTTTTGCTTCTATTTCAGCTTGTTCATTTCTTGCAGCATCATAATCTGCATTTTCAGAAAGGTCTCCAAGTGCTCTTGCTTCTTTTATTGCTTCAATGTTCGCAGGTCTTTTAACATTTATCAAATCGTTTAATTCTTCTTTTATTTCTTCATATCCTTCTTTTGTTAAAAGGATTGGTTTTTTATTGTTCATTTTAAATTCACCTCTAAATTAATAAGTTCTCTAAAAGGATACTATTTTTTTTGCATTTTGTCAAGTTTTTTGGGTACTTTTCTAAAACTTTACCCGTAAAATAGAGTCTTTTTCTAGTTCTTGATCAACTTTTATTTTAAGTATCTGTCTAGGATGTCTAGCTGCATCAAGTTCATTGAAATCCTCATCATATATTTTATCTATCTTAATATCAAAGTCTATGTTATTTGGTCCAAATATATTAATAGTTTGTTTTGGTTTAAAGTAGTTTCTTTGTTCAATGGTTGCATATTTTGTTTTTTTATCATAGTCTAGTACTATTCCTAAAAAGTCTTGGTTTGATACTTCTTCTCTTCCAAGATAGTATTGATCATTATAATCTGCTTGATGATCAAAGTATTGAGTAGTTGATTCTCTATTGGCTACTCTTGATAATATTTTTTGTTCATGGTGTAATAAGTCTTCGGTTAGGTTATTATTATAATATGCATCTATTAGTTTTCGATAACTATTAATTACTGTTGCAACGTAATAAGTACTACGCATTCTTCCTTCGATTTTTAAAGATGCAACTCCTGTTTCTATTAGGTCTTTAATTTTACTTGAAAGGTTTAAGTCTTTGGTTGCAATTGAGTATTTTGTATTTCTTTTCTTGTCTAAATCAAAGACAAATCTACATACTTGGGCACATCCTCCGCGATTGGAATCTCTATTAGTAAAGTAATTTGATAAAACACATCTTCCTGAATAGCATGTACACATTGCACCGTGTAGAAAGACTTCTAAATCCATATGTGTTTTATCATATATTTCTTTCATATCTTCTTGTGACACTTCTCTTGCTAACACGACACGTTCTACTCCCATTTCTTTAAAGTAGTTTACTGTTTCACCATTTGTAGTACAAGCCTGAGTACTTATATGTATTCTTAAGGTTGGTGTGTATTTTTTTACTATATCTATTAATAAGGGATCACTTAAGATAATGGCATCAACATTTATGTCTTCTAAAGATTTTAGATATTTTATTATTCCATTTAAGTTTTCATTATGAAAAACAATATTAGTAGTTACATATAATTTTTTATTTAGTTTATGGGCATAGTCTACTGCTTGTTTTATTTCCTCAAGGGAAAAGTTATTAGCATTTGCTCTTAAGCTAAATTCTTTTCCTCCGATGTAGCAAGCATCTGCTCCATAAAGATAGGCAATTTTTAATTTTTCTAGGTCTCCTGCTGGAGAAAGTAGTTCTACTCTTTTCATTTCTTCACCTTATATATTGTTTTTTTATCTAGGAATAAAGTATCTGTATTAGGTATAATATTATCTATATCTTTATTTTCTTTTATAGCTTGTAATACTTTTTTGAAGTCTTTATCTTTTATCATTGTTTGATCTAATATTAAGTAATCTATTTTAGATTTTTCTAACTCATTCTTATATTTTAATCCATTTAATATTTTATCTGATAGTATCATTGTTCCTTCTTTTGTTTCTTTTATTAAGAATTTTTTATCTTTTTCAATTATATAGTTATTTCTTTTGTAGTTTTTCTTTTTTAAATATTTAAAGTAATTAGTAATTAGTTTTCTTTTAGAAAATGCCATCATTTGATAACCAAATATATTAACAAATAGTTTGAAGTTAGTATTTTCTCTTATTTCTAAGATTTCTTGTAGTGTTATCTCAGATGATGTTACTGCTCCATAGACTCCTTGGGCTTCATAATGATTACATGTTTTATAATTGGTTACAAAGAAGTTTTGATTCCATATTAATGGAGTTTTTAGGTTTAGTTTTTTTGATAATGATAATACTGATAAATCATAAAAGAAGATTCCATTTATATTTAATTTTTCTAGCTCTAATAGAGTTTTTTTTAAGTTTTCTATATCTTTATTAAAGATGTTTTTATCTATTTTTACAAATATTTCTTTATCTGTTTTTTGTTTTATTTTTTTTAGATCTTTTAATGTTATAGATATAGGTGTTGTGTATGAGAAGTCTTTTAAACCAAAAAGGAATGCAGAGGCATTCTCATATTTTTTAATATTTATAGATGTTGGTATGACTAATAGTTTCATATTACATCACATCCTTTTTTCTGTAACTGATAAACCATCTCCGATTTCATAGAATGTTGTTTTATATTTAAGATTGTTTTCTAAAAAGTCTATGTAGTTTCTTATTTTTCTAACTAAGGCTCTGATGTTTCTATTTTTTATTTGTGATGGTTCTTGTTCTACGTAACCATGGAAGCTTAAGTTATCTGTTATTATTATTCCATTTGGTTCTAGATTTTTTTCAAATTTGTTGAAAAAATCTAGGTTTTTACTTTTAGCAGCATCAATTAAGATAAGGTCGTATTTTTCTTTTAATGATACTTCAAGGGCGTCGTTATATATTAGAGTTATTCTGTCTTCAAGATCAAATTTTTTAATATTTTTTACTGCTTCAAGGTATCTATCTTTATCTTTTTCTATTGAAGCCACTGTAAGATTTGGTGATGAAAGTGCCATCATAATTGCAGAGTATCCGATTGCAGTACCTATTTCAAGTACTTTTTTCACTCTTTTTTGATGTATTTTTGATATTATAAAGTCAATGCTATCATCTACCATAATTGGTACTTTATTTACTAATGCGTACTCTTTTATTGTTTTAATTTCATTGTATGTTTTTTCTACCATTGTAACCACAATCCTTCTTGTTCTAATTTATTTATTGTTTGTTCATGTTCTCTTAGTGTTTTTGTAAAATATAATTTATGATTTTTGTCTGAAACAAAGTAATAGTAATTTGTTGTAATTGGTTTTACTACTGCTTCGATTGCTTTCTTACCAGGAGCGGATATTGGTCCAATTGGAAATAATGCTGGATTGTCACCGCGTGTGTTGTAAGCATTTTGATTATTTATATCAGAATTAGTTAATGCTTCGGTCATTTCTTTTTTAACACCATAGTATGATGTTACACAACTACCTAAAGGCATATCATCTTTCATTCTATTATAAAAAACACTTGCTATATTTTTAAAGTCATCTTCATTATAACCTTCGCTTTGAGTAACTGATGCTAAAGTAAGTAGTTTGTGAATGCTGTAGTTAGATTTTTCAATATCTTTCTTATATTCACTTAATACTTGGTCCATTTGATTTAATAGGACTTCAAAAACTTTTTCAATATCAGTTTCTTCTTTATCTATTTGATATGTATCTGGGAATAAATACCCTTCAAGATTATAGTAAAGATTACTATTTTTTATATCTTTTTCAATAAACCAATACTTATCAATTAATTTATCTAAGTATTTTTGATCTTTTGTTTTTTTAATTATATCATCATATTTAATACTGGTATTTTCTGATATTAATTTAGCAATTTGTCTCATATTTTGTCCTTCTTTTATGGTTATTGCAACTTCATTAATATTAGTACCAGTTGTTTGTAATTCATTTATAATTTCATTAAGTGACATATTAGGACTTAATTTATATGATGCAGCGTAATAATTTGCTTTCTTTATTTTAGAGTATATTGTAAAGAATGTTTTGCTTTTAATAAGCTTTTTATCTTTTAAAATTGTTGCGATTTCTTTAGTTGATGTACCACTTTCAATGGTTACTATTTCTTCTTTAGTACTACTTGATACTGGTGTTAATAAGTATATAGTAGTTGATAATATGATTATTATAAGTAAAAAGACTAAGACTCCGATTTTGAAGCCTTTTTTAAACTTTACTTTTTTCTTTTTAGTCTTACTATTCATTTTTATCTGTCACTTCTTCTTGTAAAACTTTAAGAGCCATTTCAATTACTTTCCATTCTTTTTCAGTTGTAATTGGTTCAAGTTTTGTGTGATCTCCTTCTTCGACTACTATTGAACCATATGCTTTTAAGTTTCCTTCTTCATCTGTTTCATTGTCAGTGTAAGCAAGATAGTGTTTACCTGTTTCATTTGAATCAAATTCTAAAAGTTTGTAAAATGTTTTTTGTTCTCCTTTTTCATTGAATCCTATAAACATATCATCTCTTAATTCTTCATTTTTGTTTTCTTCCATATTATTTTCCTCCCTTATCTAAAAATGATTGTAGTATCACCACGGCGGATACTCCATCAATTACTTTTTTTCTTTTCTTTCTTGACATGTCTGCATTTATTAGTACTTGTTGTGCTACTTTGGTAGTTAGTCTTTCGTCTTCAAGATGAACTTTTTTATTTGTTCTTTGTTCTAGTTTTTCTTTAAACTCTATTGTTTCATCGCAACGAAATCCTAAGGAACCATTCATGTTTTTAGGTAGTCCTAGTACTATTTCATCAACATGTTCTTTTTCAATTATTTTTAATATTTCTTCGATTAACTCTTCTTCATCATCACTTTTAATATTTTTATAAAATGATGCAATTAAACCGAGTTTATCAGATAAAGATATTCCTAATGATTTTTTGCCTAAGTCTAATCCTAAATATCTCATAAATCTCTTAGATAGTTTTTAACAAGTGTCTTTATGATTATTTCACGTTCTATACTTTGTATTTTTTTTCTTGAATCTTTATAATTAGAAATATATGTTTCATCTCCCGTAAGAAGATATCCAACGATTTGATCTATTCCTTTGTATCCTTTTTCTTCAAGATTATTTTTTACATTAAGTAATGTTTCAGTGACCATGTAGTTATTTAAATCATCAATATTAAAAACCATAGTCTTGTCATCCATACTATCACTCCTTTAGAAATATCTATAAGATATTTTATCATTTATAGGATATTTTATCAAGATAGTTGGGAGATTTTAAAATAAAAGTATCATCATAATGTAAATAGACGATACTTTTATCTTTTATTATTTTTATATAAAATGGTTTTTTTAGTAATTTTCGTACAAAATGTACGAAAAAGTTATTTTTTATATATTCTCATTAAAAAACTTAACCATTTTTTAGATGATTAAGTTTTCGTTATTTCAAAATACTGAGTACAGCACGTGATGAATAATTACTGTAAGCACCCCCGAAGTTACGTCCAAAACCGAATGATCCGGAATTATCTGGATAGTTCCAGTCTCCACCACGAGTGAACCAAGGGTTTGAACTTCCCACAAAGTGAGAATGAGTTTCATACCAGCTATTTGTTGTTCCGGTTGGTGCCATTTCTTTTGTTGCATCCCCTAATTTTCCTCTTGTAAATTCTGTGTTGCTTGTTCCATAACTATATTTATCATAATATCTCTTACTTGGGAATGAGTATGTTCCTGTGAATGATGTTCCCTTACCATCATCATATAAGATTCCAGTAAATGCTGAATTGTAATTATTAGTTGTTGAATATCCACTCATTTGTTTTCCATCACTATAAACTACAGTACCCATTACGTATTCAAATGATCCACCACTCATATCATATACTCCACTTATATTTCCTGTTGTTGATGCACTTTGTCCAAGTGTTGTTGTGTATCCATTACATGTTGAACCACTTGATATTGACCCTTCACTTTGTGGTCCGCATCCTGTTGCATATGTATTTGCACTATTTATTGCTATTTCTTTATTTATTCCATATTTACTATGTGATAGGTAAGCTACTGCTCCCCATTCCATGTTCTTTATCATATGTGTTTCATCAGCTGTTGCAAATCCATATTGATTTCCACTTTCTCTCATCTTTTGTATTCCATTAAAGAATGTTCCTAATTGTGCCCCTCTCCATGATGGTACATTGGGTTTTATAAGAGGTCTTATTGTTTGTAAGTTACACCCTGATCCTACTTTAATATGTGCTGTTACTGTACATGTAGTATCACTTGATGTTTCAAATTTTCCTATCCATATTCCTGTTAATTCTTCATCTTCTGTTCTTATGCCATCATCATTCTTATCCCACCAGAATGCTGGATGAGTATATGTACTTGTTCCTACTTTTATTGAACCATTTGTTGTATCAGTACATATTTCACTGATACTTGATGTTCCTGTTACTGCTTCAGTACATTTTATGGTACCAGAACTGTTTGTACCACTCTCAAACTTAATGTTTATACTTTGTGGTGTATTTGTATTTAAATATGTATACGTATATCTTGGTATCCATACCCACATTGTATTTATATCATCCATTGGTATTATTGTTCCTACATCTGATTTTAAATATGTATCTCTATTTGTTTCAGTAACAGTTACTGCATTGGCCCATTTCTTTTCTTTATAATTGTACCAAGTAGTGTCAATAATTACCGTTTGTTCTTTTCCAATTGGATAATCTACTTCATTTTTCAAAACATAATCTTGAATCAAATTACAATCATCATCTGTCAGTTTCCCATCACCATTTATATCACCGACAATTAAGTACCATGGATTAGTACATAAAGAGGTACCTGCATTGCACTGAACTATCGTTGAAGCATCAAAGCTGTTTATAATGCCATTACCATCAACATCTCCAAGCACATAAGTAAGTGTTGTTTTTTGATTTTTTTCACTTGCTTTTCTCCATACGTTACTTGTTTCATCATAATATACTGGTATCATATTTGATGTAAGTTCTGGTGCATTTGCTCCGCTTTCATCTATGTTAGGTACTTTAACACTTAGTTTTAATACATTTTTAGATTCAGTACTACTACTCCATTTTGCATAAGAAGTATTTGTGTAATTATAAGAAATAATACCCGTTAATAAAAGCACAAAAATACCTATTAATGATAATAGATATTTATTATATTCTTTCACATCTTTAAATAAGGGGTTTATCTTTCTAGTATTTTGCCCCCCCCCCATACGAATATTTGTTTTCCATAGTTTTACCTCCATAGTTTCTTATAAGTTAATTTTATACTATTTCCGGAAGTTTTTCAAGAGTATTGTTTTAATAAATCTTTTAATTCTTGTTCTTCTTGTTCTTTTAATTCATCTTTGTTTATTTGTTCATTAAACCATTCTGGTACCAATTCTTTTGTTTTAGTGTTTGTATTAGGTACTTTCTTAATAGTTTTTTTATGTTCTTTTATGCATATATTCATTGCTTCTTCTACTGTTTCTATACCTAATCTTTTCCAATGACTAGCAATTGTTTCTACATATGCTTTATTTAGTTTTTTATTATTTACTCTTAGTACATAGTCAAGTAAAACATTAACTACTCCAGGGGTTAGTTTTAAATCTATTAAAAGTTCTTCGATTAACAGTAAATCTTTTTTTATTACTTTTCCATCTTTATATTTACTCTTTATAAATTGATATGGATTAGTATTTTCAAAAGTATAAATCATTTTGGCTTTATTAGATACATCTCCGGTAGGATTTTTTAAATGCTCTGGTTGTTTTGAATAGATTAATGTAGGAAGATTACCACTGTTTTCAAATTGATAAAAGTTCCTAGCACTTTTTCTTAATGTTTCTTTATCTATTGTACCTTTTTCAGTAATACTTGTTTTAATTAGATTTTGCATAGTTAGTACATCTATATTATAAATAAATGATAAATTATTAATTAGTTCTCTTATATCTTTTGTGAATATCTTTTCATTTATCATATTACTATTTACACCAGATATTAATAGTTCAAAGTCTATTGCATTTTTAAATGTTATTTCTGTTTTATTTTTAGATATTATATCTTCATTTGGTATTATATTAGATACTGGTACACTTGAGAATACTTCATCAAACTTTAATGATATTTCTTTATAGTCTTTTAAAGTTATTCTTGGTATTTTATATGTTTCTAATATCTTTTGATATTCTTTTTTTCCTAGGTTATTGTATAAAACAACGTTTAGTATTGGATGATTTAAGAACTCATTTGGTTGTAATGGTGAATATAGTATATAAACATAGTTATTAATATTATCTTTTTTTAGGTATGTTCTGAGAAGTCCAATTGCCTCAAGTTTTTCACGTGATGATACTATTTCTTCAAGGGACATTTGCATAATACTTAGTAAATGATGATGAGTATTTGGTGTTGATAATATTTCTTGTTTATTTAAATCATTTAATAGTGTAAAGTATAGTGATACTGCTTTATTACCTATTATTGGTTGATATAAATCTATTAGTGTTTTTTTATCTATATCTGTTATTAAGCTTTTATTCATTACTGTGTAACTGTCCGCTGGTAAAACCATTTATATCACTTCCTTAATACTTAATTTATTATAGCATTTAAAAGTGTAAAAAACTATAAAACATGTGTTTTTTTGTCATAAAGTGATGACTTAATAATTTTATTATGTTATTATTTATATGATAGGAGGAGTTTATTTTGAAAGAAAAAATTAAATTAATGGTATTGGGGGCTTTTGTATTTTATGTTTTAGGGGTAATTGGTCTTATTGTTTATAATGGTTTAAGTTATAATGACAGTTTTTATATTAATGATAATTCTGAGTTTGAACAAAGACTTACTTCATATAAGCAAAAATTGTCGAATATGGAAAAGAATGCTTGTACTGCTTCGATTAATAATTTGATTTCTTATTATGAAAAAACTAATTTTACTGGTGAGGTAAAATATAGTGATTATTTTAAACAAGGTTTTAATGATGATGAAAAAATCAAATCTTTAACTTCATTTTATGCTGATACTAAGGATGCATGTAAATTAAGTGATGATGTAATTGAAAAGTATAATTTTAAATCATTATTTTTAGGTGGTTCTATTCAATTTGATGAAATAATGCAAAATAATTTTTATGGATATGAGCTTAACTTAAAAGATAAGTTTTTTAGAGATATTGCTGAACCTAGTTTGGCCTACTACGAATATGAATTAAATAGAAGTTCTATTCTTGCAATAATTTCTAATTTGATTGAGATATCTTCAAAGGATGGTGTTAAGTATGATGAATAAAAAAGTATATTTAATCTTGTTTTATATTAGTTTTGTTTTAACAATTGTTATGCAATATGTTGCTTGTAAAACTGCTGATAGTTTCTTCTACTTCGATGAACTTTTCATTTTAGCATTACCTTGTATTATTCTAATAGTTGTTGGTGGTATTGGTTTAACAATCTTATTTATTAAGAAAGAGCTTAAGGCTTCAATTGTATGTCCTATTATATATTTAGTTTTTCTTACTAGTGTATATCTTTTAGCAAATCATTATTTTAGTGATGTTGTTTACAATGTTTATATGCTTTATTATTTTAAAATTGTATTTGTAGGATTTGCATTTTTAATTCTTTATACTTGTTTATGTTTTTCTAAGAAAGATAAAGTTTTAAAAAAGACTAAGTAAAAATTGCTCTTTTATTTTAGGCTTTTTTTCTTCTTTTCTTGTTGTTCTTTTTTAGATTGGCATTGTACTAAGAAACGTAGTGTTTTATAATATACTGAAACATATCTTTCGATACGATTTTTAACATTCTTTTTAGTTTCTATTTCATATAATCTATCAATATTGTATACAAAATCAAGTGCTTCATTTATGTCTGCATATTCACTTAGTTTTATAACTAATTCATATAAATCTGAATTAAGGTATAGAGATGGTAAATCATCTATTAATTGTTCTAATTGTAATACTAGTTCTACTGTTTTTGTAGTTGTTGCATTTATTTCTTTATTAAATAGTCTGTTTGCTAATATCTCAGTATATACTTCATCTAGTCCAGTATCAAATGATAAGATATTTTTTTGTTTTTTTGTATAGTGAGCAAATCCTCTTATGGTGTTGTTACTTTTCATATTATTACATGATAGATGTAATAGTTCATGGTATATTGTATCGCTTTCTTCATGAAGTACTATTCTGTTATTTTTTGGTAAGTAGTATCCTTTCGCTCCTGTAAAATATTGCAATATTTTTGACAAATATGGTTTACATATATGAATTTTTAATGTTTTTAGATTTTCATTCATATTTTTCAAATCTTCTTTGTCAAAAGTTTCTTCCATTTTATTCTTAAATATTTCTATTTTTTTATCTATATTCTCACATTGGATTGGTCTCTCAAGGATTTCTTCTAATGTTTTTTGATACATTTCTAATTGTTCTTGTAATTTTTCTTCTTGTGATTTTATTTTTTCTTGATCTTTTTTAAGCATATTAATACCCTCCCTGTTTGCACAATATAATAGCATATAATTCTTTTTATTACAAGTTCTATATAAAAAGAGCAAAGATTACTCTAATTGCTCTTTTTATTTAATTTCTTATTCTTTTGTTGTTGATAGTTTCTTTTATATTGATATTGTTTTAAGAAGTATAATGTTTTACTATATATTTCATTGTATTTATCATGATTTTTTATATTTTGTTCTAGTGTATATAGTCTATCAATGTTGTATATAAACTCTAATGATTCATTTATATTTGTGTATTTACTTAGTTCTAAAACTAATTCATATAAGTCTGAATTAAGATATAGTGATGGTAAATTATCTATTAATTGTTCTAATAGTAATACTAGTTCTACTGTTTTTGTAGTTGTTGCATTTATTTCTTTATTAAATAGTCTGTTTGCTAATATCTCAGTAGATACTTCATCTAATCCAGTACCAAATGATAAGATATTTTTTTGTTTTTTTGTATAGTGAGCAAATCCTCTTATGTTGTTGTTACTTTTCATATTATTACATGATAGATGTAATAGTTCATGGTATATTGTATCATCTTCTTCTAGAATCATTAGTTCATTTGACAAATTGTTATACATTGCTTTATATGGATATTGAAATAGTTTTGATTCTAATATAAAGATTCTTAGTGTTTCTAGATTTTCATTCATATATTTTAAGTCTTTACTTTCAAATGTTTCTTCCATTGTACTTTTAAATGTTTCCATTTTATTTTGTAGTTTTTCACTTGTTAAATTATTTATTTTTTCTTCACTAAATTTAAACATATTATCCCTTCTTTCTTTGTATAATAACATATAACTTACGCTATTACAAGTTTTAATTTTGATTTTATGTCTTCGAGTGGTTCTCCATATATTATTTTTGCAAACTCTGATAGTTTTAGTATTTCTTTTTGTTTTAAGTTTTTAATATTTATATAATATTTCTTATCATTATAGTATATGTTTTTATTGTTAATTATGAAGTAATCATCGAATAAAAAGTAAATATCACTATTATAATTTACTATTACTTTAAAGTCCAAGAAGTCTTTGAAGAAGTCTAGTTCATCTTCTTTTAATATGTCTAAGATTATACCAAACTTTTCATTATGGTATACATTTATTTTATAAAAACCATTTATATTTACAATATTTTTTCTTTTAATATTTAGTATTATTTTTTTTATGTATTTTTCTAATAAGTCTTTTTGTTTTAGATCACAGTCTATTTCATTTTTATAGATAATTATATTTAAATCATCTTTATTAGTAATTATTTTCATATAAACACCTAGAATATTGTATGAAAAAAGACCTATAATGTTTCTGATATTAGGTCTTCAATTTCATTTAATACTAAATCTCTTCCTTGTTTAGTAGTATTTGATATTAGAATTAATTTGTCTGTTTTTTCTAGTTCAAGTGTTTTTATTACTAATTCTTCGGCTTTTGGAAGTTTTGATTTAGGTAGTTTGTCTATTTTAGTAGCTATTATTGTTACTGGAACGTTGTAGTATTTTAAGAATTTATACATTAACACATCGTCATTTGATGGTTTATGTCTTATGTCTACTAGCATGAAAGTTCTTTTTAAGTTTTCTCTTTTTTCTAAGTATTCTTCGATCATAAGACCAAATTTTCTTTGTTCTTTTTTACTAACGCTTGCATATCCATATCCTGGAACGTCCACTAAAAAGAAGTCATTGTTTACTAAGAAGAAGTTTAGGTTTTTAGTTTTTCCTGGTGTGTTTGATACTCTTGCCATTTTTTTGTTATTAACAAGCATGTTAATAAAGCTACTTTTACCAACGTTACTTCTTCCCACAAGCATGAATTCTGGTAGATTGTCTTCGGGATATTGACTACGACGAACAGCACTTATTTTGAATTCGCAACTAGTAATTTTCATCTACATCACTACTTTCTATATATTTTTTACAGACGTAGTCTAGGTCTTTTACTAATAAGTCTACGTCTTCGAATGATGATAGTCTAGCACCGCATGCTAGGTTATGTCCACCACCATTATATTTTTCTGCTACTTTATTTATGACTGGTCCGTTAGAACGGATTGATACTCTTATGCAACTATTTTTTATATCTTCGGTTGCACATAGCCATACAAGTAATTCTTCAATGTTATTGAAATCATTTATTAGATTACCTGATGATGCTGTATCAAGATTGTATTTAGTAAGTGTTTGACTTCCTATTTTAACATATCCTACTCCATAGTCTGATATTTTCATATTGCTTATCATATGTCCAAATAGTTGTACTTCAGAGAATGGTCTTTTATATATTTCTTTATATAGTTTTGTTATGTCAAATGGATATTCTTTTAAGATGTTTGATATACAATTAAATGTTTCAGAACTAGAGTTGCTAAACATGAATCTATTAGTATCTGATACTATTCCACAGAATAGTGTTTTTGCTATCTCTTCGTTTAGTTTTAGTTTTGTATTTGTAATTAAATCGTATACCATTTCTGAGGCACTTGATTTTTTATCGTTTATTAGTTCTATATCACAGAATTTATTAACGAATGGATGATGATCTATTTTTATACTATAGTCGTATTTTTCAAGATCTCCCATGTCTACTCTTTTTATATCTGGTGTATCTAGAACAATTAATAAGATATCGTTCATGGTAGAAAAATCAATGTTTCTATCTAGTTTTCCCATGTAGTTAAATCTTACTGTGCCATTTCCAATTGCATAGACGTTTTTTTCAGGAAATGTTAGTCTTATTGAGTCTCTTAAGGCTGTTTGACTTGCCATTGCGTCAGGATCTATTCCAACGTGTCTTACTAATACAATATTATTATATTTTTTTATTTCTTTAAATATTTGTTTATACATTTTATCATTCTTTCTATTTTGCTAGTTCATATGTATCTCTAGCGATCATTAATTCTTCATCTGTTGGGATTACCCATACTGGTATTTTTGATGAGTCTTTAGTAATTAATTGTTCTTCTCCACGGATGTTATTTCTTTCTTCGTCTACTTCGACTCCTAGTACAGATAGTTTGTCTAGAATTTGTTTTCTTGTTGGAATTGAGTTTTCTCCGACTCCTGCGGTCATAACGATTGCGTCGCATCCTCCAAGTAATACATAGTATTTAGCAATGTATTCTACTATTCTTCTTACATATATATCTTGAGCTAGTTTGCATAGTTCATCACCACTTTTAATACCTTCTTCAATATCTCTTGAATCACTATATTTTTTACTAATTCCAAGTAGTCCACTTTTCTTATTTAGAATGTTGTCTACTTCAGATACTGTTAGGTTTTCTTTTTTCATGATGAATGGAATTATTGAAGCATCTATGTCTCCACTTCTTGTACCCATTACTATACCAGCATTTGGTGTGAATCCTAATGATGTGTCAATTGATTTACCATTTAGAACTGCTGATACTGAACCACCGCTTCCGATGTGGCATGTAATTATTTTTGTGTCTGTTCTTCCTAGTATTTCATTCATTCTCATTGAAACGTATTTATGACTTGTACCGTGGAAACCATATTTTCTAACTCCATATTTTTCATACCATTCATATGGTACTGGATAGATGTATGCTTCTTTTGGTAGTGTTTGATGGAATGATGTATCAAATACTGCGACTGCTGTTGCATTTGGAATTATTTTTTGGAATGCTCTTACTCCAGTTAGGTTTGCTGGAATATGAATTGGTGCTAAATCAAGGAATTCTTCTGTTGCTTTTATTACATCTTCATCAATTATTGTAGATGTTTGATATTTGTCTCCTCCATGTACCATTCTATGTCCAATTGCTTCGATTTCATCAAGTGATGAAACTACTTTATTTTCTAATAGTTCTTCAGTTAAGATTTTAACTGCTTCTTCATGATTAGAAACTTCTCTTTCTTTTTTGATTTTTTCTCCGTTTAGTTTTATTGTATAGAAGCTATTTCCTATTCCTATACGTTCAAATACTCCGGAAATAAGTACTTTTTCTTCAGGCATTTCATACATTTGAAATTTTAATGATGAGCTTCCTGCATTTACTGATAATATTTTCATTTTACCTCTTCCTTTCTAATTACTATAAGTATAATAACACAAAATATGATATTTTTCTAGGTAATTGTTATATTTTTTGTAATGAATTAGTGTTTTGTGATTACATTTTTAATGTAAGAAAATGGTCTTATTTTAGGAGTTGTAATTTTTTTTATTTTTTTGTTAATTTGTTCAATTTTAAGATTTGGTCTCTTTTTTTGTGAATGGATGTTTGTTTTATTCTTTAAAAAATAAAAATTGCCCTAGGGCAAATCTTATTTTTGGTATGTTTTTTGATGTTGAAATCTTTGATTTGGTCATTTGACAGGGGTTTTTATATAGTTTATAGTGGTATCAGACATTTATTTATTGGCCCGGAAAACCTATTTTTATTCTATAAATATCTATTTGTTACACTCCATTTCTTATATTTTGTTTTTAATTAATACCACTTCGACCCCTTTGCCAATAGATAGATGTCTTTTATTTAAATTGTTCTAATATTTCTATAAACTTTTTTGGTGGTTCTTGTTCATAGTATAGTTCTTGTTTTGTTACTGGATGAATTAGTTTTATACTTTTTGAATGAAGCATTTGACCAAAGTCTTTATTTATTAATTTTTTATTGCAGTATACTTCATCGTTTACTATTGGATGTCCAATGTATGATAAGTGCACTCTTATTTGATGAGTTCTACCAGTTTCTAGGGTACATTCAATTAGAGTTGCCTCTTTATATCTTTCAATTACTTTAAAGTGTGTTATCGAGTCTTTACTATTGATGTCTGTTACTGCATATTTTTGTCTATTGTTGATGTCTCTTCCGATTGGAGCATCAATTGTTCCTTTGTCATGTCTTACTACTCCCCAGACTAATGCAAGGTATTTTCTTTCTACTTGTTTTTTTCTTATCATGTTTGATAGTTTTTCATGAACTTGGTCGTTTTTTGCTACGATCATAAGACCACTTGTGTCTTTATCCAATCTATGAACTATTCCTGGTCTTATTGTATTTTTATTACTTATTTCATTAAAATGATATAAAAGACCATTTACCAAGGTATGATTTAGATTACCTACTGCTGGATGAACTACTAGTCCACTTTGTTTATTTATTATCGCTAGGTATTCATCTTCATAAACTATATCTAAATCCATTTTTTCTGGTAAGATATCTGTTAGTTTTTCTTCTAATTCATTGATGTTTATCATGTCATTTTCTTTTAATTTGTAACTTGAGTTTACTTTTTTATCATTTACTGTTATTTGTTCATCTTTTATTAGTTTTTGAATTTTACTTCTTGTGTATTCTGTTTCTTCAGATAAGTAAGCATCTATTCTTATATTACTTTTGTCCGCGATTATTTGCACTTTTATCACTCCTTATTAGAATTATTATTAAGATTATTGCTCCACATGTTATTAAGATGTCTGCTAAATTAAATACTGGGAAGTTGTATCCAAATATGTTTAGGCTTATGAAGTCTATTACATAGTTATGGTATACTCTATCAAATAGATTTCCTAGTGTTCCACCAATTATCATTGATATTGAGATGTACTCCATATTTGTTGTTATTTTTGGTATCATGTATTTTATTATGTAGAATAATACAAGTATTGATATTATTATTAATAGTATTTGATTATTTTTTAATATAGAAAATGCTGCCCCATTGTTGTGAGTTAAATATATATTAAAGAAATTAGGTATTACTTCTTTAAATGTTAAATAGTTTGATACTAAATATTTTGTTAGTAAATCTATAAGCATTAAT
Source organism: uncultured Bacilli bacterium (assembly GCA_934090595.1). Classification (GTDB taxonomy): domain Bacteria; phylum Bacillota_I; class Bacilli_A; order RF39; family UBA660; genus JAEDJI01. Next base: position 7,085 of record CAKOJO010000011.1, on the reverse strand, counting down.
ATAAATGAAGTTATATAGATTTTTTTTTGCATTTAAATCACCAGTTATATTTTAACATATATGTTTTAATAAGTAAATGTAAGATATTTTTAGACTTATACCAAAGGATTATCAAATACTTCGAAAAGAAAGGGACAAATCTTTTCGTTTTCTAAGTCTTTTAAAGATTTAATGAATCTGTATTCTGAATGTTCTTCCTCTTGTAAAATTATTTCATCAATTTTTGAGTTTAATTCACATAAGTACACTAATCTAATGAAAATTAAGTTTTTTGATTTATCTAAATTACTATCTTCGTGTATTATTCTAGTTGGTGTAATATCTAATCCCACTTCCTCTTTAGTTTCTCTGATTGCTGTTTCTCTAGGAAGTTCGCCATAATCCGCTAATCCTCCAGGTATATCCCAGTATTCTTTATATGTTGTTTCCTCTTTTGATCTTTTTGTGACTAGATATCCATTATTTGTTTTAATTAATGTGTGAACTATTATTTTATTTCCATTCATTTTGATCACTCCTGATACAATTTTATCATATATTGAGATTATAATGTTAATTTTATTATCAATTACTCCAAGTGTGTTATAATTATATTGAATAGAAATAAGAAAGTGGGAATAAGTAATGAAAGAAATGAAACATTTAGGAGCTTATGGTTTGATTATTAAAGACAATAAGGTTTTACTTATTAAGAAGTTTGGTGGTCCATATAATGGAAAGTTGGATTTACCTGGTGGGACAATAGAGTTTGGTGAAAGGCCTGAAGATGCTTTAAAAAGAGAATTAATGGAAGAAGTTGGTATTGAAGTAGTTGATTACCAATTATTTGATGCTGACTCTGTCTTTTTCGACTGGCGAGTTAAGGATGATGTTTTAGTAAAAGTTCACCATATTGGTACTTTCTTTAAAGTTTTAAATTATAACAATGAAATAAAAAAAGAAGTAGAAGTAAATGAAGTAAATGATGATTCTCTTGGGGCAGATTTCTTTGATATTAGTAAATTATCAAAAGATGAATTATCTGCAATTGCTATATTAGAATTAGAAAAGTTAGGTTATAAACTCAAATAAATAAGATGATATTTAGATTGATCATCTTTATTTTTTATATAGTTTTTATTGTCCTCTAATGCTTCAAATAGTTCTTTAATTGTTTTGTATCCTTTTCTATTTTTATCATTTATAATTTTTTCTGTTTCTTTTAATGCTTTTCTTAGTTTTTTATTTGGTTTTTTATTCATATTGCCACCTCATATGTATATTTTAACATATTTTTATGTCATTAATTAATCTTAACTAAGATAACGTCTTCTCCTATTCTTTGAATTTTATCCCAACTTATTTCTGCTTCATTTTCTTTTGCTCCAATTCTAAATAGAGTTTTTTGTGTTTCTATTACTAATGATATTAGAGTTCCATCTTGATTTAGTTTTACATCTATAATGTTTCCTATCTTTTTTCCATCTAAGTTTACTATGTCTTTGTGTTGTAGTTCTGATAATCGCATTTATATCACCTATTTAATTGTACTCCTTTAACTAAAAAAACATACTATTTTTTAGTATGCTATTTTTTAAATACAAATATTTTGCTGAATACATAATTTAAGACTACTATTATGAATTGTACTAGTATTTTTGATATTTTATCATTTATGTTTAGTGGTGCAGTTAGTAACCACATTGTACCCATATCTATTAATAGAGTTGTAATTCTAGATAGATAGAATTTTATCATTTCTATTAATTTTTCTTTGCCTTCTTTTTTTGATTCAAATACATATTTTTTATTGGTTACGAATGCAAATAGTACTGCGAAGAACCACGATATTATATTTGATATTTGTATATCTAATTGAGTGTCGTTTGTTAGAAAGAATATTCTTACTATGTAGAATGTTGCAAGGCTTACTACTGTTGTTAGACCTCCGATTATTAGATAGTTTATTATTTCTTTATATTTTTTATACAGATTTTTTATTTTTTCCATTTGTTACTTCTTCCTTTATTATATATATTGGTCTATTTTTTGTTTCTATGTATGTTTTTCCTAAGTATTCTCCGATGATACCAATACAGAATAGTTGAAATCCTCCGATTAGGAGTATGCATGATACTACGGTTGGGTATCCTGGTACTGATATTTCAAAGAATAATTTTTGAATTATTATTACAAATAAATAGATGAATGCAACGAGTGAAAGAGTTAGTCCTGAGTATGTTGCTAGTTTTAAAGGCATTGTTGAAAAGGATATTATTCCACTTATTCCGTATTTTAGAAGTTTTATGAAACTCCATTTAGTTGTTCCTGAGTTTCTTTGTTTTGGAATGTATGGTAAGTATTTAGTATTATATCCAATCCATGAGAATATTCCTTTAGAAAAACGATAGTATTCTTTTATTTCAAGTAAAGAGTTTTTTACTTTTTGATTAAACATTCTAAAATCACTAGCACCTTGTTTTAGTTCTACTTCGGACATATTGTTCATTGTTTTATAGAAAGTATTTTTTATTTTTGATAATAGTTTGTTTTCGATTCTTTCTTCTTGGTAGTAGCAAACACAATCGTATTCATTTTCATCAAGAATGTTGGCCATTTTTATAGTTAGTTCTGGTGGTTGTTGAAGGTCGGCATCTATTATTACGGTGTAGTCTCCGGTTACGTTGTTTAATCCGGCATAAATTGCGGCTTCTTTTCCAAAGTTTCTTGAGAATGATAGAACTTTTATTTCACAGTCTTGTTCTTTGGTTAGTTCTTTTAAGTTTTTTAAAGTATTATCTTTTGAACCATCATCAATGAATACTAGTTCTAGTTTATAGTTTTGTTCTTTATATGTTTTTACTGCTTCATTGTAGAATAGTTTTACATTACCTTCTTCATTATAGCATGGTATTATCATTGATACTTTTTTCATATTTTCCCTTCTTTCTTTTTGTTTTATCTATTACTATAGTAGTTATAAATAGTATAACTCCGATTAGTGATATTATTTTTGATTCTTTTACCATAGGACTATTGTATATTATTTTTACTTCATGGAATCCTTTAGATATTTTTGTTCCCATGAATGCAGTGTTTATTAACTCATAGTCTTGTTTAACGTTATCTATATATACTTCAAATCCTTTGTCATATGGAATGTTTATATTTAAGTATGAGTCTTCTTTTACATTTATTGTACCATTTATTTGGTTTTCTTTTATACTTGTTATATTTAAGTTATCATGTGTTTTATTAATGTTTTTTAAATCGTTGTAGTCCATTTCATATACTTTTATGTTTTCTATTATAAACTTTCCTTTTGATATTGTTACATCTAGGGAGTTAATGTTATCACTTGATAGAACATAATCAAATGTATAGTTTTGGTTATGATACTTCCAACTCTTGCAAGTTAGAGTGTTTTTTACACCATTTATTATTATGTATGTGTCTCCGATTGAGCATTTTTGTGAATAGTCCATATCAAAGCTTATCATTAAGATTTTGTTTTGATAGTTATTTTCTAATGGAATGGTGTATTTTGTTTGTTTATCTAGTTTAAATGAATATTTATTATTTCTTTTTATAAATGGTATTTTTTCTTCGTTATAGTTTATTTCTTTTATATTTGTTTTATAGTTTGATGTTATATTATTATCATTTACTATTGTGTAGTTTAATAAGGATTCAGTGCTGTAAGGATGAGAAAGTTTTTTATATTCATTTAGGGACATTAGATTACTATTGGCATATATAGTTTTAAATGTATCATTATTTTGATATAGTTTATAGTTTTGTTGTTCTTTTATTAATTGGTAACCGATTGGTGCTTCTTTTGTTGTTATATAGTTTTTTGTATTTGTATATATGTTATAGAAAATATTATCTGTTCCACTTATTATTGTTGAGTTACGATATGGATTGTTATTGTTTATTTCGTTCCAGTAAAAATTATTATAATACTTATTAGTAAGTGATGAGTACATAGTAGTTTTCATTTCGTTTATGTTTCTTATGTTATTAGTGTCATTTATATTTTCTTTTATTTCTACGTGTGTTTTTTCTAGATCAGTATTTTCTTTAATTAAATCTTTAATGTTTTCATTGTATTGAGTTTCTACTTGATCTTTTGTTTCTAGTTTATCTATTACATTTACACTTATTAAATTAACCGTAGACATTAGTATTATCATAAAGAATACTATTTTGTTTTTACTTTTTACTGTCAGAACAAGACAAAGTAATAAGAATGTTATATCGATTAGGTACACTCTGTCAAAGTTAAAGTTTATACTTCCTATTAGACTTAATATTATTGTTAGAACTAGTAAAGGAATTAGTCTTATGTTTTTATTTATGATATCACTAAATAGTTTTGAAAGAAGTATTATTGCAAGTGGTACCATTGGTATTAAGACTTTAGCATTTATATACATTCCTCCGTTTAGGATGTAGATAAATATTGGGAATAGTCCAAGTAAAAGGAATGTTATGCTTAGGAATTTGTACTCTTTTTGTTTTGATAACAAACCGTTTGCAAGTGCAAGTATAAATGAGCTTGTTAATCCAAGTGAGTAACAACTATATAATAGGTATTCAAATGATAAGTTTGGAATAATTAAACTCATTAAGGATGTTGTAGTGTTGTTGTCTAACCTATTATTTAGAATTGCACTTAAAGTTGGAAATAATAGAATTGCGCTTATCATTATTGGTATTATAAAGTAGATAGATAGTTTTAAGAATGTTGTTATAAAGTCTTTTAATTTGAATTTATTGTTTTTCAAATAGATAAATATTGCATATAGTATTAAGCTTATTAATGCAGATACACTAAAGAAGTAACTTGTTAATATTATTAGAGTTATACTTATCATAAGTAGTGTTTTTTTATTTTGATTAAAATAGTTATCTATAGCGATTAGTCCTAGTATTAGAAATGGCATATAGTTTACAAACATTATGTGTCTATGTGAATGAAGTATTAGTGATGCTGAACAAAGTAGTATAAATGTTGATATGAATCTTATTAATTTGTTTTCATAGTGATTTGATATGTATCTATAGAATAGAATTATATCAAGTATTATACAGATAATAGATATTATTTGTATATAGGTTGCCATTTTAATGAATGGTAGTAAATATGATATTAGTATTATTGGACTATATAGACCATAGTATGAAAAGTTGTATATATTTTGTCCCATTCCTAAGTTAAGGGCAAAGTTTGGAAATAGTTCTTTGCTATTGTAGAAAAGGGTTCTAAAGTATTCGGGAATCATATAATGTTGATCTGCATAATCTAGTTTTGAACCATATATTGAGTTTTTTGTGCATAGCATTAATATAGTTATAAATACTAAAAAAAATATGATTAAAATTGCTAAGTTTATATAGTCTTTTTTATCATATTTTTTCATTTAGATCACATCCCTTAAATCACCTATAATTTTATATTAAAAGATGTGGTTTGTCAATTTATAATGGGTTGCTTTACGCTTATACTAGGTTGCTTTACATATTAGTTAGTCCAGTTGAAGCTTATATGGATCAGAACTTGTGCCTGTTCCAGATGATATTTTTACATTTGAAGATAAAGTTAGAACTGGGTGTTGTGTATAAAGAGGACTAAGTGTTTGTGCCATTGCGCCTTCACCCGTAGCAAGCCAAACTTGGCCATTAAAAGGTTGTGTTATTATAAGTTCATAATTACCCATAAATTTATGAATCCAATTATTATCTTTACATGCACTAGTGGTCTTTGTGAAGTCGTCATTATAGAAAACTAAAAGATTATCACATGACTTATCTCCTGCATATATATAGTCGCTTGCATATATTAGTCCAATTTTATTCAGATGATTTTTTGAAATATATCCACCTTCATATGATGTGAAATAATAATCTATTGTAGAGCGTTCGCTTTTCCAAGTTTCGCTAACTGTTGATGACGGATCTATACCCAGATAATATTTTGTCGTTCCTATCATACTTTTTGCCTCTTCACTTAATGTATCATAGTACTCATTATTAAGATACTGATTGAGAGTAGCATCAGACCAATCATATTGACCATCAGACCCCCAAGATTCTGTATCGACGCTCGTTGCATTAATTATTTTTATTCTGTTTTCTACATTACCATCTGTATCTTCAGTTGGTATTATTCCTATTATTCTCCATGTTTTATTATTAAATGTAACATAATTATTTACACTTCCTCCACGATATCTATATTCTGTTGCAAATCTACTATCAACTTGAAGTGTATTATCTATTTCATGTGTTACCTTTTCAATACCATTGGTTCCTACTGGTATATTTAGTATTGGAACGATTTCAGCATCTTCCTTTTTTTCATCACTTGCTTCAATATTAAGCGCATATTTATATTCTATTGGTTTTGTTGTATCACCATTTTCATATAAATCAGTATTTGTTGCAGTATTACTTATCCACATTATTATTTCATATTCATGTGTTTGTCCTTTTTCAATAGAGTTTTCTATTAAAAATGTATCTGGGTTTACATTTATTATTTCTTTAGTTGTTGTTTTTTCTTCAAGTGGTGTGCCTGCTGGGAAAGTTGTTATTGAATGATTAAAGTATTGAATAAAAAAATCTTGATCCATATCATTAACCATGCCATCACCATTAACATCTGCAGCATACCTTGCCGTAGCAATTGTACCGAATTTACTATTATTATTTGCAATGTATCTTAATACTTGAGTATAATCTCTTTCATTAACATCATTATCATTATTTATATCTCCAAGTTTATACGTCATTGTATTTTGTTTATCTACCACATGGTATTGTATTACATCTTTGTTTATGGATGAGTTTATTAAATCTTTTATAGTTAGTTTATAATATGCTGTATCACATGTAGAATTATTAGTTATAGTAATTTTTTTAGGTTTATAGTCTCCTTCAAGGGCTTGTCTTGTAGATATAGGATATTTACTAATTAGCATTAGTTCGTCACTTTCTTTAAAGTTTATGTCTAGTTCACATTTTGATATTTTTATATTTCTTCTTCCTAGTAAGTTAATACTTGGATTAAACAAAGCAAAAGAAATACTAACTACTATTAG
>CAKOJO010000010.1 GCA_934090595.1 uncultured Bacilli bacterium | reverse complement strand
ATATAAATAGAAAGGGATCAATCAATAAGAAATTAATTAATATTTCTATAAGATTGATTATACGTGATAAAATGAAACAAGAAAACTATGACAAAATAGTAAAGACAAATCTACCAGATGAAAATAAACTAATAAACGCCTTAATAGCTTTCTCAGTCGGAGGACTAATCGGAGCATTCGGAAACTTCCTAATAGAAATATATTCATATCTATTTGAAATATCAAGAAACGACTCAGCAGTATTTATGATTATAACCCTTATCTTTATTGCATGCCTTCTAACAGCTATCGGAGTATTTGATACCTTTGTAAAAACAGGAAGAATGGGCCTTATAATACCCATAACAGGATTCGCACATTCTATGCAAAGTGCAATACTAGACTATAAAAACGAAGGTCTAATCTATGGATTCGGTTCAAACATATTTAAATTAGCGGGCTCAGTAATCTTATATGGAGTAGTATCATCATACTTCTTTGCCCTTATAAGATTCCTACTAGGAGTCGCCCTATGACATTTGAATTTAATAACGTATACATAAAAAATACCGCAACAATCGCTGGACATCTCGAAGCAAAAGGACCACTAAATAAATACTTTGATAAGACTCATAAAGACTTTTATGTAAACAGTAAATCATTAGAAAAATCAGAAGTAAACCTTCAAAAAGAAAGCATAGATACCTTAATAGATAAAGAAAATATTACAAAAGAAGAAATAGATATCTTAATATCTGGAGACTTACAAAATCAAATAACAGCATCATCATATGCAGCAAAAGACTATGAAATACCATTCATCGGAGTTTATAGTGCCTGTGCGACATCAACACAGTCAATAATACTTGCATCAACTATCTTAGAAAGCAAAAAAGCAAAAAACATTATATGTACAACTAGTTCAAATAACCTAGTATCAGAAAAACAATTTAGAAATCCAGTAGAATATGGTGCACCAAGTCCTAAAACAAAAACGTTCACATCAACCGGAGGAGCATCAATACTATTAACAAATGAAAAAACAAATATAAAAATAACATCTGGTACAATAGGAAAAATAATAGATTTAAACCAAAACGATCCAAACCATATGGGAGCAGTAATGGCACCTGCTGCAGCAGATACAATATATAATCATTTAAAAAATAATAATGAAAAAGTAAGCGATTATGATTTAATCATAACCGGAGACCTAGGAATATATGGAAAAAAGATTCTAAAAGAATACATGGACCAAAAATACAAAATAAAACTAGGAGAAAACTATGATGACTGTGGAGCAATGCTATATGATATGAAAAATCAAAAAGAAATAACTGCCGGAGGATCAGGACCAGTCTGTAGTGCCTTAGTAACTTATGGATATATATACAATCAAATGAAAAATAAAAATCTAAAAAAAGTTTTATTCGTAGCAACTGGTGCACTATTCTCACCAACATTCATATATCAAAAAGAAAACATCCTATCAATTGCTCATGCAATAACTATGGAGGTGGTAAAGTGACCTATATAACATCATTTCTATTCGTAGGAATACTATCCCTAATAGCGCAATTAATATTAGATAACACCAAACTATCCGCAGGACACATTACCAGCATGTTCGTAGTAATAGGCTCATTCCTAGATACATTTAGTATATATGATAAAATAATACAACATGTTGGTGGAGGAGCATTAGTGCCAATAACAAGCTTTGGTCATTTACTAATTCATGGTGCACTAGAAAGAACCAATCAATCCGGAGCAACTGGTATCCTAATGGGAATGTTTGATCTTACTGCAACAGGAATAACAAGCGCAATCATCTTTAGCTTTGTATTTGCTCTTATATTTAAACCAAGAAACTAAAAATAACGCAAGTTATTTTTTCTTTGTAATAACAAGAAAATATGATATAATTATACATGTTAAAGGTGATTATATGGAGTATAATTTTAAAATAAACGATTTCGAAGGACCACTTGATTTACTATTACACTTAATAAAAGAACAAGATATGGATATTATGAACATTGAAATAGTAAAACTAACAGACCAATATTTAGACTTTATAGATAATATGAAAGAAAAAAATCTAAACATTGCATCAGAATATCTAATACTTGCATCAGAATTAATGTACATCAAATCAAAAAGTCTTCTTCCAAATATAAAAGACGAAGAAGAACAAGAAGAATTAACAGAACTAAAAGAAAACTTAATAAATAGATTATTAGAATATGAACAATATAAAAAAATAACCCAAGATTTCAAAGAACTAGAAGAACAAAGACATGAATTCTATACTAAATCTCCATCTAATCTAAAAGAATACATTGATCCAAAACAACAACTATCTGATGATATAACACTTGAAGATCTATTAAAGGCATTCCAAAACTACTTGAAAAGACAACAAATAAAAAAACCAATTACTACAAAAATAACAACAAGAGAAATATCAGTCGAAGAAAGAACAAAATCTATAAAAAATATTTTAAAAACAAAAAGAAAAGTAGAATTCTTTGACTTATTCGAAGATATATCAAAACCATATGTAGTAGTAACATTTCTTTCAATCTTAGAAATGGCAAAAAATAATGAACTAAAAATAACACAAGAAAATAACTTTGATAAAATATACTGTGAGGTGGCATAATGAAATCAGTACTTGAAGGACTATTATTTATAACAGGAGACGAAGGCTTAACAATCGAAGAGATAAGCGAAGTCCTAGAAATAGAACAAGATGATGCACTTGAACTAATAAACAAACTAAAAGAAGATTACGCAAATGAAGAAAGAGGAATAATGATCCAAGACTTTGCAGGAAAATATAAACTAACTACAAAAAAAGAACATAAAACCTACTATGAAAAACTATCAGAACTATCAAGCAATAAAACACTTTCACAATCAGCACTTGAAACACTAGCAATAATAGCCTATAACCAACCTATAACTCGTTTAGAAATAGATGAATTAAGAGGAATTCAATCAAGTCAAATGATTAGAAACCTAATATCAAGAGACTTAGTAAAAGAAGTAGGAAGAAAAGACACCGTAGGAAAACCAAGACTATATGCAGTAACAGATGAATTCTTAGACTACTTTGGATTAACATCATTAAATGAACTACCAAAAATAGAAGAAGTTCAAACTTCAGATGATGTTGAACTATATAATTCAAAATACAAAGAAGAGGAAGAAATAGAACAATTATAATTTTATACTTTTTAATGAACAAATTCCTAAAAGATGTGATATAATAAATATATCTTATCTTGAAAAAAGACAAGAAATAGAACAATTATAGTTCTTTATGCCTGCGTGGCGGAATTGGTAGACGCGCTGGACTCAAAATCCAGTGGTAGCAATATCGTGTGGGTTCGAGTCCCACCGCAGGCACCAGATTGATAGTTACTCGAACTATTCGAGATAATATAAAAACTACTTTCAAATTAAATTGAGAGTAGTTTTATTTTTACAATTTAGTAACACACTTGCAAATTGACATATTAATTATCGTGTGTATTAAAATATTATCTTGTTTTACTTTTAAAGTATGGTTCATAAGATAAGTGTTCTTCATTTTCATTTTTGATCCAATAGCCAAATCTTCCAACTAACTTAACAGGTTTTGCTAACGGTTTGAAATTAAGATTTTTTGTATTTGTTGCTTTTGCACCTTCGGCTAATGATGCAGTAATATGTGGTGTTTTTAAAACTGTTGGATTTTGTTCGTCATAATTTAGATAATAATCTTTTAATTCATCTGGAAGTAATATTTCAAATCCGCTATTTTGCCTATCATTACCATAACCAATTAAATATACTTCAAATGTTTCTCCAACTATATCATTAAAAATTTCATCAGTTGTTGGATGATATTTAAAAGTACAATGAAGTTCATCATTAACTCTGTCTAATTTTTCTGTTTCTAATGAATGTATCAAATCAACCATATCTGCCTCAAAAAATATTCCTTCATAACTTAACATATATATTCTTCCTTTCTAATCTATCAATTCAGAATCCTGATATAGTATTATATTTTTTAAACCATTACGAACAGTTTTCAAAATTTCATTGTCATCATCAATGAAAATAATTTGTTCTTCAGTTTTCAAAGATTTTAAATAATTTAATTTTAAGTCTTTTGATGAATAATGTGGATAACTTTCCTTTGAAATAATAGTCCTTTTATCCTTTTCAAAAAATGGGGCATATTTATCTAACCATTCATTTTTTTCATTTACTTCAATATCAAATCTACAAACTGATAATATATGCAGTTCAACATTTTTTAGATTACATAATTGTTTTAATGTTTTAATATTTGTAGTCAAAGGTCTCTTATTTTTAAAATCCAATGGTTTTCCAAAATCATAAGAAGCAATTACACCATCCATATCAACATAAATAATAATCTTTTTATCTTTATTTAAATTTTTTATTAATTCATAAAAATGCATACAGTCTCTCCTTATTTATAAATTAAAACTATATTAATTATAACATATTATTTACAATATTTAAATAGAGCAAGTAGGATCAAAAATATACAAGTATAAAAAAATATGCTAAAATGATACTATAAAGAAAGGTGGTGTCAAATGATTAAAGAAGTTTATTTAGTAAGACATTCAAAACCCTTATATGAAGTAGTTAATAATGATAAAAATATGGATAGTTTGCAAATTCAAAACGAAAAAAATCCTTTGTCGATTGAAGGAGAAAATATTGCTAAAGAAAAGTTAAATATTGATGAGTTAAAATACATAGATAAATTATATTCATCAAGTTATGTCAGATCAATATCTACTGCTAAATATATCGCGGAAAATAATAATATAAAAATTAATATAGTCAGTGATTTTGGAGAAAGAAAATTTGGAATAGATTCATGGAATGAACTTCCAGACAATTTTGGAAAAAAACAATTCTTGAATGAAAATTATAAAACTGAATATGGTGAAAGTCAAAAAGAAGTAAGAGAAAGAACATTTAATGCTTTGATGAATACACTAAAAAGCAATGACAGAAAGATAGTAATAGTATTTCATTCAACAGCAATGTTATTTTTTCATTGAAAAGAGATAAATTTTATAAGCTCAATAAATGATAAAAATAGTAATTTATTAAAATCAATGATATAATTAAATAAACAAGGAGGTTACAAATGAAAAATTTAAATAGTGAGTTACTTAATAAATTTGATAATTTATATAAAAAAGATAAAAATAATAAAATAATAGAAAATGCAATTAAAAATGTAGGTATCAATAAAGTTTGCTTAAACGATGAAATAGTTAACAAAACAATAAATATTTTTAATATAGAACTGCCAAAATCAAAAATATATAATCAAGAAGAATCAGAACGTTGCTGGATACATGCAGGTATAAATTTAATAAAAAATAATATTGCTAAAAACCTTAATATTGAAGAAAGTGAATATGCTTTATCTGTAAACTTTTTAGCTTTTCTAGATAAGATGGAAAAATCTAATACTATTTATAACAGAATTATAGAAAATGATAATTTTAACTATGAAGAAGAAATTAAAAAAGAATATTTAAAATTTGGTATATATGAAGGTGGATATTTTGAATATTTTAAAGCACTAGTAAATAAATATGGAATTGTTCCAGAAAATGTTATGCCAGATGTTGAATGCAGTAAAAAATCCGAAGAATTAACCAAAATCCTTAGTGATAAAGTAAAAAAAAAATATATTAAAACTAATTAAATTAAAAAAAGAAAAATGTAATAATTTAGACGTTATAAAAGAAGAAATGCTAACAAAAAATTATAACATGTTAGCAAAATGTTTAGGAGAATTACCTTTTACTTTCGATTATGAATATAAAACTAAAGATGGACAATATAAAAAAATCACTAATATAACTCCTAAAGAATTCTCAAACAATTATCTCACTATTGACTTAAATGATTTTATTGGTGTTGCTAATGTACCAATGTACAACAAAGAATATAATAAGCTATATAGAAAAGAGCATACTGAAAATGTATATGAAAATAGTTATGTTGAATTCATTAATTTACCAATTGAAAATTTAAAAGATTTAGCGATCAAACAATTAAAAGATGGGGTTCCTGTATGCTTAGGTTGTGATATGAAAAAAATGCGAGCAGATAAATTAGGAATAATGGATTCTAATTTATACAATTATAAAGATACATTTAATATCGAGCTATTATCCAAAGAAGAAGCATTATCCATACATGATATCGATTTTCAACATGTAATGTTAATTACTGGAGTTCACATTGAAGATGATAAAGCAGTTAGATGGAAAATTGAAGACAGTTACGGTGATAAAGTTCATAAAGATGGTTATTATATAATGAATGATAACTTCTTTGATGATTTTGTAATAGAAGTCATAATTGATAAGAAACACTTAAGCAAAGATCAATTAGATATATTAAGCCAAGATCCAATTTTATTTGATGTAACTGAACCATTCTAACAAAAAACCTAGTAAAGAACATTACCATTTAACACTAAAAATAAACATGATATAATAGTTGCAAGATGTAGGAGGCTAATTATGAATAAAAATGATTACATAGAAATAACAGAAAAAAAATTAAAAGACAATTCTAAAAAGATTATGATAAATCAAATAAATAAATATTACAAATCAAAAGAATATGTAAATCCCAAATGTAAATATTCTGTTGGAGACAATGTAGTTTTAAAAAAAGGAACATTATTACATGGAACATATAAAAATATTGATGGATTAAAAGAAATTGTAAAGAATGGATTAATATCAAGTTGGTTTATAAATGATAGATTATCAAAATATCCAAGTTCTGTTGGTGTATGGAAATTAAAAAAAGATTACTTACTAAAAGACTATATAAATTTTTATTCTGGAGGCACTATTTTATATAGTGGTATTATTGAAAACGATATAGACACACAAAAAAATAAAACCTCAGTTATTCCATATGATGAAATGCACAATATCATTGATATTACAAGCAGTATTAATTGTCATATGTGGACTCTAGAACAAACAAAAGAAGCAAGGTTTATGCCTAGTTTAGTTCAAGATAGAATTCAAATAGGTATTATATTTAACGGAAATAATAACTACACAAAAGAATTACTCAAGGGCGACATATTAGAGCCTGATTTTATTGATGATGAAAATGTTAAGGATTTCGTTAATCCAAATTACTACGACAAATTTTTAAAAGATAGAAAAAACAAAGGCGATTTCTTTACCGATCGAGAAAGTGCTATTTTATTTGGTTTACCATCAAACTTAATCGAAGGAATACTAGTGGGAAGAATATATGAAAAAGACGACTTAATTTTAAAAGAAATAAAAGAATTATTACCAAAATGTTATATATGTAACCTAGATGGAAAAATAATAAAAGAATAAAAAACATAAGATATGGAATTTTTTAGGCGGTGATAAAATGAAAAAATATGTAAAAGTAATGTTTGGAACAACAAGTGGTGCAAAAAACAGTTTTAATTATAAAATAGGTGAAGTAAATATCAGTGATAATTGGAATCCTAATGCTAGTACTGGAAAAGAATTTGGGGGTTTTAATTATTGTAGTGAAGACTGTATTTTAAGATGGTTGCACAGAGGAGATACTATATATGATGTAGAAATTCCTAAAGATGCTGAAAACATTAAAATAGAAGGTGCTACAACACTCTATAGAACTAATAAAATAATTATACAAAATCCAAAAAAGATAGAAGATGAGTTAGCACTTCATTTCTATAAAATATCAAAAATACCAGAAAAATCTTATTATATATCACTAGCAGTTGTCTCACTAATGAACTACAAAAAAACTGCATATCAGATATTGAAAGATAAAGTTAACAAAGAAAATATTGATTCAGTACTAGAAGACTGGAACGATTTTATGTGGCACAAAGGTAAAGATGATAGAAAAAATAAAAATGAACTAATAAAAAAAATAGAAGATGAGCTATATAAAATAAAAAAGGCAATTATATAAAATCGTCTTTTTTTACATAAATATACTTACCAACATCTATTGTTTTTATATTATTAGTCATTAACTTTTAACTAAATACATACAAATTAAATCTAAAAATATCACCAGACATCATAAAAATATTCAATGAATTTAGGTTTTTATTGTCTTTGAAATCTAACACAAAAAGTAATTATTAACATTAAAAGAATAACATGATATAATGAAAACGGAGGAAACGATTATGATTATAGGTATATGTGGTAATTCCGGAAGTGGCAAGACTACTTTAGCCAATCAAATAATAAAACTAACAGACAATAAAGCAATACATCTAGAAATAGATAAAATTGGTCATAAAATTTTATTGCTTCCTGAAGTAAAAAAAGAATTGATAAAACTATATGGAAACAAAATACTAAGTGAAAACGATATCGATAGAAAAAAAACTAAGCACAATAGTTTTTGACTCTAAAATAGAAATGGATAAACTAACTGATATTACATGGAAATATATGCGAATAGAAATTGACAACTTTCTAGAAAATAATAAAAATAAAATAGTAATCTTAGATTGGATGTTACTATCAAAATCAAAATATTTTGACATGTGTGATATAAAAATACTTTTAAATACACCATACGATATAAGAAAAAGAAGAGCAACAAGAAGAGATAACATAAGTGAAGAATCATTTAACTTAAGAGATCAGGCTAGCATAACTTACAATGAAGAGGACTTTGATTATGTTTTAAAAACTAATGACATTGACAAGAAAAAACTAGTAAAGTCTCTGTACAAAAGTTGAAAACAAAGGAAAAATAATATGAAACAAGTATTAGACTATTTAAAAAGTAAAAACATAAAATATGAAATAATTCATCATCAACCTGCAATGACAACTGAAGAAGCAGATAAATATATCGAAGGAAAAGAAGGAGTTCGTTCAAAAACTATATTTATGACAAATAAAAAAGATAAAAAGTTTTATCTAATTATAATGGATGACTCTAAAAGATTAGATATAAAAAAGATGAATGAATTAACAAATGATAAACTTCACTTTGCAAAAGAAGAACAACTAAAAGAAAAACTAGGATTAAAACCAGGAACAGTATCAATATTTGGACTGATAAATAATAAAGATCATGATATTAACGTCTATATAGATAAAGATATAATAAACGAAAAACTAATAACATTTCACCCAAACGATAACACCGCAACTATCTTTATATCACTACAAGATATGTTTAAAGTATTTAATGATTTAGACTATTCTTATGAAGTAATAAGTCTATAAAACACTTTTATTCAGGAAAATAAAGCAACTTTATTTTCTTGTTTTTTATTTCAATAAGACCCTCATCCTTAAGATTCTTAAGCTCTCTACTCATTGCACTCCTGTCAATTGCTAAATAATCAGCAAGAGCAGTAAAAGAAGAAGGAACATACACAATCCTGGCATTTGTATCCATATAAGAATATTTAAAATAAGAAAGAAGTTTATTTCTAATAGTCTTATTAGTCAAAATATCAACTCTTTCATTATTTAAAGTCAACTTCTTTTGAGTAATCTCTAATAAATTAATCAAAAACTGACTAAAAATTGAAGAATTAATATTAGCATTACTATATATATAAGCAGTATCAATAAAAATAACCAAAGACTCTTCCTTAGCAATAACATCATAATCACTATTAATTAAATTAGATATATTTGTTCCAAACACATCCCCCTCATCAAGCACTTCAACCAAAGACCTGTTACCAGAACTATCAGTTTTTATAATATTAAGATAACCAGTCTTTACAATTGCAACATAATTATTCATTTTAATCTTACTTGACACTAACTCATTTACACTAAAATGTAAACTAGAAGCCTCCAACATCTTTAATAAAAATCCCTGTTTACTAGGGTGAATTCCTTTAAATAAATCGTTCATAATATCCCTCTAAAAAATATTTTAACATTATTTTTAAAATGTTGCAATTGCAACAATAACAATTTTCGACAAAATTATATAATTAAAATGTAAAAAAACTAGGAGGAGTAAAAATGAAGGTAATCAAAAGAGACGGACACATGGTTGATTATTGTCCTGAAAAAATCGAAGCAGCCATACTAAAAGCAAATAAGGAAGTAGAAGAAGACAAACAAGCATCACACACACAAATAAGAAACATTGAAAAATACATTGAATCACTTGGTAAGAAAAGAATTCTTGTCGAAGACATTCAAGATATTATAGAAATGAAACTTATGTCAATAGGTAAGTATGAACTAGCTAAAAAATACATTACTTATAGATATACAAGAGAACTAGTTAGAAAAAGTAACACTACTGACTTAGCAATTAAAGAACTAATCGATGGAGAAAGCGAATATTGGAACACAGAAAACTCAAATAAAAATGCTAAAGTAGTAACCACACAAAGAGACTATTTAGCGGGAATAACAAGTACAGATATTACAAGAAGATTTTTATTACCAGAAGACATAGTAGAAGCACACGATGCTGGAATAATACATTTCCACGATGCTGACTACTTTGCACAAAATGCACTACATAATTGTGACTTAATAAACCTAGAAGATATGTTACAAAATGGTACAAATATAAATGGAGTAATGATTGAAAAACCACATAAATTTTTAACTGCAGTAACAATTGCAACTCAAATCATAACAGCAGTATCATCTAGTCAATATGGGGGAGTATCAATAACTCTTACCCACTTAGCACCATTTGTAAGAGATAGTTACAACAGATATTTAAAAATATATAAAGCACGTAAATTACCAAAAGACCAATGTGAAAAATTTGCAAAAGAAGATTTAAAAACAGAAATCACTGCTGGAGTACAAACATTCCAATATCAAGTTAATTCAATGACCACTACTAACGGACAATCACCATTCTTAAGCGTTTGCATGTATCTTGGTGAAACAAAAGAATATAAAGAAGAATTAGCCATGATTATCGAAGAATTCTTACGTCAAAGAATTGAAGGAATGAAAAATGAAAAAGGAGTTTATATAACACCAGCATTCCCTAAATTACTATACGTACTTGAAGAAGATAACATCCATGAAGATAGTAAATACTACTATCTTACACAGTTGGCAGCAAAATGTACTGCTAAACGTATGGTACCAGACTATATATCAGAAAAAATAATGCTACAACTTAAAATAGATAAAAATGGAAATGGTAACTGTTATCCATGTATGGGATGCCGTTCATTCTTAACTCCATACGTTGATGAAAACGGAAAACCAAAATACTATGGTAGATTCAATCAAGGAGTTGTAACAATAAACTTACCAGACGTTGCCTTATCATCAGATAAAGACGAAGAAACATTCTTTAAAATATTTGATGAAAGACTAGAACTATGCCATAGAGCCCTTCAAATAAGACACAAAAGACTATCAAAAGCAACAAGTGATGTAGCACCAATCCTTTGGCAACATGGAGCACTAGCAAGACTTCCAAAAGGAGCAAGCATTCATGACTTACTACATAATGGATACTCAACAATCTCACTTGGATACGCTGGTCTTTATGAATGTGTAAAATATATGACAGGACACTCTCATACAGATAATGGTAAAGGAAAAGAATTTGCTATTAAAGTAATGCAAAGAATGAATGAAAAATGTAAAGAATGGAAAGAAAAAGAAAACATTGACTACAGTGTATATGGAACACCACTAGAAAGTACAACATATAAATTTGCAAAATGCCTAAGAGATAGATTCGGAGTAATCAAAGGAATAACAAACCGTGACTATATAACAAACTCATATCATGTACCAGTATTCGAAGAAATAGACGCATTTACAAAATTAAAACTTGAAAGTGAATTCCAAAACCTATCACCTGGGGGAGCAATATCATACATTGAAACACCAAACCTACAAAACAATTTAGATGCTGTTATCGAAGTAATTAAATTCATTTATGACAACATTATGTATGCTGAATTAAACACAAAATCAGACTACTGTCAAAAATGTGGATTTGATGGAGAAATACTATTAAATGATGATCTTGAATGGTACTGCCCACAATGTGGTAATAAAGACCATGATACCTTAAACGTTGCAAGACGTACATGCGGATACATTGGAACAAAGTTCTGGAACAGAGGAAGAACTCAAGAAATAAAAGAACGTGTTCTACACTTAGACAATAAGGAAGACTAAAATGAGATACAACAAAATTCGTAAAATGGACATATCAAATGGACCAGGAGTAAGAGTATCAATATTCATGCAAGGATGTACATTCAATTGTAAAAACTGCTTTAATCCTGAAACCCATGACTTTAACGGAGGAAAAGAACTAACAGATGAAGTAATAGAGCATATACTAGAACTTGCAAAAAAAGAATACATCGAAGGACTTTCAATACTTGGTGGAGAACCACTTCACCCAAAAAATATTGATGCATCTACAAAACTAGCTAAAAAATTTAAAGAAACATATCCCGAAAAAACAATATGGGTATGGACAGGATTTAACTATGAAAACAATTTAAAAGATAAAGAAATTCTAAAATATATTGACTATCTAGTCGATGGACAATTTATCGAAGAACAAAAAAATCCTAAATTAAAATATGCTGGTTCTTCCAATCAAAGAGTAATAGATATAAAAAAGACTCTAAAAAAAGGACAAGTAGTAGAAATTAAAAACAATTAGACTCATCAATGATGAGTCTTTACTTTATAAAATTATAATAAGTAATAAATATGAAACAGATGTCAACTTAACTATTTTCCTTTGGAAATAACTACTTTTAATGATATAATAAAAAAGGAGATGATGAATATGGCACTAAAATATGATGAAAATAGTATAAAAATACTCGAAGGACTAGATGCAGTAAGAAAAAGACCAGGTATGTACATTGGTTCAACAGATAAAAGAGGACTACATCACTTAGTCTGGGAAATCGTTGATAACTCTATAGATGAAGTAATAAATGGATTCGGTAACTATATAAAAATAACCCTATATCCAGATGGCAGTGTTGAAGTAGAAGACCATGGACGTGGACTACCAACAGGAATGCACTCAAGCGGTAAATCAACCCCAGAAGTAATATTTACAATCCTACATGCCGGAGGAAAATTTGAAACAAGTGGATATAAAGTATCCGGAGGACTACACGGCGTAGGTTCATCAGTAGTAAATGCCTTATCAGAATGGCTTGAACTAACAATAAGAAGAGACGGTTATGAATACAATATGCGCTTTGAAAACGGTGGTAGAGTAGCAAGACCACTTACTAAAGTTGGAACTACAAATAAAACTGGTACAACAGTAAGATTTCTACCAGACAAAGAAATATTCCAAAGCATAAACTTCTCATACACAACAATCGCGGAAAGAATGCAAGAATCAGCATTTCTACTTAAAGGTTTAACAATTGAATTAATTGATATTGAAGACAAAAAACATGATAAATTCTTTTATGAAGATGGACTATCAGCATTTGTAGAAATGATCAATGAAAACAAAACACCACTTCATAAAGTTCACACAATAACAGGAACAAAAAATGATATTGAAGTCGATATTGCATTTCAATACACTGACTCATATAGTGAAAACATAATATCCTTTGTAAACAATGTAAAAACAACAGACGGAGGAACTCACGAAGTAGGATTTAAAACAGCACTTACTAAAGTCTTCAATGACTATGCCAAAAACAATAACTTCCTAAAAGCAAAAGATAAAGCATTTGATGGATCCGATGTCCGTGAAGGATTAACAGCCATTATATCATTAAAAATACCAGAATCATTACTACAATTCGAAGGACAAACAAAATCAAAACTAGGAAGCCCAGCAGCAAGGACAGCGGTCGAATCAATCGCAACCGAAAAATTATCATTCTTTCTTGAAGAAAATAAAAAAGTTGCAACAGATATAATAGATAAATCACTAAAAAGTAAACTAGCTCGTGAAGCAGCAAGAAAAGCCCGTGAAGAAGTAAGAAAAGGTAAAAATAAAAATGCAAAAGAAAAATTAATGTCAGGAAAGCTTACTCCTGCTAGTAAAAAAGATAAAACAAAAAATGAACTATTCTTAGTCGAAGGAGACTCTGCCGGCGGATCAGCAAAACAAGGAAGAGATAGAAAATTCCAAGCAATCTTGCCACTAAGAGGTAAAGTTTTAAATACCGAAAAAGCAAAATTCGAAGATATTCTAAAAAATGAAGAACTAAATACAATGATTTATACAATCGGTGCTGGATCAGGTTCTAACTTTGAAAAAGAAGATATAGAATATGACAAAGTAATAATAATGACCGATGCCGATGACGATGGTGCTCATATTCAGTGTCTACTACTTACATTCTTCTATAGATATATGCGTCCATTAATTGAACTAGGAAAACTATACATTGCTATGCCACCATTATTTAAAATAACAAGTGGTAAACAAATAGATTATGCCTACACAAATGAAGAACTAAGAGAAAAAACAAAAGATAAGAAATGCGAGATTCAAAGATATAAAGGATTAGGTGAAATGAATGCCGAACAACTATGGGAAACAACAATGAATCCACTTACAAGAACACTTGTAAAAGTAAACATTGATGATGCATCACTTGCAGAAAAAAGAGTAAGCGTCCTAATGGGAGACAAAGTAGAACCAAGAAAAGAATGGATCGAAGAAAACGTTGAATTCTCACTAGAAGACGATTATAAAATATAAAAAGAAGGTGATAAAGTGTATAAAAAATATATAAAGCAAATAATAGATACAATAATTGCTACAATATTATTTATCATTTTATTACCTTTAATAATTATAGTATTAATAATTACCTTTATAGATTTAGGGCTACCACTCCATAATACACTAAGATATCGTGAAGGTAAAAACAAAAAGCCATACATTATGTATAAAATAAGAACTAAAAAACTAGGAATGGAATATGTAACTGATGGCACAGAGTATACAAAAATAAGCTATATAATTGACAGATTAAGACTAAATGAACTACCGCAATTAATAAATGTTATAAAAGGAGACATGGCACTTGTAGGACCAAGACCATTCATACCAAAAGACAACCTTCCAAAAGATGAAATACCAAAAGAAAGATATCTTGTAAAACCTGGATTAACAGGACTTGCACAAGTAAACGGAGGAAGAAACATAACACATAAACAAAAACTAGAATATGACGTTATTTACTATAATAATATCAGTTTCTTATACGATTTAAAAATAATTTTAAAAACACCAAAAAGTTTAATAAATAAAAATAATTTTAAATAAAACAAAAAAGAACCTCGAATAATCTCGAAGTTCTTTTATTATACTATCTATTATAGTATTCAACTATTAATGATTCATTAATTTCAGGATTAAGTTCACTTCTTTCAGGAAGTCTAACATAAGTACCTTCTAATTTAGATTCATCAAAAGTAACAAATTCAGGTCTTTTAATAGCTTTTTCTAAAGCAGCTTTAACAGCTTTATGATCCTTAGATTCTTCTTTTAAAGCTATAGTTGAACCAACTTTAACTCTAAATGATGGAATATCTACTTTCTTACCATTAACACTAATATGACCATGATTAACTAATTGTCTAGCAGCTCTTCTAGTAGGAGCAAATCCCATACGATAAACTAAATTATCTAATCTAGATTCAAGAAGTTTTAAGAAGTTTTCACCGTGAAGACCAGCAAGTTTACCAGCTTCATTGAAAGTTTTCTTAAATTGTCTTTCATTTAGTCCATACATAAATCTAACTTTTTGTTTTTCTTTCAATTGAACACTGTAGTTAGAAGGTTTTCTCTTACGATCTTGACCATGTTGACCTGGTCCATAAGGACGTCTAGCAAGTTCTTTACCATTTTCTAAAATAGAAAAACCAGTACGACGAGCTTGCTTATAACTAGAACCTGTATATCTTGACATAATTCATTCTCCTTTCAAAGTTTATTTACAATAAACATCGAAAATCATATTTTACTACTTTGCAGGGTGTTTAATCTATGCCTTCGCTTAACAGCAAAAGTTACTAACAATCTCAAATAAACACAATTACAAAACATAAAATAACGCTGTTCAATGTATATGCAGTACTAATTATATAAAAATTATACGTAAAAGTCAAGAAAAATTGCACTTTACACTTTCAAAAAAAAACAAAATGCTTTATAATAGTTAAGTACAAAAGAGGTGATACAAGTATGAATCAAATAACAAAACAAGATACAATCATAATGAAACTATTACACTACTTCATAACAGAACAAAATTACAACCCAATTATCCTGCATGGTGCTCAAAACGAAATATGGTTAGAAAACATGGATAGTGAGTATAAAATAGTTAGACTTGTATCAAACTACATTCACAATAATGAACAATTTGACTATGATATTTTTAAAACCCAAAAAATAACTAAAAATATCAAAAGAAAAACATTTAATTTTAATATGAATGTTCTAAGTATCTACACAGATCTTGGAGATAATGTTGATTTAAAAAACGAAAAAGGAATAGACTGTGTAGAAATAGAAAAAGAAAATGAAATAAAAAAGAAATTAAAAAATTACTTTCCTGATATAGAAGAAAAGCTTAATTTTGATGAAAAAGGAATTGATTTATTTATGAAAATAACTGATGATATAAATCAAAAAAATATGGAAAAAGCAAGAAAAATAGATGCGATATTTACCCCAAAAACACCAGTAGTAACATACACTATTATAGCAATAAATGTATTTATATTCTTATTTGCAATTCTATTTAATGCTAGTGACTTTGTAGTAGGCCTATTATCAAACTACGGTCCATACATAAGAGAAGGCCAATACTATAGACTATTAACAAGTGAATTTGTTCATGTTAATATCCTACACATCCTATGTAATATGTATGCACTATACATAATAGGCTCACAAGTAGAAAACTACTTTGGAAAAATAAAATATATAATAATATACATAATAAGTGCAATAACAGCATCACTACTATCAATGCTACTAAATATGAATACAGCATCAATCGGAGCAAGTGGAGCAATCTTTGGACTTATGGGAGCATTACTATACTTTGGTATCAACTATAGAGTATACTTAGGAACTGCTCTAACAAAAGAAATACTACCAGTAATTGTTCTAAACCTTTTACTAGGATTCACTCTACCAGGAGTCGATAACTTTGCCCATCTTGGAGGACTAATCGGAGGATTCTTAGCAACAATGGCCGTAGGTATATCTATAAAAAAAGACGATAGATTAAATGGAATAATACTTACTATTCTATACATTGGATTCTTAATATTTATGAATTTCTTTTACGCATAAGACAAATATTGTCTTTTTTTTCTTTATTTATTAATTTAAATAAATATGATAAAATAAACATAAGAAAAGCCATAAGGACGTGATAATATGAATGAAAAAGAAGTAATAACATCAACAGTAAATAACTTTGGAAACGCAATCACTAAAATAGACAATAAAGTAGTATTCGTAGAAAAAGCATTACAAGACGAAACACTAAAAATACAAATAATAAAAGACTATAAAAACTATCAAATAGCAAAAATTACAAAAATAATAAAACCAAATAAAAATAGAATAAAACCAATATGTAAATACTATGATAAATGTGGAGGATGTGCATTCCTACACACTACAAATGAAGAAGAACTATCTATAAAAGAAAACTATATAAAAGAATTATTCAAAGACTATGAAGTAAAAAGTATTGTAAAAACAAATGAATATAACTATAGAAATAAAGTAACCCTACATATTAAAAACCGAAAGATTGGTTTCTATCAAAGGGGTACAAATGAATTGGTAGAAATAGATACTTGTCATTTATTAAAAGAACAATTAAACGAAGTAATTAAAATACTTAAAACTATAGATTTAAAAGATATAAAAGAAATAATGATAAGAACAAATGAAAATAAAGACATAATGATTAAAACAATAGGAACCATCAAAAATGACGATATATTAAAAATACTAAAAATAAATAATTTAAAAAGTCTATATCAAGACGATAAATTAATATATGAAGAACCATATATAAAAGAAGATATAAATAATATAAAATATACAATATATCCAGATGCATTCTTTCAAGTAAATAAAGAAGGCATGATAAAACTATACGATTTAAATAGAAAATATGCAGAAAAAGGAAATAAACTATTAGATTTATACTGTGGAACAGGAACAATAGGAATATATTTAAGTGACTTATACAAAGAAGTATTTGGAATAGAAATAAACAAAGACTCAGTAAAAAACGCTAAACTAAATAAAAAATTAAACAACATAAAAAACATTGATTTCATATGTAGTGATGCCAGTAACATCAAAGAAAAATATGATGCTATAACAGTAGATCCTCCAAGAATAGGACTATCAAAAAAAGTAATAGAAAAAATACTTGAAATAAAACCTGAAAAAATTATATATACATCATGCAACCCTAATACATTAAAAAGAGATATAAAACTACTGGAAGAAAACTATTGTGTAAAAGAAATAACTCCAGTAAACATGTTTCCTAAAACAGAACATATTGAGTGTGTTGCATTATTACATCGAAAAGTATTGAAAAATAAGAACTTTTAGTTTTTGAAAAACCAAGAAGTAATATTTCGCAAAATGTTAAAAAACATTTCCAAGGGGATGATAAGAATGAAAAAAGATTTAATCATAAGAAGCAGTGTAGAAGAATTTATAACATTTAAACTTCATGAAAGAGATAAGGGTATACAAGTAAAATATGAACAAGAAACTTTATGGATGACGCAAAAAGCAATTGCTGAATTATTTGATGTTCAAAGACCTGCTATCACAAAACATTTATTAAATATATTTAACGATAATGAATTGGAAAAAAGTTCAGTATGTTCCAAAATGGAACATACTGCTGATGATGGAAAAAAGTATCAAACAGAATACTATAATTTGGATGCAATAATTTCAGTTGGATATAGAGTAAACTCAATAAGAGCTACACAATTTAGAAGATGGGCAACAAATATTTTAAAAACATTTACTATACAAGGTTATGTTTTAGATAAAGAAAGAATGAAAAATGGCTCATTTATAGATAAAGATTATTTTGAAAAGTTACTGGAAGAAATTAGAGAAATAAGATTGTCAGAAAGAAGATTTTATCAGAAAGTTACTGATATTTATGCTACAAGTATAGATTATGATCCTAAATCTCCATTATCAATTGAGTTTTTTAAAAAAGTACAAAATAAAATGCACTATGCAGTATCAAAACAAACTGCTGCAGAAATAGTTTATAATAGAGCGGACTCAAAAAAAGAGCATATGGGGCTTACCTCTTGGAAAAAATCACCTAATGGTAAAATAATGGAATCAGATGTTATAATCGCAAAGAATTATTTATCTAAAGATGAAATACAAGATCTGGAAGGAATTGTAAGTGCATTTTTGGAAATAGCGGAAAATAGAGCAAGGAAACGTATTCCAATGACAATGGAGGATTGGTCTACAAGAATAGACAAGTTTTTATTAGCAGATGATAGAGATATATTAAAAGATGCTGGAAAAATATCACATGAAATAGCATGCGATAAAGCGTTAACCGAGTTTGAAAAATACAGAATAAAGCAAGATAAAATATACAAATCAGATTTTGACTTATTGCTAGAAGAAAGTAATAAATAAATAGAATTAATATATGCTCTCAGTATCGATAATAAATCTACCACATATTGAATGTGTTGCATTATTAACTTATAAATAAAAATAAAAAAGGACGATAATTATGGAAAAAATTTATAATAAACTAGTCAGAGACAATATACCAGATATTATTAAAAGAAATGGAGAAATACCAGTAACAAAAACACTAGATCAAAACGATTATAAAAAAGAATTAGAAAATAAATTAAATGAAGAATATCATGAAGTATTAGAATCAAGCGGAAAAAATAGAATAGAAGAATTAGGAGATATGCTTGAAGTAATAAAAGCGTTAGCGGAGCTGGAGGGAAGTAGTCTAAATGAAGTAATTGAAACATCAAAACAAAAATGTTTAAAACGTGGTGGCTTTAGTAAAAAAATATTTCTTATAAAAACAAAAGAAAATGATTAAATGTTAAGGAGTCACTATGTACGAAATAAAAGAAATAAGTATTAATGAACTAAATACCAATGAAAATATTTTTAATACTTTAAGAGACATATACAAAAACTTTGATACTTGGTTAGAAAAATTGAAAAAAGAAAATACAAAATGTTATATAACAACTAGTTCTAAAGAAATAACATCTCTAATGATTCTAAAAATAGATGAAAAAGATTCAAACCAAATAACTACAAAAGAAAAACTACTTAAAATAAGAACTCTAATAGTAAAAGATAAAAATAAAGGAATTGGAAATAGATACTTAAATAAAGCAATAGAAATAGCTAAACAAAATAATATAAACTATATCTACATAACTTGTAAAAATAATAACAAAGAAATGATTGAGTTTCTAGATAAACACTCATTTAAACTATACAATGAGTTGGAAGAAGAAAACATATATCTATTAAAAATAGAAAGGGATAAAAATGAAAAGATGGAAATTTGGAACAGACAATGACAAGTTAATAGAGCTAGTTTTAAAAGGACAAAAAAGAGCTACCACATCACTATATAATGAATACATTAAAGAACAAGAGTCACTCCCTAAAAAAGGAGAAAAAAGCATTATTCAGTACTCTAACAATAAAGATGCATGCTTAATAGTAATAGAAAAAGTAATTATTACACAGTTCAAAAACATAACTGAAGAACTTGCCTTTATCGAAGGAGAAGGGGATAAATCATTAAAATACTACAAAGACGAACACACAAAAATATTTAAAGAAATAGATAAATCATTCAGTGAAGAATCTAAAGTAGTATTTGAAATATTTAAAGTATTAAAAAAATACTAATTATAAGGAGTCAATATGATAATAGAAAAAGTAAATAATATTAATGATGCTAAAAAATGCAATGAGTTATTAACTAAATTGTTAATAAGTGAAAGTAAATACGATAAAAACTTAAGAAATGATTACATAATAACAAACTACTTTGAAAATAAATATCAAAATGAAGATAACATTTTACTAATTGCTAAAAAAGAAGAAGACGTAATAGGATACGCATACTGTAAAATAAATGAACTTCCAGGAGGCCAAATCATATCAAAAGTAACCTTACTAGATGGAATCTTTGTTGAAGAAAAATATAGAAAACAAAAAGTAGCAACAAAACTAATCAATGAATGTAAAAACTGGAGTGCAGAAATCGGAGCAACCTACTTTGAAATAAAAGTTACATCAGAAAATATAAATGCTCTAAAACTGTATGAACAAATAGGCTTTAAAGACTTTGAACACAAAATGAGAATAGAATTATAAGAGTAAAAACACTGTAAACTATTCATTACAAACCTTGTAAAAAGTATTAAAAAAGACTATACTAATTATATAAAAGAAATAAAGAGGTGGAACTATGGTAAATACTGTTGTAATAATATTACTAATTTTATGTGCATGTGTTGGAATATATCTAATAAAATGTTAACAAGGAGTGATAACATGTTTGAAAATAAAAAAATCTTAATATTAGGCTTTGCAAGAAGTGGATACGATGCTGCTAAATACTTAATAAACAAAAATAATCAAGTAATAGTAACAGATAAAAAAGAAATAAAAGACGAAAAATATAATGAATTAAAAGAACTTGGAGTACAGTTTGTAATGAATGATTCAAAAAATGATATTTTAGATAATACATTTGATTATTTAATTAAAAGTCCTGGAGTTCCGATAGATCATCCATACGTCATAAAAGCCAAACAACTTCAAGTAGAGGTCATAAATGAAGTAGAAATGGCATACCGCCTAATTAGAAAAGAACATAATATAAAACTAATTGCAATAACAGGTAGCAACGGAAAAACGACAACTACAACACTTATTTATAATATGTTAAAACAATCCCATAACAATGTCTTTCTAGCGGGAAACATTGGCTATCCATTATCAGGATTTATAGACAAAGTAAAAGATAATGATATAATCGTAATGGAAACATCATGTCAACAACTAGAAAACTTAAAAGAGTTCAAACCTGATATCGCAGTAATGACTAATATCACTGAAGCACATATAGATTTTATGAAAACATATGAACACTATAAATATGTAAAAAGTAAACTACTACAAAATCAAACAAAAGAAGACGTTGCTATTTTAAACAATGAATCAGAAGACTTAAAAGAAGCAACAAAAGATGCTAAATCAACCAAAAAATACTTCTCATCAAAAAACATTATAAATGGATGCTATATAAAAGATAATAAAATATATTATTATGATGAAAAAGTAATAGACTTAAAAGATATTAAGTTACGTGGAATGCATAATTATGAAAACATTATGGCATCTATCATGACAGTAAAAGAATTAAACGTTACAAACGAAGATATAAATAAGGTATTAACAACCTTCATGGGAGTAGAACACCGTCTAGAATACGTTAATACAGTTAATAATAGAACATTCTATAATGACACTGAAGCAACAAATATAAAATGTACTCAAATAGCACTTTCCTCATTTGAAGAACCAACCATAATAATACTCGGAGGACTAGAAAGAGGACAAAACTTCAATGATTTACTACCATATATGAAAAATGTTAAAGCAATCCTAGCAATCGGACAATGTAGAAAAAGAGTAGTAGACTTTGCAAAAGAAAATAATAAAGAAGTATTTGAATATGAACATCTAAAAGATGCTACTTTAAAAGCCTATGAAATATCACAAGAACACGATGTAATATTACTTAGTCCTGCCAGTGCATCATGGGATCAATACAAACAGTGCGAAGATAGAGGAGCAGAATTTAAAAATATAGTTAATAACTTAATTGACAATTCAAAATAAATATGTTAATTTAAAATAGAAAAGAAGGGAGAGGTAAAATATGCCAACTAATAACGAAGAAACAAAAGAAACTAAAAAACAAACACCTAAAAAAACAACAAGTGCTAAAAAGACTACTAGCACAAAAACAACTACTGCACCAAAAAAAACCACTACAACTAAAACAAGTACTGCTAAAAAAAGTACAACAACTAAAAAGACAACTACAAAAACTACAGCAAAAAAAGATGAAACAGTAAAAAAAGATGAAACAGTAAAAAAACAAGCACCAAAAACAACTGCTAAAACTTCAACTAAAAAAACAACAAGTGCTAAAAAAACTACTACAGCACCTAAAAAAGAAGAAACAAAAAAAGAAACTCCAAAGAAAGAAAATATAAGACAAGAACCAAAAGAAGAAAAGAAAGACTTTGTTGAAGAAGCAATGGATGTAGTAGAAAATATTATGGATACTAAAGATACAACTAACAAATATAAAGAAGATGACATAGCTAAAAACACAGCAGTATCTATTATTGCATACCTTGGAATCCTAAGTTTAATTCCATATTTCCTATGCAAAGATAGCAAGTTTGCAATGTTCAATGCTAAACAAGGAGTAAATCTATTTATTCTTGAAGTAATTTGTGCACTTCTAGCAAACATTATTAATCTATTCACTCCATGGTGGATAGCAAGAGCAATAATTTATGTTGTATACTTAATATTCGTTCTATTATCATTAATCGGAGTTATAAACGTATTAAATGGTAAAGCAAAAGAACTACCATATGTAAGTGCATTTAAATTTATAAAATAGACTTTGAGTAAAAAACTCAAAGTTTTTTTTATTTGATTGTATTAAAAAAAATAATATGGTACAATACTTATATAAATAATAAAGGGTGATACTATGAATTTTATAAAAAATAATTATAAAAAAATAACTCCATTTGTAGTAATAATGTTAATAGCGATAATCTCGTATTCAGCTACACAATCATCATATGCAGAAACAACTACAAAAACATTTACAAGAGAAGAAATACAAGACATGATAGTATCCACTGCAACAAGTTATCTAAGAAACAATACATATTCAGACTACGATCAACATTCAATGGATGCATCATCTACCTATAATGGTTCATCAATTACAACATTCAACTGGAGAGACTTTAATATAACACCAGAAATGGTAAGCAGAACCAATAACTTTCATGATGACTGTAGTAGTTTCGTAACACAAGTATTAATAAATTCAATAGACTATGACTTTTCAAATTACTATAATTATACATCAAACACGTTCTATTTATTTGAAAACTTTAATTATACTCAGTCTAAATCATCAAAATCAACATTCATCGAAGGATATAAAAGAGCAGGAAAAAGCGTATCAACATTCTTCTTCAATAAATTAGCAAATTCAATCGCCGGAGTATCAAAAGGAACAGAATACAAAAATGATACTAATTTTGTAAACTATTATTATGAATTCACTGGAAGTGAAACAACATCTAAAAGAAATACTGTAATCTCAAGCGTTAAACAAAGACTACAAAAAGGAGACATCGTAGTATATAGACACACATCATCATCAGGAAGCGATGGAGGACACGTTATGGTCTATGCCGGAGACTTCTATGACAACAATGGTACAAAAATGACTGGATTCATCCATTCAACAGGAAAAAGCTATGACTTCACAACAGAAACACTAAATAGAGATAAATACGCAGTACAAACAGGTACTATATCTGTAAAAATAGACGATATAATAAATGATACAGATACAACATCATATATGATTCTAAGACCTATAAACTATTACTGTTCATCAAAAGATTCATGCAGTCTAACTGTGCCAAACAATTCATTAGCAAGACCTTCAATGACAGATTTAAAAATAGAACAATATATATCAAATGATACTAAAGATATTTCAAAATACAACAGTGTCAATATAAATGATACACTTACATATAATTTAGATATAAAAAATATAAAAACAAATCCAATAAAAAATATTACAATAAGTGCATCAGTACCAAGTAATACAACCTATGTTAGCTGTAATAATGATTGTAAATATAACAACAATGAAATAACCTGGACACTAGGTAATAATAGTAATATAACAAGCAATACATATAGTTATACAGTA
Organism: uncultured Bacilli bacterium; assembly: GCA_934090595.1. Lineage (GTDB taxonomy): Bacteria > Bacillota_I > Bacilli_A > RF39 > UBA660 > JAEDJI01. The sequence continues at coordinate 4,567 of CAKOJO010000010.1, read as the reverse complement.
AAAGTAAATAAAGAAACAACAATTACTAATACTGGTTTTAAAATTAAAAATCCTGATAATACAATCCTTCAAATGAGTAATTTAAATACTAACATAAATCCAAGTATTAATAATGAATTAGATACTAATGTATTAACAAGTACAATAAAACTATCTCAAGAACTAAATCAAAATGGATATCTAACATATGGAACAAGTACAAATGATAATACCTATAAAACAGATATTACTACTATAAATGAAAATAATAAAGTAACAATTTCATCAGTAGACTATATAAAGTTCTTATACTACAATGCCTATGGAATAGATTTAAGTACTATGACAAAAGATAATATAAAAACATCACTATTTAATACTCAAAGCAGTCTATATTCTAGAAAAACTACTAATAGTGATGCTATATCACAAATGCTTGTACCAGGACTATACGGAGGAAGACTACTTAAAGGAAATGATAACAACGACCGTACAAGATTCATGGTACCAAGTGATCTTGAGATTGGAGACATCATAACATTCTATACAACAAATGCAACTCTAATAAACATCTACATCTATCTAGGTCAAGAAAATAACTTTCCAACTTTCTTAAGACTTGCAAATGATAATACCATTACAAAGCTAACAAACACATCAGCAGAAGATTTATTCAATGCATTATATGCTAAAAACTTATTTGCAATATTTAGACCTACAAGATACTATGGAGTAACAATAACTCTACAAGATAATGATAAAACAGATCATATAACACTGGCTAAAAATACAACTTATAGAAATCTACCAATAATAGAAAAAAGATATACTGTAACATATGAGTATAACACAACACCTGATAATGAATGCAAAGATAAAGATGTAATTGATGATGTATTCGATGGTTGGTATAAAGACTCTACAAAAGTAGATGAAAAAACAACAATTACCGATCAAACAGCACATACACTAACAGCCAAATATACAAATAAAGAAATAACATTACCAACTCCGACAAAACAAGGATTCAAGTTCCTAGGTTGGTATAAAGACTCAACATTACAAAATAAAGCATCAGAAACTAATAAATACATACCTGAAAGTGATATAACACTATATGCTAAATGGGAAGAAGAAACACCAGATCCAGAACCACCAAAAGAATTTGACATAACATCAGATGAATTCACTATAAAAGATGGTTATATCTATTTAAAAGAAAATAATAAAGAGTTTACAAGCTATATAAATAAATTAAAATATGACAAATCATTTAACTATAACTTAAAACTATATGATGATAATAAAGAAATAACAAATAATATAGTATTTACTGGATCTAAACTAAAAGCAATGGATAATGACACAGTAATAAAAGAATATATAAACATTGTAAAAGGTGATGTTAATAAAACAGGAACAGTAACAATGGCAGACGTTATGAAACTAGTAGACTATCTATTTGATAACGACACAATGACTGAAGACTATAACCTAAAAGCAGGAGACGTCAATAATACTAACACAGTAACAATGGCAGATGTTATGAAACTAGTAGACTATATTCTAGAAGGAGGAGAACTATGATAAAAAATATAAAATATTTACTATTTTTAGGACTATTTCTAATTCCGTTAAATACAAATGCTGCATCAAGTAGTGTATCACTAAGTTGCCCATCAACTGCAAACCCAGGAAGTACAGTAAGCTGTAGCATAGCAATGACAACATCCGGAGACACTGCAAACGGGATATCTGCAATATACTCATTTGACAGTGGTTTATCATTCGATAGCTTTACATCATCAACAGCATTTTCTCCACTTAAAAGTACTGCAACCGGCTTTGCCTTAAGTGGTTCCGGAGGAGTACCATCAAATGTATCAATTGGAACTCTAAAAGTAAAAATATCAAACTCAGTTAACGGAGGACAAAAATACCAAGTAGCACTTAAAAAAATCGAAGTATCAACAGTAAATTATGAAGACATTCCATCAAACCAAACAGCATCACAAGAAATAAGAATAAAATCATCAAACAACAACCTATCAAGCTTATCAGTATCAGGACATGAAATAAACTTCAATAAAAACACAACAACATATACATTAGAAACAACATCATCAAAAGTAACAGTAAGTGCAACAAAAGAAGATTCATATGCTACTATATCTGGTACAGGAACAAAAAACTTATCATATGGACTAAACACAATCAAAGTAGTAGTAACATCAGAAACTGGTTCAAAGAAAACATACACAATAAACATAACAAGAAAAGACAATAGATCAGATGATGCAAAACTATCATCGTTAACAATAAGTAATGCTAATATAAACTTTACACCTAATCAAACAATATATAATACATCAGTGGAATCTAATATATCAAAAGTACAAATATCAGCTAAAACAAACAATGCTAAAGCAACATTTACAACAGGATATGGTCCAAGAACAGTAAACCTAGCATATGGACAAAATACATTCAAACTAATAGTAAAAAGTGAAAAAGGTACCACTAGAACATATACAATAACTATAACAAGAAAAGATACTAGATCATCAAATAACAATCTATCAAGTCTATCAGTATCCGTTGGTAAAATAAACTTTAATAAAAATACAACAACCTATAATATAGATACTAAAGGAGATGTAACTAGCGCAACTATAAGTGCAACACTTGAAGATCAAAAATCAACATTTGTAAGTGGATACGCTCCAAGAACAGTATCATTAAAAGAAGGATTCAACTCTTTCCAAATAAAAGTCAAAAATGAAAAAGGCACTATTAAAACATACACAATAAATATAACAAGAGAAGACGGAAAAAGTAGAAATAATAACCTAAAAGACTTAACACTTAGTACTGGTAATATAACATTTGATAAGAATAATTTGAATTATAACGTAACTGTAGAATATGAAATAGAAAAACTAACAATAAATGCAACACCTGAAGACTCTAAAGCAAAAGTTACATATCAAAAAGAAAATACTCTAAAAGTTGGAGAAAACAAAATAACAATAACAGTCGAAGCAGAAAATAAAAGTACTAAAAACTATACAATAACAGTAACTAGAAAAGAAGAAGGAAAAAAACTATCAAACGTAAGCAGTCTATCATCATTATACATTGATGGAAAGCAAATAATTCTAAATGAAAATCAAACAGAGTATACATATCAAACAACACAAACTGCAGCAAACGTAAAAGCAACTCCTACAGATCCTAATGCTAATATCACAGTAATAGGAAACAATAATCTAAAAGATGGTAGTGTAATACAAGTAATAGTAACCGCAGAAGACCAATCAACAACAATATATAAAATAAAAGTAGAAAAGAAAGAAGAAAAAAATAATACTTTATTAATAATATTAATTCCAACTATAATAATAGTTATTGGTATAATAACATTTGCATTAATAACAAAAAATAAAAATAAAACAAAAGAAATAGATGCAAATCTATTAAACTTAAATAGGAAATAGTAAAAATTGCTATTTCTTTTTTTAAAAAACTATTATATAATGAATATAGACATAAGAGTAGGGTGGTTAAAATATGCAAAATTATATAGAACAATTAAAAATAAAATACAATTACGACGATAAAACAATAAATGCACTAACTAAAGTCATACCCGCTCTAATAGACTATTATGGAATAGAATATGAAGATACAATTCTAAAAGCAATAAACGATACAGAAATAATATGCTGTAATTCCTATCAAACAATATCAAAAATAAAAGAAGAAAAAAAATTAACCACAAAAACAGGAAACACTCAGTTAAAAGATATAGAGTCTGAAGGTGCATACCTTTCCAATATACAAATAATTTATAACGAAATACAAAATAAATATGAAATAATAAAACAAAATAGAAAAATAGTAATATCACATACATACAATCTAGATTCACCAAAAGGACTTGAAGTATTAATACTAAATATATGTAGAACAATAAAAGCAGAAAACGAAGAATACACAGTGGATGGCAACACTCTAATTCAAAAAGAAGGCCTATCTGAAAGAACATATCAAATATCAATGGATGAAGAAGATATAAACCTAGACTTATCACATGAAATAAATATAGGTATTCATATAGGTTCCTTATTATATGATACAGAACAAATAGAATCAATTATTCTAAAAGATAAATATGATACTCATAAATATGACTATTTAAGACTAATAATAAGATATATAAAAGAAGTATTTGAACTAAAAGAAACCCTAAATGAAGAAGAACTATTAAAAAATAATGCTTTTAAAAATATATATCAAAACAAAGAACAATTCGAAGAACTATCAAATCGTATAGATGAATGCTTAAATATAGAACATGAGATGGTAATATATGCCATGAATAGAGAAGAAAAAGATAGATTAGAACAAATACTAAAAGAAACATTCGAAGAAAAGATGATCAAAGAATTAGTAACACTAAAAAAAGAATCAGACAAAATAAAAAGAGTTAAAACTCCTGAGTACTAAAATGGATGATTGTCAAATAGTGTGTGTAGACACAAAATAAGCAATAATTATTATTATGAAGCTGATGCAAATGCGTTGG
>CAKOJO010000009.1 GCA_934090595.1 uncultured Bacilli bacterium | reverse complement strand
TACATAAATAAATATCATTCTTATTTTCAAATTGTAACTGAGTTAAATATAAAGTATCACCATATGTTTGTAACCATTCGTTAACTTTAACCAAATCAGCATTAAGAATTGTTTTACAAAACATATTTCTTTTCATATTAATATCATTGCAAGTAAAGAATTGTTCAATATTAGAATCAAAAATTTTCTTACTAAAATTAACCAAATCATTAATATTTTTAGGTACTAAATCTGGGTTAAGTGAAGAGTCATAATCAAAGAGTATATCCATATCGTTTAAGTTCTCTTCACTTAAATTAATATTTGATGAAACTAAGAAATCACAAAATTCTTTATACTGAGAATATCCTTTTAAACAGTTTATAAATTTATTTAATAAAGAAACAGTATTTTCTTCTTTGCCAGTCTGTTTACAATAATAATTAAAAAATTTTTTAAAACTATTAATGTCATCAAAATTATTACATTTCAACATTCCGCTTAACCAGTCATAAGAACTACCAAAACCATATTGAATAAAATCTTTTTCATTTATATTGTTAAACTCTAAGAAATATTTAAAATATTTTTCATTAAAAAATAATTTTTTTAGATCTCCTTTATAAAAGAATATTGTATTATGATATCTATCTAAAAATTTTCTAGATACATCAAGAGCCTCATCAAGCATTTTATCTATGTCACTAGAGGATTTACTTACATTCTTACTTTGTAAATAATATGAAGCACACTTAAAGAGATAATTAGAGCCATTATATTTAAGTATGTTATCATAATCATATTTAATAGCTTTCATAAAAAGAACTTCATTACTAGAAATATTGTTCATATCGTATTTGCAAAGATTTTTATAAGACAAATCAAGACCTTTTTCAATAGCATACTCTAATAACATGTCATAGCTTAAAGTAATAGGAAGTGCAAATACATTGTTTGGATCATTATCAATTGCTAACTTAGCTAGTTTTGGATTTGTAAAATATTGTATTTTATCATAATAATCCAGTCCACTGGTATCCACTAATACAACACCATCTTCTTCACTGTACTCAACCCAATTACTAATAGGATAAATGTGAAGTGCATTCTTAATATCAGTTTCTAATGCTAAGTGAATCATATAAAAATTGTCATCAAAATCAAAATATCTCCAATCAAGTCTTTTAACAACATCTTCGCTTAGTTTGATTCCTTTATCAATAGCGATATTTAAAACTTGGGAACCTTTAAAATAAGGAAGATAAAAAATATTATTTGGATCAAGATTAACTAGAATTCTTTCGACTTCTATCTCTCCAGGAGCACCTCCCCTTCCGAAAAGTCGCGAAAAACTTTCAGGAGGAAGATAGGATAAAAGTTTTTCTTTATTATCGTTTTGAAGAACAATTTCTACTACAGGTAAAGTCCGGTAACCATCTGCAACACTAATTTTAGTATAATTTTTCATGATAAAATCAAGATTGTTTTTAGCAAAGGCTATATCATTTTGTTTCCCTTCAGCAATCTTACCATCATGTACCTCATAAGTTAAAAGTGCACTCTTCAAAGAATTATAAAGATCTTTACCAATTAAAGAAATATCAAATAACCCTTCAATTTGTTTTTGTTCCTCATCATTAAAAATAACATTATGTTTCTTACAATAATCAAATAGATTTTTACCGAAAGCACTAGAATGATTCTTATCAAGATAATATCCTTTCATTACATCTATAAGAGAAATTTTATATTTATCAATCAAATCACTAGTATTTACATAAGGACTTAAAACATAAATTAAATTATGTAATTTTTCATTATTTCTAGCAAGTTCAAATATATTATCATTTAAACTTAAATTAATATAACTTATTATATCTTCTTTTTGCAAAGATAGATTATACTCTTTTTCTAACTCACTATTAAACTCATCAACATTTATTTTTCCATTTACTAAGCTTAATAATAATTCGTTTATTTTTTCTTTCATATTGACCACCTACTATGTACTATAAGCTAATTATAACATAATAAAATAATAAAAAAAAGATAGATTCAAAATCTATCATAATTACTTTATCTTTTTGAGTATATTTTAATATTTTTTCAATAACAACATAATCAAATTACCAAGTATTAAAGTAAAACTAAAACCAGATAAATATAAGTTTTTTGTATACCTAAATATTTTTTCCTTTTCTCTTATTATATTTTTTATATTAAAGATTATTGTCACTAATAAATATATTAATATTAAGATTATTCCTACTAAATAAGATATGTCTAATATCTTAATATTTTTTATATTAGTATATATTGCTAAGAACATTAATAGTACTAAAAATATTATAAATAGTACTTTTACTACCCTATTCTTTGATTTTGGAATGTGAACTTCTTTTATATATTTTATCATTAACTCAAAACAAGTAATAAATAAAATAATTGCTATAAGAATATTACTTATATTATTAACTCTATTTACTTCATATGTTAAGAGTCCTAATGAAAGGGCAATTAATAATATATCTAATAAAACTCTTTTATATTTTTCTAATTTCATTTAAATATTTCCTCCTTTGGCATGTATTCAAATATTAATTTTTCTTTTGTCACAGGATGATAAAACTCTAGATGATAAGCAAAAAGTGCAAGTTGTTTTCTGTCTTGCCTGCCATATCTTTGATCTCCATATAAGGGATGTCCAATATTACTTAGTTGAACTCTTATTTGATGGTGTCTTCCCGTATATAAAGTTATATCAAGTATTGATAAATTATCTTTTTCTTTTAATACTTTATAGTCTAGTTTAGCATATTTTCCTTCTTCTTTTGTAGTAATTATTGAAGAATTATCCTCTGTTTTTTTTATATAGTTTTCAAGTGTCCCTTCTTTTTTAGTAAAAGTTCCATGAACTACCGCTAGATACTTTTTAGTAAATTTATCATCTTTTATTTGTTTTGAGATCCTTGATGCTGCTTTTGATGTTTTAGCAAATACCATTATCCCACCAGTTGGTCTATCTAATCTATGTACTAGTCCTAAATAGACATTACCAGGTTTATTATACTTTTCTTTTATATAATTCTTTATTATAGCTAACATATCTAAATCATTAGTATTATCACTTTGAGATAGAATATTATATGGTTTTATTACAACAATTATATGATTGTCTTCATATAAAACATTTACATTATTTTTCATATCTTGCACATACTCCACATGGTAGCACTAATCCATTTTTTGATTTTATTCCTAGTTCTTCATAATATATTTTACCAGTATAAATGCTTCCTACGGTTAGTTTTAAGATATTTTCCATTACTATACCAGATAGATTAGCAGTATAAGAATTAATTATAAAGAATAATGGATCATCACTTAATATCTCTGTACATAATTCTACTAGATTATATAAGTCTTTTTCAATATCCCATACTTCATTATTTGAGCCTCTTCCATATGATGGAGGATCCATTATTATAGCATCGTATTTATTGCCTCTTCGTATTTCTCTTTTTACAAATTTTACTACATCATCCACTAAAAAGCGAACTGGTCTATCTTCAAGATTGGAACTTTTTACATTTTCTTTAGCCCAATCAACCATACCACGTGATGAGTCAACATGGACAACGCTTGCTCCAGCACTTAAACATGCAACAGTAGCGCATCCTGTGTATGCAAAAAGATTTAATACTTTTATATCACGTTTTGATTCTTTGATTTTTTTAATCATAAAATCCCAATTAATACTTTGTTCAGGAAATATTCCAGTGTGTTTGAAACCCATTAGCTTAACATTAAATGTTAAATTATTATAGTTTACTGTCCATCTATCAGGTAACTTTTTATATGTTTCCCAATATCCACCGCCTTTATTACTGCGATGATAATGAGCATGCGCTAATGACTTATCAAGTTTATCTTTCCATATTATTTCAGGATCTGGTCTTAACAAGTAATAACTTCCCCATTTTTCTAGTTTTTCTCCATCACTCATTGAGATTATTTCATAATCTTTAAAATTGTTTACTACTAACACAAATATCACCACCAAAAGTATAGCATAAATAAAGTTCTTTGTAAAATATTACGAGAACAAAAAAAGGAATTACTTCCTTCTTCTTCTACATAAATATTTTTCATAGTTTGTTATATATAAAACATGTGTTGACATAATTGGTTGATCAAACCAAGATACACCTTCGAACATTGTTCCACCAGCGACTTCCACTGGAAATGAATCTGGCATAAGTGCAAATTCATATTCAGGATACATTGCTTGTTTTTCAGCAAGTACTTTGTTCATTGCTTCTTTTTGCTCTTCTTCAGAACCGTCGAATATATATGCATCTAGTACTGCACCATTTTCATTAACAAAAATATCATGCGCATTATCTACTTTGAAATGGCTTGGAACAAACTCAGTAATAGATTTTGTAACATAAACGTCTTCTGGTCCAATTTCATCTTTTGATGCACAAACATATAAAAATTCTTGTCTAGTTGATAAAGCTCCTTCTAAAAGATTGCTATCGTATTTAGGCATACATTTAACACTATCATAACTCATATTATTTTCCCCCTTAAATTTATGACGGCTAGATTATAGCGCATCTTTTCGCTTTTGTCAATATTTGATTGTTTTGCAATCATTAAAAAGGATTTTATTGTACACAAAAAGCAATCAATACGATTGCTTTTTGCATAGTCTTTTTTATCTACTTGCCTAACATTAATAAAAAAGATTACAATAGTCTTGAAGATTATGAAAAGTTATTATTAATATGTTAAGCGAGGGTGATGAGATAATAAAGAACTACATTAAATACTCAAAAAATGCTAGTGAGCAAAATGAAGTGATTGGAATGTACTTTCTTCACTTGCACATACATAATATCATAGATATAGTATCTTGTCAAATAAATTTATAGTATTTTTCAAAAGAAAAATGATCCTATTTCATATCATTTTCTTTTTCCTTTATTTCTTTAATTTTTTCTTCAATCATGTTTCCATATTCAATAGAATTATCATAATGAAAACTTATTTGAGGCATTTTTCTAATTTGTATTCTTTTTGAAAGTTCTATTTCAATAAAGTTAGCAGCTTTATTTAATGCTTTAAGTGTTTCTTCTTTAAATTCAGGTTTTAAAGTTGTAAAATATACTTTAGCATAAGATAAATCATTCGTAACATCACAACCAGTTAGAGTAACAAATTTTATATTGGGATCTTTTACTTCCTCCATAATGATATAACTAATTTCTTTAGTAAATAAACTATCTAGTCTTTTAACTCTTACACTCATCTTTTAATTTCCTCCACAACATATGCTTCGATAATATCATTTTCTTTTATATCACTAAAGTTTTCTATAGTTATACCACACTCAATACCTTTTTTAACTTCATTTACTCTATCTTTTCCTCTTTGAAGTGATGCAATATTTCCATCATACACAACAATGCCATCTCTTACTACTCTTGCTTTTGAGTTTTGTTTAATAATACCATCTTGAACGAATGATCCTGCGATTGTACCAACTTTTGAGAATTTGAATAGTTGTCTTACTTCAGCAGTACCAATAACTTTTTCTTCATATTCTGGATCTAACATACCAAGCATTGCATCTTCTAATTCCTCAATTATTTTATAAATTACATTATGTAATCTAATATCAGCATTATATTCTTTTGCAATTTCCATTATTTTATTACTTGGTCTAACATTAAATCCAATTATAATAGCATTAGAGGCATTAGCAAGTACTATATCACTTTCTGTAATAGTTCCTATTCCGCTTCTTATAACATCCACTGTTACACCTTCAACATTAATTTTAGAAAGTGATTGTTTAATAGCTTCTTCAGAACCCTTTACATCTGTTTTTAGGACAACATTAATACTTTTTGCACCCTCTTTTACTTTACTAAATAAGTCTTCAAGAGTCATACCTGAACGATTAGTATTTGCTTCTTTACTTCTTAATTTTCTTTCATCCGCTATTTTTTTTGCTTCTTTTTCTGTTTCAAATGCCATGAAACGATCTCCCGCAACTGGAGGTTCATTAAGCCCAGTTATTTCTACTGGTGTAGATGGAAGTGCTTCGATAATATCTTGTCCTTTATCATTTTTTAAAGTTCTAATCTTACCATATACATTTCCTACTACTACAGGGTCTCCCAATCTTAAAGTACCATTTTGTATTAATATTGTTGTAACAGAACCAATATTTTTATCTAGTTTAGATTCAATAACAGAACCAGTAGCATATCTATTAGGATTAGCTTTTAATTCGTTCATATCTGCAATTAATAGAATGTTTTCTAATAATTCATCAAGTCCCATTTTTGTCTTAGCACTTATTCTGTTTACTAATGTATCTCCACCCCATTCTTCAGGAGTAAGACCACATTCAGATAATTCTTGTAATACTCTATCAGGATTTGCATTAGGTAAATCCATTTTATTTATAGCTACAATTATTGGTACTTTAGCAGCTTTTGCATGATCAATTGCTTCTTTTGTTTGAGGTTTTACTCCATCTTCAGCAGAAACAATTATAATTACAATATCTGTAACACTAGCACCACGAGCTCTCATTTGAGTAAATGCTTCATGTCCTGGAGTATCTATAAAAGTAATTAATCTATCATTTACTTTTACTTGGTAAGCACCAATATGTTGAGTAATACCACCAGCTTCTTTGTCTACTACATGAGCATTTCTAATAGCATCAAGTAATGAAGTTTTACCATGATCTACATGCCCCATTATTGTAACTACTGGTGGGCGTGATACTAAGTCTTCTTCTTTGTCTATTATTTCATATTCTTCAAAATTTGCTATATCTCTTGTTTCTTCTTTTTTTAATTCTTTTCCATAATCTAGAACAATTACCTCAGCAGTAGAAAAATCTAAGCTTTGATTAAGAGTTGTTAAGACTCCTAAATCAAATAATTTTTTTACTAATTCTGATGCACTTACTTTTAATTCATCAGCAAGATCTTTTACAGTCATGTTATTCTTATAAAGAATTACTGAATCGTCATCATCATTTTCATTACTAGCTAATTTTTCTTTATGCTTATAAATATTCTTTTTAGCCTTAAGATACTTAGAGTTATCATCCTTTTTAATTGGTGTATCTTTCCTTTTCATTTTAACTACTGATTTGTCTTCTACAGTATTTATTCTTAGATCTTTTTCTAATTCATCATCATCTAGAATTTCTTCTTCAATTATTTCTTCAAATTCTTCGATATCTTCATCAATAGATATTTCATTGTCTAAAAGAATAATATCATCTTCAGATAACATGTCATCTTCATTACTACAATTAATATCTAACTTTTTACATAATTTTAATATTTCTTCAACTGTTTTATTTACGTCTGTTGCATATTCTAAAACACTCATCATATTATCACCTCATTTATTTATTTTTAATGGGTTAATAGCAAATTTATCTTCTTTTTTTCTTAGAGTTTTCTATTTTTGAAAACTCATACGCTAATCTAAACCTATCACTGTTTGATGGAAGAGCAAATACTTTGCAGTCTTCAAGTGATTTAACTTTATCCTTAAACTCTTTCAAAGTCTTTTTATTATCAAACTTATTTATAACTTCTAAATCATTATTAGATAGTACAGATAACACTGTTTCTTCATTATATCTATAAGAATTCATTACTTTTTCTATGTTATTAGAATCGATATTTTCAATATACCTATTATAATTATAAGTATTATCATTAACATCAGCAAACACATGTATTTTTCTAAACTTATGTGTTTTTAATTTTTTACTCTTTAAAGGATAATTGTATATTTTTAAATTTTCAATTCTTTTCATAATTATTCCCCCACGATTTTTATAAGTTCATCATATATAGTATCCGGTATTGTAGCTTCTAAGTGTCTTTCCAGTTTCTTAGATTTTCTAGCTAGGTTAATTACCTCGATATCTTTTTTTAGGTATGCTCCTCTTCCATTTGCTTTACCAGTTATATCAATTATAATTTCTTTATCTGGTGTTCTAACTACTCTTATTAGTTCTTTTTTAGGATATTTTTCTTGTGTAATAACGCAAGTACGCATTGGTATTTTCTTTACCTTCATCTTATTCACCTACTTTAAAACTATGCCCATTTCCTTAACTTGTTCACTATTTTTTACATCTATTTTATACTTAGTAAGACGTGATGCAAGTTTTACATTTTGTCCTTTTTTACCAAGAGCAAGTGAGAAATCATCTCCATCTGCGATTGCTAAAGCTTCTTGTTTTTTAGGATCTAGTATAAATACTGATAAGTTCTTCGCAGGACTTAATGCATTTTTTATAAATTCTTCTTTATCTGTTGAATACCTTATTATATCAAGTTTTTCTCCAGATAATTCTTTCATTATTCTAGCTATTCTAGAACCTTTTTCTCCAATACAGCAACCAATTGGATCAATATTAGCATATTCAGAATATACTGCTACTTTACTACGTGAACCTGCATCTCTTGCAACTGCATAAATCATAACAGAGCCATCAGCAAGTTCTGGTATTTCAAGTTCAAATAATCTCTTAACAAAGTTATAATGCTTTCTAGATAGCAAAATAACTGTTCCTTTAGGATTGCTATTTACTTTAGTAACATAACATTTAACCGAAGAACCCATTTCTATTTTTTCGTCTCCGATTAATTCAGCTTTAGGAAGAATACCATTAGTTCTACCAAGATCAATATAGTAATTTCCCTCGTCTTCAAGTGATACTATTCCTGAGACTAGTTCTCCTTGTTTGCTTTCGAACTCTTCGATTAAGCTATTTCTTTCTGCCTCTCTTATTTTTTGTACTACTACTTGTTTTGCAGTAGCGGCAGCAACACGACCAAAGTTATCTGGTGTTACTTCTGTATCAAAAGTATCTCCAATTTCTTTAGTTTTATCTCTTTTTAAAGCGTCTTCTAAAGATATTTCTGTTTCCGGATCTTCTACTTCTTCAACTACTGTGATGTAAGAATATATTTTTATATCCCCAGTTTCTCTATTAATTGTTACTTTTGCATTTGTTTTAGAATCAAAGTTCTTTTTATAAGCAGAAAGTAATGCAAGTTCCATTGCTTCGAATATAATATCGCGATCAATGTGTTTTTCTTTTTCTAATAGATTTACTGCTCTTAAAAATTCTTCTCCTTTCATTTTAATTACCTCCTTTTTCTTTTGATGATACATCAAGTAGATATTTTTCTTTAATAAAATCATTTTCATCAAGTACTTTATTAATTACTTTTGTTGCTTCAACTATTCTATCAATATTAATAATTTCATCACTATCTAAAGTAATATAAAGTGTCTTTTTATAATACTTAATATCATCAATCCACATATTTAACTCTTTAAGTGGAGTTTCTAATGCTTTCTTAATATTTTCCATAATACCTCCAAAATGAAACAAAAAGTGGGAGATTCCCACTTCGTTGTAAATTAATTATACCATATATTATTGAAAAATAAAAGTTTTTTTGTAAAAATCCATAATAAAAGAAATAGATTACTCTACTTCCTTATCGCCCTCATTTAAATTACTTAGAAGTTCTTCATCATTTTTATTGAAAACAAGAAGTAACTTTTCATATAACTTAAGCTTATTATACTCCTTCTTATTAATATTAGACAATTAGATACTGATAAGCATATAAAAAACAGGGACTTATCCCTGCCTATCTGCTTCCTCCAACATATTTGTAATAAATATACCATATCCTCTTCTTGGATTATCAGTAAGTACATGAGTTACTGCCCCGATTATTTTATTGTTTTGTATAATTGGAGAACCACTCATACCTTGTACTATTCCATTTGTTTTACTAATTAATTTTTTATCTGTTACTTCAAATAATATGTTTTTAGTAGGATCGTTATCATTAACTTTTAAAATATTAATTTCAAACTCTTCAACTACGTTATTTTTAAGTACTGTTCTAAAATATGCTTTTCCTGTTTTTACTTCATTTTTATTTGCAACCTCAATGGTATCCTTTCCTTCGATACTTTTTTCGTATTTACCATATATACCATTAATTTTATTTTTTGTTATTGTACCATATTTTTCTTCAACATGATAAGTAGCATTCTTTTCACCTGGATTGTTTCTTGATGACTTTTCTACTCCGGTTATTTCGGATTTAAATATTGAACCATCTTTCATCTCAAACTTTAATCCTGTACTAGATTCTACTATTTCATGTCCAAGTGACGCAAATATTTTAGATTCTGGATCAATAAATGTAAGAGTACCTATACCAATAATCTTATCTTTTATATAAAGCCCTGTTTTATATATGTCTTCTTCCTTTACTAACTTAATAGTGGTCTCATACTCTTTATTATTACGTATATAAGTAATCTTTAACTCATTTTTAGAGGCATCCATAACATCCGATAGATCAGTTATACTATTTATAACAGTGTCATCTACACCCGTTATGACGTCTCCTTTTTGAAGTCCTGCACTCTTACCTGGTGAACTTTTTCCTACATTGTAGAAACCTACGACTAAAACACCTTTTGATCTAATTTCTATACCAATGTTGTCTCCGCCAAGTACTACATTATTTGAATAAGCATTGATAGAAATTGGTATACTAACTATAGTGAGTAATAAAAGAAGCAGTAGTTTGTTTTTAAAATTTTTAAAATTCATTTAAATCAACTCCTTAAACAAACTACATTATTATTATTTACTATATACTATAATTTATAGTATCAAAAATATGGTAATTTTTATTTATTTATGTTATCCTTTTAAAAAGGAGGAATATAGATGAAAAAATATCCATTATTACAATTAAACAAAAATAAGTTAACCAACAATGTATCTAGTATAGTAAATAGATGTGGTGACTTTAACATATCAGTTGCGGGAGTCATAAAAGGTGCAAACGGTATGGATGATGTAATTGATTGCTTTATAAAAGGAAATGTTAAACAAATTGCATCATCTAGATTTGAACAATTAAAAAAAGTAAAAGAAATTAATAGCTCTATACCTACGATGATGATTAGAATTCCTATGTTATCTGAGATTGAAGAAATAATTAAGTATTGTGATTATTCTGTTAATTCAGAAATTAAAGTACTTGAAAAACTAAATGAAGAAGCTAAAAAACAAAATAAAAAGCATAAAGTAATTATTATGGCTGATCTTGGTGATTTACGTGAAGGTTATATTGACTATGATGAATTAGTAAATGTTTCATTATATGTTGAAAACAATCTTAATAATTTAGTTCTATCAGGAATTGGTACTAATTTAGGATGCTATGGTTCAATTAAACCTGATATTAATAATCTAACTAAATTAGGAGAAATTGCAAATACTATTGAAGAAAAAATAAATAGAGAACTTGAAATAGTATCTGGTGGTGCAACAAGTAGTATACCATTAGTGTATAATAAAACAATACCTAGTAAGATAAATCATTTAAGAATTGGTGAAGGAATATTACTTAATATGGACTTACCAGAGCTATGGAATGTTGAAACCGGTCTTAATAATGATGCATTTATTTTAAAAGCTGAAATAATAGAAAAAAAGGATAAACCAAGTTATCCAATCGGAGAAATATTTATTGATGCTTTTGGTAATAGACCTACTTATACTGATATTGGTATTAGAACTAAAGTTCTTTTAGGAATTGGAAAGCAAGATATCGGAGATTTTGATAAATTAATACCACTTGATGATAGGATCAAATTAATTGGTGCATCAAGTGATCATTTAATCGCAGATATAACAGATTGTAAAGATGACTATGATATTGGTGATATAATAGAGTTTAAATTATATTATCAAGCTCTTCTTTTTAGTAGTCAATCTGAATATGTAAAAAAGGAAAGTGTTTAGCTTTCCTTTTCTGATACATATTTTTCTAATAATTTGGTAACTTTAAAGTATCCTAAATCATTTAAATGAAGTCCATCTGTTGTATAGTCTTTTTTTAGTGATCCTTTATCATTTAATAACTTATCATATACATTGATATATGTTATGTTGTACCTTTTGCATAATTCATTTAGCTTTTTATTTGTTTCTTTTATTTCGTTATTGTCAGTTTTTGGTACAATTTTTTTAATGTTTTTCATATCTTCTTCATTTGAAATTGGATATATTGATTCCACATAAATAGTAGTATCTTTTTTGTTTTCTTTTATTTGTTTTATAATTATTTCTATATTATTTATAACTTCATCTTTATTTGTTCCATTTTTTAAATCATTTATTCCAATTAGTAAGAATACTTTTGTAGGATTATATTTATATACCCTATTTTCTAAATCATTTAGTATATCTGTTGTTTTATTACCAGAAATACCACTGTTGAATGTTTTATATTCTTCAAAAAATTCATCTGTTTTATAATTATAAGTGAGTGAATCACCCAAGAATACTATAATATCTTGTTTATTATTTACTTTATTTTTATCAGTTATGCTTATTATAAAAGCACAAAGAATTAATAGCATTAATCCTACAATAAGTATTTTTTCTTTTTTCATTTTATCCCTCGCTTGCATTGAATATTATACACTATAAAATAAAAAAAAGAAATATTTTTATATTTCTTCCGCTACTGTTATAATGTGTCCTTTGTATTTTTTTGTATAGAATTTCACATTGTTTTCATCAATATCATTAATATCTTTTAAAGAAAGTCCTTTCAATTTAATTAGGGCTTCTTTTTTGGTCCAATATTCAAAAAATTCCTCATTATTTCTTGGTTTTATATTTAAAATATCATTGATTTTAGTATTATATTTTTTTATTTTTTCAATGTCTACTCCAATTTTTTTATTACTTATTACTATTACCAAATATTTATCAGAGTGACTTATATTAAAGTATATATCATTTATATTATTTAGATATGGTTTTCCATTTTCATTATGTGTAATAGTATAATCATCAATATTATATTCTTTTTTTAAAATATTTTTTAAGAGACTATATTCATAGTCCCTTAAGTTTTTTATTTTTTCAATATTTTTAATTACTATTTTCATTAGAATGATGCATATATGAAACTAGAGGCATCATATCCAGGACCATATATACCAAAGATTATAATACTAAATATTATAAAGAAATATATGAACCATCTAAATAATAAGTTTTCATTTTTTATTTTTTCTCTTATATCAATATCTTTTTCTTGCATAAAGCTTACTACAAATAAAATTATGCATGCAACTATTAAAACTAAAATATCTGGAACAGTTAACCCTAGATTCATTTGTGTTATGCTTTGATGTTTACCTATTACAAATATTGATTTTAAATAACAAAATGCTTTAGTAAGTGTATCTGCTCTAAAAATAGTAAGTCCAATGACTACGATTACAAAAGTACGAAGCATTTGAAATAGTCTATAGCTAAACACATCTGTTTTTATTTTTAATATATCAACTATTTTCTTTAATAATGGGCTAAATAGTACCCCAAGCATCATAAGCACATAATAATATAATCCATATATTATGTATTTTAAACTAGGACCGTGCCATAATCCATTACAGAACCAAACAAAGAATAGTGGAAAAGCAATTATTATGAATTGTCCTAAATGCTTCCATTTTAGTGACCTAGCCCATTTACTAAGTTTTAAATTAGCTTTTGAAAGAGATATTGGATAAAATATATAGTCTCTTAGCCATGTACCAAGTGTAATGTGCCATCTTCTCCAGAATTCATTAATTGATTTAGCAAAAAATGGTTGTCTAAAGTTTTTATCAAGTTTTACACCGAATAATTCTCCTAGACCGCACACAATATCCATACATCCTGAGAATTCAGTATATATTTGTATTGTGTATAGTATAATTGCAAATAATACTATGAAACCTGAATAGTTTCCTCCGAAAACATTATTCACATATAGTCCTGCCCTATCTGCAATTACCAGTTTTTTAAAGAATCCCCATCCAATTAGAACTAATGCACTAATAGTTCTATCATAGTCAAATTTATGTCCTTCATATAATTGATCTGCAAGTGTATTAAATCTTCCGATTGGTCCTTCCACCATTTGAGGAAAGAATGATAAGAATAAAGCAACTTTGAATATATTTTTTGAAGGCTTATATTTATTGTTATATACATCGATAATGTATCCTAAAGCTTGTAATGTATAATATGAAATACCTAATGGCAGTATAAAGTATTTTACCGCTATATTAGTATTAAATATTGAATTAATAATTCCTCCGAAAAAGTTATTGTATTTTAATACAGCAAGGACTCCTAGATTAATTAGAATTACTAATAATAATACTAATTTTTTTTGTTTTTTTCTCTTTAGTTTTATTTTTTTCTTTTCTTCTTTATCTAAGTCTTTGTTTATTTCTTTATCATTTATTTTACTAATTAATAATGTTCCAAAATATATTGATAAGGTTGATAACAGTAAGAAAACTATAAGACTTTTACTAGATAAGAAGTAGAAGATGTAACTTGATACAAGTAATATTATCCATCTTATCTTTCTAGGAAATAGATAATATAGTATAAATGTCGCAAGTACAAATCCTATAAATTCTAATGAAACGAAACTCATATTAATAAACCACCTATAAATATTAATCTTCTAATTTTTTAATTAAATTCATTATTGCATCAACTGATTCAAAGTTTTCTGGAACTATATCTGTTATAGATATTTCAATGTCAAACTCTTCATTAAGTGCTGCGACTAAAGATACTATGTCGAATGAAGCAAGTATACCATCTTCGATTAAATGTTTTTCATTTTCGAAATCAACTCCTGGTTTAATTTCATTTAATATTTCTAATAATTCTTTCATAATTTTTAATCTCCTAACATTTCTTTTAATTTTTTTCTATCTATTTTACCATTTGCATTATGTGGTAAACTATCTAGTTTAATAATCTTATTTGGTTGCATGTAAGCTAATAGATTTTTTCTTGCAAACTCTACTATATCATTTTCACTAACAAAACCTGAATAATAAAGTACAATCAATGATTTATCATCATCATAAATACATGCTAATTCATTTATTTTATCAATAGAATTAATATTTGTTTCTATTTCTCCAAGTTCTATTCTATAACCCATATGTTTTATTTGATAATCTTTCCTTCCAACATACATAATCTCATTAGTTTCTGTATATTTAACCAAATCACCAGTCTTATAAACTATCTCAGGATAATTATCATTAATAGGATTTTGAATAAACACTTCATTTGTTTTTTCTTTATTTTTATAATAACCATTTGCTAAAAATGAACCTCTAACATAAAGTTCCCCTATTTCATCTATTTCACATAATCCATTGTTTTCATTAATAATAATAACATCACAATTATTACAACTTTTACCAATAGGTAATGATTCATTAGATTCAAATTTTCTATCAACTGTATAAAAAGTACATATATCTGTAGTTTCAGTAGGACCATATAGATTCGAATACTTAACATTTGGTAAGTTATCCATCCAATAATTTAATACTTTAGTAGGCATTACTTCTCCTGCAAATAATACTTTTTTTAATGTTGTTATTTGTTTTACATCAAATACTTTAAAATTGGATACAATTCCTAAAGCAGAAGGAACCCAATATATAGTATTAATTTTATTTTCATTAATATAATCTACTAATTTAATAGGAAATGAAAAACATGTTTTTGGTATTAAATATAGTGTTGCCCCAGAAAAAATAGTAGATAAAACATCTGAAACAGACATACTAAAATAAAGTGGAGTTTGATTACCAAATACTGTTTCTTCATTTATTTCAAATTCCTCAGTAAACCAGCTTAAATAAGATAAAACTGCTTTATGAGATAAAACTGTTCCCTTTGGAATACCAGTTGATCCACTAGTAAAAAGTATATACATTGGATCAATATCTATTATTTGTTTTTCTCTTATAAGTAAATAATCAGAATCTATATCATTATTTATAAGATCTTCATAAAATAATACAGTACCATTAAAACTAAAATCCTTAACCTTATCTTCATACTTTCTAGTAGTTATTAAATATTTTGCATCTAATACTTCAAGTATTGCATCCACACGATTAATAGGCATTAAAGTATCAAGTATAGTATAAAAATTACCACTTTGGACTATACCCATCATTACAGATATACACGATACTTCTTTATCAATAAAAATAGGAATAGGTTTATTCTTTTCCACAAGTAAACTACTAGCAATTTTTCTTGATTCATTATATAAATCATTAAAATCAATACTTCTTTTTGAGTCTACAAAAGCCATTTTATTTTGATTTTTTTCTACATTCAACTTTAAATAATCAATAATTGTCTTTTTCATAAAAACCTCCATTTAGAATTATTATATCACAAAACAAATATACTATAAAATACTAAAACTAATTAAAGTTAAACTAATATTTAGTTTCATAATACTTAATTGCGTCATCTATATCTCCATCAAATAATAGTTTTCCTTTTTTTAATACTATTCCTCTTGTACAGAATTCTCTTGCCATTTGCATCGAATGAGTTACAAAAAGGACAGTTATATTATCATTGAATATTAGTTCTTTAACTTTAGATAAGCATTTATTTTTAAATTCTTTATCCCCAACACTAAGAACTTCGTCCACTATTAAGATGTCAGGAATTATATGAACAGAAATTGCAAAACCAAGTCTTGCTTTCATACCACTTGAATACATTTTTACTGGTTGATCTAGATAGTCACCAATATCTGCAAAGTCAATTATGTCTTGCTCTATAGCTCTTATTTCTTCAGGTTGCATATTTAGTATACTACATTTTATATAAATATTTTCTCTTCCTGTACATTCTTGATTAAAGCCTGCAGTAAGTTCCAATAAGGCATTAATTCTTCCATTTACTTCTATTGTTCCGGACGTGGGTTTACTAACTCCTGTAATCATTTTTAGTATTGTACTCTTACCACTTCCGTTTGAACCAATCAAAGCAACTGTTTGTCCTCTTTTTATAGTAAATGAAACATGATCAGTCGCAACTTTTTTCTTAAATGGAACATTACAAAATATACTAAGAAATCTCATTTTATCATTTTTGTATAGTCTGTATTCTTTTACAACGTTATTGAATACGACAGAATTATTGTTAGTTTCTATATGACATCACCTACCTCATCTTTAGTTTTAAAGTACACAAATTTTGAGA
Organism: uncultured Bacilli bacterium; assembly: GCA_934090595.1. Classification (GTDB taxonomy): domain Bacteria; phylum Bacillota_I; class Bacilli_A; order RF39; family UBA660; genus JAEDJI01. The sequence goes on along the minus strand of CAKOJO010000009.1, from coordinate 14,032 downwards.
ATAATAGTGTAAATATAAACACCAATACGAATATTAGTAATGTTTTAGAATCAGTCCATATCCATTCTTTATAGACAAATACTTTTCTATAGCATTGAGCAAAAAAAGTAACAGGGTTTATAAGTAATATTGTGTTAATTATTGGATTATTTATATTAGAAATTGGCCACATTATCCCACTCAGCCAAAATATTGCGGTTGTAAATGATTTAACTAAATTGTAGAAGTCTCTTGAAATAGCAGATAAAAACGATGCACCCAAAGAGAAGATGTTCCAATATAAGAAAAATAATATTATTATAATTGGAAATTGTAAGAAATAAATATCTATTCCAAATCCAAAGGCATAGATTATTGTAAATAGTCCCATTAATACGATATGAGTAATAAACTTTGATATAGTATCAAATGTTGGAATAACTGAAAGTGGAAACTTTATTTTATTTACTAAATACGAATTCTTTTTTAAACAATTTATTCCTACAGATAAAATATCGCTCATGAAAAACCATGGAATAATACCAGATATTAGCCATATTATGTATGGAAAACCATTAACACTTTTCCCACTTTTTAATCCATATGTGAATGCGAACCAATATACAAAAATAGTAATAAGAGGTTTTATAAACATCCATATCCAACCAAATACTGTTCCTTTATAAGTTTTTACTACATCGAACCATGCAAGTTTTATTATTTGACTTCTGTATGCAATGTGTTCTTTTAATATTTCAATCATATGATCAAGTCCTCCTGAGATAATTATATCATATATTTTTCAATAAATATACTACTGATTATCCTCTACTTTTAGAAATTTCCATTTTAAAGAAGATATATAATTAAATGGTTTGCTGAAAATATTGTTTCCTAATAATATTGATAAGAAAAAAGCAAGAATTAATAAACAAATAGGTAAAAAGATTCCTAATGTTTCTAAATAAGTTTTTATACTAGTGTTTTTTATAAAGAATAAAACAAACATCTGAAGAATATATATCTGTAGTGTTCTAGCGCCATATTTTGACAAAAGCATTTTACATTTAGGTACTATATTCATAATCATAATCATTGTAATTAAAGATACTATATAATATATAAGACGAATAAATCCTCCGTATATATAGTAATCACCAAACACTGTTTTATAACTATTTCTACCAGTAAATAATCCTCTTAATGCATATAAATCTTTAAAGAAATAAAACAATAAGAAAATAGTGATTACTCCAAGTAAACTAACTAAAAAATATTTTGGTTTGACTAGTTTTTTGACATCTTCAATTGTTGAATAATATCCTAATAGAAAGAATGGATAAAATACTATTGTTCTTGAAGCTATAAATAAATCTTTAACACTAACAACATATCCTACATAAAGTGCAAATAGTACTGAGAATGTTATTACATATTGTTTTTTAAAGTTTTTAATAATAGGCAATGAAATATTATAAAGAGCTAATGCAAATAAATACCATGAAGCTGATTGAAACGATAAGAAATTATAATTAAATGGTTTATTTAAAACTAATGATTCTAGAATTCTTATTAAAAATAATGATAAAAAGCAAAGTAAAAAGAAATTTAATATTTTTTCTGGTTTGAACTTTTTAGAGAAATATCCACTTATCCAAATAAAAAGAGGCATATGAAAGAGATAAATAAAATTAAATCCAGCCTTCATAACATGCGACTTATCATAATAAATCTCAAACAAATGCCCTAATATAACTAATAGAATAAGTACATATTTTAAATTATCAAAGAAGTATACTCTAGTAGTATTGTCTTCTTTTTCTAATTCATATAATTTACTTAGTTTTTTCATTTTATTCTTCAGTTTTAAAAACTATTCTTCCTTCAACTTGACCAGGAGTTTTAAAAAGTTCAAATGCTTCTTTTGCTTGTTTTAAAGGTAATATTTTATATAAAATGCTTGGATCATATTTTAAACTACCATCTGCGAAGCAAGAAGCAGTCATAGTCCATTCATCACCAGGAAATGGTGATGAATAACTCATCCATGAACCAGTTAAATTAAATTCTTTTCTATTCATTAGTTCCCATTCTTTCCAGGTGAATGTAATATCTTTAGTAGGAGTTCCTATAAAACATATATCAGCTTTATTACTTGCTAAGTGAAAACTATATTTCATTGTATCAGTTACTCCTGCTGTTTCAAAAACATAATCATATCCTTTATTATCGGTTAATTTCATTGCTTCTTCTAAAAAGTTTTCTTTTGTGGTATTAACAACAAAAGTCGCTCCAAGTTCTAAAGCTAGTTTTAATCTTTCATCATCTATTCCAAAAACTACTATGTTTTTAGCGCCAAGTATTCTTGCCCATTGCAAAGCAAATGATCCAATTGTTCCAAATCCTAATATTGCAACATTTTTTGCCTTTTCTTTGTTAAAATTAACTAGTTTATAAGCATGTAATGCTACTGTAGATGGTTCAAATAATGCACCTTGTTCAAAAGAAATACTTTTATCTATTTTAACCAAGTTTTCTTTTGGCACCACTATATATTCAGCATAAGCACCTGGTTCTCTTGAACCAATAAAACTATAATGTTTACATAATGAATAATTACCATTTAAGCAATCATCACATTTAAAGCATGGTATTAAAGGTACACCAGCCACATGATCTCCTACCTCTAAATCAGTAACTCCTTCGCCTATTTCAGTAACTACTCCAGAGAATTCATGACCTAGTATTATAGGAAAATAATGAGCAGTACCATTTAAAACACGTGGAACATCTGAACGACAAATTCCACATGCTTTAACATTTACTTTAACTTTATCTTTTTCTACTTTTAAATCTTCTACTTCTTCATATCTTATATCATCTTTACCGTGTAATACTGCTGCTTTCATAAAACCTCCTATTTTACAAAGATACTGCTAATCATATAATTATGTTTAGTTGCATAATTATAATCTTCTACAAGTAATACAATATTATCTTTTACTAATGCTCTAGGATTATTTTCTAATCTACCATCACGTATTTTAATGTATTGTATAGGTAGATATTGATGAATCATTGATAATGGTATTTTTACTCCTTCTAAGTTTTCAAATAACTTTTCAATAGCATTTACTACGTTAGGTCTACTGAAATAATACCTACATCTATCAGAAAAACTATATTTCCTAGCTATTTTAATTTCATCTTCTGTACCTTTGTAGTATTTAATCCAATCTTTAGGATTATCTACCATTTCTTTGTCTAATACTTCAATAAAATTAGCTCTTTTACTTTCATCTTTTATCAATTCTTTTTCAATCATACTAAGTGCAAATAATGCTTCACGAAGTGCAAAAGTAAGAGCTGGTCCAACTTTTAAGATAGCTATTCCATCTTCAGCCATTTCTTTTAACTTATCTGGTGTTTGATAATCAGTAGAATGACCTTCGAATACTAAGTTAGGATAATTTTTTAATTCTGCAACTAAGTATCTAGCTGCTAATCTATCGTAATGATCTATTTCATCATCACCAAATTCAACACCTGGTTGTACTACTACCGCGATTACATTTTCCCATTCTTTTCCAAGACCCATTTCTTCGAATACTTTTTTATAAGTATCAACAGTGGATTTAAAATCATGAGGAGAAGTTACTTCTAAGCCTTCTGAGTCGTTTTGAATTCCACCTGGGATTGGAACTTCACTACCAATTACGTATACTGGATGCACTGCATCTTTATTTTCTTTTAATAGTTCTTCATATGCTTCTTCAGCAGCTTTTAGCATCAATGCTCCTCTTTTAGCAATTATTTCATCGCTTAAACGAACATTTTTATCATCGTCTGCTACTCTCATACTAGTATCTAAATGAATTTTAGTATATCCTGCTAAAACGCATTGTCTTACTAGTTCTATTGAATTTTTCATCGCTTCTTCCTCATTTAAATCTTGCCATGGTTGAGGTCCTAAGTGATCTCCTCCTAAGATAATTTTATTTTTATCAAAACCAATTTTGTCGGCAATTTCATATACAAAATCTTTAAATTCGGCAGGAACCATTCCTAAATAACCACCAAATTGATTAACTTGGTTACTAGTAGATTCAATTAAAACTGGATCTTCAAATCTTTTTCCTTGTTCAAGAATTGCTTCAATTACAAATTTGTTTGCACTACAATATGATGGTATAGCACTATTAATATTACATTTTCTTTTTTCAATCATTTCCAATAATGGATTTTTCATTTTAATTACCTTCCTTCTTAATTAATTTTTTTATATTTTTTTGTTCTTCTTTAAAGAAATATGTACCAAATAATTCTAAAAATAATTTCATATCTTCAGGATATGTAATTTTAATATTTAATATACTTGTAGGTATTGCTTTTAATTTCATATTATTTTCTATAGCAAGTACTCCTGCTGAAGACATATATTCCAACTCTTCATAAGGTGTATTAGCATATATTTCATATATTTTGCCAAATTTAAATCCTTCTGGTGAAGCACCTACTACTACTTTCTTTTTAGGTATTTCACTTTCTATAAAATTGGTATGTTCGTCCTGTAGATATACTGTATCATATTCACAGGAAACAAGTGATGCTGCTTCATAAAGGTCAATTGCTTCAACTACTTTTTCAGTACCTTCATAATCAAAATATGGATGCGTTGCATCATGAATTAAAACAATATCATTATCGTTTGCATATTCTTTTACACATTTTAAACCATTAAATACTGATTCGGAACGTGAAGAACCTCCCACTACTACGTTGTAAACTTTATTAGCATTAATCTTTTCTACCCATTCTTTTGTGTAGTCAACAAAGTCACCATTTGTAACAATAACAATTTTATCAATAATGTTACTATCATTAATTTTCTTTAATAGGTAAGCAAATATTGGAACATCATCAATTAATGTGAATTGTTTTGGAATATCTGCTCCAAAGCGTGTTCCACTGCCACCCATTGTTAATATTATTGTGTTCATATTACCTCCATACACTTACATTCTAGCACTAAACCATTGCTATTGCAACATTTTAAGGGTGTTTTGACACCTTTTTACCTATAAATGTTGAACTTTTGACTTATTTACTCTATAATTATTTATATACAATTAAAGAAAGAGGTAATGAAAATGAATGAAGTAACAATAACAAATATATTCTGGAGAAGAACGTATTTATTTATAGAGTTTGAAAGTAACAAAGATGTTGAACTATCAATTGTACAAACCAGAAGAAATAAAACAACTGAAGAGTTAGAAATTAAAAAGCAACATATTTTGGAAACAAAAAAGTTAGAAAATAATAAATATAGATCAAAAATAAACATAACAATTGCGGAAGGAAGACAACTTTTAGATCGAGGAAAATGGACTTTTATATATGATAACGATCTAGATAATGTTCCTAAAATATCTGATGATATATTATTTCATATTGAAGAATTTTCTAAGGCATTCCCATATACTGGAAAATTTTATGCTTATGTATTATTTTTTAATATATGTAAAAAAATTGATCAAGAAAATATGATTGAGTCATATTCTTTATCTATGCATTCTTTATATTATAGGAAAAACTTTAATCCTTATAAAAGACAATGGTCTGAAGTTAGAAATGCTAGGTCTCTTAAAAGTTTTATTCATAAAATATCAATAAGAGTAGCAAAAAAATTACTTAATGCTTATTACCAAGTTATATCAAGAATATTACCAAAAAATGGTAAAAGAATATTGTTTATGTCTGAAAATAGAGAATGTATAATGGACAACTTAAAAGCAATTGATACAAGAATGAAAGAAAGAGGATTAGATAAAGAATATAAAATAAGTTATAGTTTTAGAAATATATTTAAATCTAAGATGCAAAATCCATTCTCTTGGCTTGTCACAATTACAAAGATTGCAAAACAAGATTACATATTTGTGGATGATTATGTACCAGTGTTCTCGTTTTTAAACTTAAATAAAAAAACTACTCTTACTCAAGTATGGCATGCTGGGTTTGGATTTAAGCTAGTGGGCTTTGGAAGATTTGGAATAGATGGTTCCCCTCACCCAGTTGAATCTTGTCACAGAAAATACACATATGGATTAGTAGGAAATAATAATTTAAAAGAAATATATTCTGAAGTTTGGGGTATTGAAAAAGAATCACTTCTTGCAACCGGAATGCCTAGACTTGAACATTTCCTAGATAAAGATGTTCAAGATAAAGCAAAAGAAAAATTATATAGTGATCATCCTGAATTTAAGGGCAAAAAAATTATAAACTTTGCTCCAACTTACAGAGGTAGCAATCAATATAATGCTTATTATGATTATTCAAAACTAGACTTTGATAGATTGTCTGATTTCTGTAAGAAAAATAATGCAATAATACTATTTTCTAGACATCATTTTTTAACTGAAGAGTTACCTTTAACTGAAGAAAATAAAAAATATATATTTGATATATCTAATTATAGTCTTAATGATACTTTTTATATAACAGATATATTAGTAACTGATTATTCGTCTTGTTTCTATGATTTCTTACTTCTTAAAAGACCTGTTATTTTCTATACATATGATTTAGCAACATACTCTGCTACAAGAGGAGTTCATAGACCTGTTAAGAAAGTTGCACCTGGACCAATTTGTGAAACATTTGATGAATTATTAAATGAATTAGAAAAAGCAAATAATAATAACTTTGAAATTAAAAACTTCTTAATTGATAAGTGCGTATCAAATGATCAATTAGCAAGTGATAAAGCAATTGATTATATTATATTACATAAGGATGTTAATGACCTATGAAAATAAAAATATTTATAATAAAGATTGGAATATTCTTTTTAAACGTAATTTATTCTTTCTTCAAGTTATTTAAAACACAAAATAAGATAACTTTTATAAGTAGACAAAGTAATTCTATAACATTGGATTACAAAGTCTTATCTGATAAAATAAATGAAGAAATGGGTGATTACAAAACTGTAATACTTTGTAAAAAGTTAGAGAATAAACTAAGTTATATATTTCATATGTTTAGACAAATGTATCATATTGCAACATCAAAAGTAGTCATTTTAGATTCTTATTGTATTGCTATAAGTGTTTTAAAACATAAAAAAAGCTTAAAAGTAATTCAAATATGGCATGCAGTTGGTTCTATGAAAAAGTTTGGTTATGCAATGATTGATAAAAAAGAAGGCACAAAAAAAGAAATAGCACAAGTTATGAAAATGCATAAAAACTATGACTATGTTTTAATATCTTCGATGAATTATGTTAAAGACTTCATCGAAGGATTTAATATTAGTAAGGATATAATTAAAGAAATACCTCTTCCTAGAGTTGATTTATTGATTGATAAAGAATATAAAAACAAAAAACGTGAAGAATTATATAAAAAAATACCAGAATTAAAAGATAAGAAAAATATTTTATATTGTAGTACTTTTAGAAAAGAAGAAAATAATAATAAACATGTCTATGACTTAATAGATTGCATTGACTTTTCTAAGTATAACCTACTTTATCAACCACATCCATTAAGTAAAGAAAAGTTTGATGACAAAAGAGTAATAAAAGATTTTAATAGTACTTTCGATGCCCTTTTTGTTGCAGATTATGTAATATCAGACTATTCTAGTATAATATATGAAGCAGGATTACTTAATCTTCCTGTATACATTTATGCTTATGATTGGGATTTATATAAGACAAAAAGAGAGATTAACTATGACATAGAACATGATACTCCGACTATATTTACAAAGAATCCAAAAACTATTATAAATGCTATAGAAAATAATAACTTTGATTTTAAAAAGTTTAAAGAGTTTATAAATAAAAATGTTACTATTCCTAAGAATGGATGCTGTAATAGTACAATAGAATTAATAAAAGAAATTATAAATTACAAAGAAAAATAAGTAAGTTTTTTAAAGCTTACTTATTTATTTATAATTTCTTTTTTTAATGTTTTATTTTTATCTAATACATTTACTTTATCATTTTGTTTCTTTTTAGCATTTTCTAATTTTAAATATGATTTTTTGATTCTAAAGTTATAATCAATTAGATCGCTATCCCATCTAGAATATTTAGGATCATTTTTGTGATTAGTTAGTTTATAATTATTATTTAGATACTCACCAATATAATTTGTCATTTTATTAGCACCAAATATATTTGAATGAACTCCATCAATTGAATCAGTAGACCAATCATATCCTATATTTATAGTATTAAAGTCAATAAATGGTCTATTTACACTTGATGCATATTCAGATACATATGAACTATTTTCGTGATTCCACTTCTTCGAATCAATTATACCAACATACACAATATCAAAGTCATATTCTTTTGCTAAATCTTCAATCTTATATAAATATTTTAATGTTTTTTCATTTATGCCTTTTTTATTTTTAGTTTGATTCATGTATCCAGATGCAGAATCAGTAAAGTTTTTCCAACGATCTGCATATACATATCCCCTAGTCATAAACTTATATTCTTTGGTTAGCTTATCAAAATCCCCATAATTTAAATTTTTCCATCTATCGTGATATCTGAAAATTGGGAATATATATGATAATACCTCAAATTCATCTGAGACCATTTCTTTATCACTAAGAGCTTTTATCTTTGAATAACTAAATGGCATATTATCAAGAGATTTTCTTCTATTGCCCTCATTTTCAACATCTTGATATAATAATGTAGCACAATCAATAAACACTACTTCAGGTTTTTGATATTCTAAAGCACTACTTAATGAATAATAAATATTCCATGCACGAGCAGATGCGTTTCCAAAAGTATATGAAGTAATGCCATATTTATCATATAGTGTCATCGGGGCAATACCTCTATACATGTTACTAGAACCCACGAATAAAACATCTAATGTATTTTTATTTTCACTATAAAAACCTTTAGTTATATAAGTTTGCCCTTCTTGTTTATCAATTTTCCAATTCGGTATAAATATATTGGAAGTAAACCATAGTAATAGAACGAATACTGCCATAAAAACTAAAAACTTAATTAAATTCAAAATTGTTTGTTTCATAAAAATCACCTAATAAGCTATTCTTCGACTTTAAAATCTTCAATTGTGTCATTATTGACTACTTTATTTATCGTCTCATTAGCACTTTCTAATATCTTATTGCAATCATTAGCAAGTAGCATTGCTTCATTAAACTTAGCAATAGCATCATTAAGTGGAACTCCTCCACTTTCTAATTCTTTAACAATAGTTTCTAATTTTTCTAACTTTTCTTCAAAACTTAATTCTTTCATATACTTTCCTCCACTCTTACTACTTTAGATGTAATAACACCATCTACTAAGTCAGTAGTAATTATATCATTTTCACCTACACTATTTATACTAGTAATAACTTTATCTTTACTCTTAGTAATAGAATAACCTCTTTTAATAGTATTAATAGGATTTAATGCATCTAATTTATTTAATATATTTATAAATTTATTATTCTTATCATTAAGATTTCTTTTTATATAAATATTTAATTTATCTACTAAATTATCTAGTTTTTGAGATTTAATTTCATACATATTCTTAGGATTCTTTAATACATAAGAATTAATAAGACTATTAAGTCTACTCTTTTTTGTATCAATAATATTTTCCATAGATTTACTAGCTCTAATTTCCAATTGTTTTATATAATTAATTAAATCTATTGTATTAGGAACAGATAACTCTGCTGCTGCAGTTGGAGTCGGAGCCCTTAAATCACTAACAAAGTCACTAATAGTAAAATCTATTTCATGACCAACTGCACTAATGATCGGGGTATTGCTTTTAAATATCGCATCTGCCACTACTTCTTCATTAAATGCCCATAAGTCTTCGATTGATCCTCCACCACGTCCTAAAATAATAAGATCTAAGTCATAATTATTGGCACGTTCTAAGTTTCTAACTATATCATCTTTAGCATTTTCACCTTGTACTAATGATGGGAATATATAAAGTTCTACTAATTTATATCTACGATTAATCGTAGTAATTATATCTCTAATTGCTGCACCAGTCGGAGCAGTAATAATACCAATTCTTCTAGGAAACTTAGGTATAGGTTTTTTATACATATCGTCAAAATAACCTTTGTCTCCTAGCTTTTTCTTTAGACGCTCAAATTCTAAATAAAGATTACCCACTCCATCTTCAAGCATTTCTTCAACATAGATTTGATAATTACCACTTGCTTCGTAGCAACTAATTCTACCGACCACTAAAACTTTTGAACCATCAACAGGCTTAAAATTAATTTTTGAGGCATTACCTCTAAACATAACAGCAAGTATTCTTGAAGACTCATCTTTAATAGTAAAATATAAATGTCCGGATGAATGATTCTTGAAATTAGATATTTCACCCTTTAAATAAACAACATTTAAATTAGAATCATTATCCATCTTATATTTAATATATTTATTAATTTGAGTAACAGTTAAATACTTATCATTCATTTTCTATTTCTCCATGAAGAACACTATCTAAAACACCATTAATCATCTTTATAACTTTATCATCAGAATACTTCTTAGCAAGTTCTACTGCTTCATTAATACAAACAATATTTGGAGTATCTGTATACATAAGTTCATATATACCAAGGCATATAATAGCTTTATCTACTTTACCTAATCTATCAATAGTCCAATCTTTTAAATATTTATTAGCAAGACTTATTAATTCATCATTTTTAGATATTATTCCTTTAACAGTATCATTTACAAAATCATTCGATTCTTCGAGTTGTTCTTTAATTAAACTATCTATATCATATGAAATATTACCATTTTCATAAATATAGATTTGATATAAAACTTTAATAATAATTTCCCTTAATTCACTACGATTTTTCATAAAACTTCCTCCACGTATAATTATATATAAAAAAATGAATAAAGTAAATAATAAACACAAAAAAACCAGGGTTACACTAGACGAAAAACCTGTTTATTTACAGGTGGGTATCATAGATTATTCTTTAGGATCTTTATCAATGATAAATATTCAACACCGAATAATATTTTGACTCCCTTATCGTTGCTTGTACGGTTTTTACAATTCTGTATCCTCTGGTAATATTAATATATCATATTAATGATAGGAAGTAAATAACATAGAAAAAACTTTACACTGTTGTGTAAAGTTAATACTCATCCATGAATGAAACTTTTTTATCTTTGGTTTTATATCCTAAAATAGCATCTAAGTTAACATTAGAACTACTTCTTAAAATATGTATATCTACATTCTTATCAATTTTTCTTAAGTTACTTATTAATTCTTTTATTTCACGTCTTTTTCCAACATGTTTTTTAGTTACTGTACATGCACAATCTAGAAATGATAATTCACAATAATTTTTCCATGATATAATATCACTTTCTTTGACGTAATAAAGTGGTCTAATAAGTTCCATATCAGAAAAATTAGTACTCTTTAGTTTAGGCATCATTGCCTTATATTCACCAGCATAAATTATATTAAGTAAAATAGTTTCAATAGCATCATCAAAGTGATGTCCAAGTGCAATTTTATTGCATCCTAATTCTTTAGCTTTTGCATATAAAAAACCTCTTCTTTTTCTAGCACATAAATAACACATAGATGTAGAATCTTTTATCTCATTAAAAATATTACTATCATATATAGTGGCATCAATTTCTAATTTTTTTAAGTTTTCTTTAATTAAATCAAGATTTTTCTTTTCATAACCAGGATCCATTACAATAAACTCTAAATCAAAGTTATATTTACTATGTCTTTTTAATTCTTGCATACATTTTGCAAGAAGAAAAGAGTCTTTTCCTCCGGATATACAAACAGCAATTTTATCACCATCTGCCACCATTTCAAACTCTTTTACTCCATGTAAGAATCTTCCAAATATTTTACTTTTATATTTTTTTATTATGCTTCTTTCAATATCTTTTACATCCATTATTTATCACAATCGCAATCATCACAGTCGCATTCATGATCATGAGAACATCCACAGTTACATAAATCTTCATTATCCATTAAAGAATCAAATAAATAAGTTATTATCATCTCATTAGCGACTTGTTCTTCTTCTTTAGTTTGCATATTTCTAACAGTTAAATAGTCTTCTTCCAATTCTTTTTCCCCAATTATAATAGCAAACTTAGCATTTAATCTTTCAGCTTGTTTAAAGTTAGATTTAATACTACGATTTAAGTAATCAATATCAGATTTTATACCAAGTATTCTAAGAGCACTAAGCAATGCAAATGAGAATTCTTTTTGTTCATCACCCATAGGCATAATATAACAATCAATAGAGTCATCATCTGTTAATGATATTTCTTCAAATTCAAGAGCAGTAAGTAAACGTTCTATTCCAATAGCAAAACCTACTCCTGGTGTATCTGGTCCTCCAAGTGTTTTAACTAAATTGTCATATCTTCCTCCACCACACATAACATTTTGACTACCAAATCCTTCAACAGAAGCTTCTATTTCAAATACAGTATGAGTATAATAATCAAGTCCTCTTACTATGCTTGTATCAATATTATATTCTATTTCTAAAGCATCAAGATATTTTAATACTTTATCAAAATGTTGCTTACTAGATTCATTTAAATAATCAATAGTTTTAGGTACATTTTTTAATACTTCATTATCCCCATCTACTTTACAATCAAGTATTCTAAGAGGATTCTTTTCATATCTTTTCTTACAATCATCACATAACCCATCAATGTGAGGTTTTAAATAATCAAGTAAAGCATTACGATAAAGTTCACGTGATTCATTGTCTCCTAATGTATTAATATTTACTTTTATTCCTTGAAGTCCTAGCATATTAAATAATGTAACTGCCACACTAATTACTTCAGCATCTAGCATTGGATCATTACTACCTAGTGCTTCAATACCAAATTGTTGGAATTCTCTATATCTTCCTGATTGAGGTCTTTCATAACGATACATTGGTCCAAAGTACCAAAACTTTTTAGGTATGCTTGCATCATTTGACATCTTATTTTCAATATAGCTTCTTATAACTCCTGCTGTTCCTTCTGGACGAAGCGTCATATTACGATCTCCACGATCAACAAAGTCATATGTTTCTTTTGTTACTATATCAGTAGTGTCACCAACTCCTCTATGAAAAAGTTCTGAAGATTCAAAAAGTGGTGTTTTAATATATTCATAGTTAAACTTATCCATTAATTCTTCAATAAAGTTTCTTAGTGCTACTGTTTCTTTTCCTTTTTTTCCATATAAATCATATGTTCCTTTTGGTTTGGTTATCATTTTTATCACTCCTTAAATATATATTACAATATTTTTTATAAAATATAAAGCAAGATTTTAATTTTCTTGCTTAATTTCTTTTTTCATTAACCTTTGATACTCTTCCTCATAATCATGAGTATTTGAAAGATACTGTTTATTATTTTCCACTGTTATTAATGTGTTGAATAATCCAAGCGCAGTAATAAAAGTACTTTTATAACCCCATAATGATGGATTAGCATAATTTTTACCATTAATCTTTTTACTTACTTCAAAGAATCCTTTAAGAATGTATGATAGTTTCTTATCATTATTAATATCAAGCTCTAAAAGTCTATCTTCCACTGAAGAAATAAAAGTAATTAAAGGATACTTCTTATCTTCTCCATAAATACTATGGAATGTTTCTTCTGAGTATACAAATGGTTTAGTATTTTGATGATATACTAAGTAATTAATATTACCCATCATATCTTTTTGTTTTTCAGCATATATAAATTCTAAATCATTTCTATTTATAATCATTTTCTTTATTGTCGACATACCATCATCCCCTAAGATGTAAATATTATATAATAAAAACAATAAAAAGTAAAGAAAAACATACAAGACAACAAAAAAACTAACTATTTCTAGTTAGTAATACTCATATGGTGCGGGTAAAGGGACTTGAACCCCCATGGATCACTCCGCTAGATCCTAAGTCTAGTGCGTCTGCCAATTCCGCC
>CAKOJO010000008.1 GCA_934090595.1 uncultured Bacilli bacterium | reverse complement strand
AATGGTCGGAGAGACAGGATTTGAACCTGCAACCCCTTGGTCCCAAACCAAGTGCTCTACCAAGTTGAGCCACTCTCCGATAATGGCGTCCTGGAAGGGATTCGAACCCCTGACCGCCGGCTTAGAAGGCCGATGCTCTATCCAGCTGAGCTACCAGGACATCCATCTGCATTTCATAAATGCTATTTAATTATACAACAAAACTTAATAAATATCAATATCTTTTTTATCTTTTTCTAAAATTTTAACACCATCAACACTTATTTTAACCTTAGAAACAGAATAATTAGAAAACAAAGAACATAAAAGAGGCTTAACAACAGTATCAGAAACATTATCCAAAGAATCAAAAGAATCAGTAAAATCAAGACTAATAACATCATTATCTATATCATAAGAAACTAACTTAACACTATCACTAAGCATAGAAATCAAATTATCGTGATACAAAAAACTAGATAACTCCTCCACTATTATCTCAAGCTTTTCCCTCTTATCATTAACATACTTAGTAACAGGAATCAAATAATAATCATCATTATTCTTAGTATAGTAATAAAGATTAACCCTCTTAATATCCATATTACTACTAAGAGAATAACTCTTATTTATACCATAATCATCATACAAAACAGTAGGCAATTTCTTGTTAGTATTAGGAACATATTTAAGTAACGAATCCTCAACATATATCTCAACACCAACAACCTCATCAAAACCAAGCAAAGTATAAAGCAAAGACTCAATCATAGCATCAGACTGTTCACTACTAATATTAAGAAGCTCCTTAGAAAAAACAACCTTTAAAATATCACCATCCAACTTAACAGAAATAAGCTTAGTATCTCTAGGTAAAATAGGCTTAAAATAACTAGGTAACAAAGAATTCTTATTATTATCAATAATCATAATATCAATAACATTAGAAACCTTCTCCTCCAAAGTATCCCCATCAAGAAACACACTAGTCATAGAAACATAAGAATCACCATTAATAGTATATAAAGAAACTTTATAAGAAGAATTAGAATAAGACTCTTTATCAACACTAGTCTTACTAAAACTAAAAAGTACAAAAGCAATAAACACAATCAAAGTAGTAAAAAATATCTTATTAATAGACCTTTTCCAAAACATACACCTCACCAATTAAATATATGAAAAAACATGTGCATTTAGCACATGTTATAGTGATAATTCCCTTAGTTTCAAAAGTTCTACAACTGCAGCAGCTCGTCCTTTAACCCCAAGTTTCTGCATAGCATTGGAAATATGATTCCTTACTGTCTTTTCACTAATATTAAGCTTACTAGCAATTTCCTTAGTAGTCTTATTCAAAATCAATAATTCAAACACTTCTTTTTCCCTTTTTGTAAGTATAGATTTTCTCAAAAAGCATTCCCTCACTTTCAGATTGGGTGGTTTTATATTATCCAATATATTTTATGAGAAAAATCTATAAAACGTTACTTAGAAAACTTTACAGAAACACTAACATAAGAACTAAACTCATCTTGAACCAAATTCATAATCTTATTAGCAAGCTTTACATCATGATCCTTCTTATCAACAACAACCACTACTTTAGAAGAATCAACCTCTACAAAACTATTAAGAGAAAGTTCATTCTTAATCTTAGAAACAAGAGCCTCCTCCATTGCCTTAGTAGAATTAATATTCTTAATTCCCTCATAAGCACCATTCTTATCACTAGTACTAGCACTACTATCAGACAAAATAGACTCATACTTCTTCAAAGACTCATTTCTCTTCTCATCAAGCTCAATCTTTAAAGTAGCTAAATAATTAGACTCAGAAACCTCCTTATTAACAGACTTAGTATCAGTAGAAGTATCATTATCAATAATACTATTAGTAAACACTTCGTTAGGCATTGTTATATAATATACACTAAGTACTAATACCAAACTAAATAAAGTTAAAAACCACAACCCTTGCTTATTTATCATATAATAAACCTCCTAAAGAATTATATGAAAAAAAAGAGTTATTAGAACTCTTTATAACTGGGCTTCGTCAATCCAGAGCGCCAGAAAGCACGGCACGAGCAGAGGAGCCAGTGCCACCATTACCGCCGGGGTCTCCGTCGGAGGCGAACGCGCCGGCGCCAGCACCTTTGCACCAGTGCCCGCCGCGCAGAAACCAAGGTTCGTAACGGCCAGGAAAGAGGGCGTGATCTGAATGCCATGAAGTCTGCTTAGATGAAACTGGAGCCATTTCTTTTGTTGCATCTCCTAGTTTTCCTCTTGTATATTCTGTCCTGCTTGTTCCATAACTATATTTATCATAATATCTCTTACTTGGGAATGCATATGTTCCTGTAAATGATGTACCATCACCCAAGTATCCTGTAAATGCCGAATTATAACTATTTGATGTTAAATATCCACTCATTTGTTGTCCATTACTATATACCATATTACCCATCATATATTCATAGGCTCCACCACTCATGTCATATACTCCGTATACGTTTCCTGTTGTTGATGCACTTTGTCCTAATGCTGTTGTATATCCATTACATGTTGAACCTTCTGATGTAGATCCTTCACTTTGTGGTCCACATCCTGTTGTAAATGTATTTGCACTATTTATTGCTATATTTTTATTTATTCCATATTTACTATGGGATAGGTATGCCACTGCTCCCCATTCCATATTCTTCATCATATGTGTTTCATCTGTTGTACTAAAACCATATTGGTTTCCACTTTCTCTCATATTATATATTCCATTAAAGAATGTTCCTACTTGTGCTCCTCTCCATGATGTTACATTGGGTTTTATAAGTGGTCTTATTGTTTGTAAGTTACACCCTGAACCTACTGCTACAAAACTTGAAGCTGTACATGTAGTATCACTTGATACTTCAAACTTTCCTACCCAGATTCCTGTTAGTTCTTCTCCTTCTTCCCTTACATTGTTATCATTCTTATCCCACCAGAATGCTGGATGAGTATATGTACTTGTTCCTGCTTTTAATCCCCCATTTGTTGTATCAGTACATGTTTCACTTGTACTTGATGTTCCAGTTACTGCATCAGTACATTTTATTGTACCACTACTATTTGTACCACTTTCAAACTTAATCTTTATTTCTTCTGGTGTATTTGTATTAAGATAAGTATATGTATATCTTGGTACCCATACCCACATTGTATTTATATCACTCATTGGTATTGTAGTTCCTGCACTTGCTTTTAAATAAGTATCTCTATTTGCACTTGTAACAGTTACTGCATTTGCCCACATCTTATTTTCATAATCATACCACTTATTGTACTTATCAATATTATCAACATCAGCTTTCTTCCATACACTATCTGTTTCATCATAATATACTGGTATCATATTTGATGTGAGAGATGGCTCATTAGCCCCACTCTTATCTAAGCTTTCAAATAATTTCACCTTATAATGATTATCTTTAGTACCATTACCACTTTCAAGAGTAGTACTAGCCTTTAAATACACTGTTGGTCTAACTAAAAAACTACTTGAATAACTACTTCTATAGTTTGATCCAGTTGTAACATTTAATGCATTTGCATAACTACCACTATAACCTGTCATTAATAATTCATAACTTGCAGTAGAAGAACCAGTATATGTATAAGCAGTTCTATTATATACACTATTGTATAACCAGTTCTTAGAATAACAATTACTATTATAACTATATATAGCAGTACTATGGCAACTACTATCAGCAGCATATCCATAATCACTTGCATACATTAATCCAACCTTAGCACTTTGATATTGTGGATTATATGAAGTAGATTTACTAGCTCTTTCTGCAGTATAAGCAGTTGACGCATTTATACTACTATAACTACTAGTTATACCAAGATAATAATTAGTATCAGCCATTAACTTTCTATACTTACTATTTATTGTATTATAATAAGTATTATTTAAATAATAATATGAATAACTATCAGATAAATAAGAACTACTATTATAATACCATCTACCATAAGTATAACCATATGCTTTTAACACATTAAGTGGTTTTTCTCTTATAATCTTAACTCTCTCTTCAGTACCACCATTTCCATCATCAACAGTAAATACCCCAATTATTCTCCATGTCTCATCATTAAAATCTATATAATTATTAACAGAATCATTAGAACCACTATACCTATAATCAACTGATTCATATGTAATTTGTCCAGTCTTTGCTTGAGTAATACTAATAACTCCATCCTTACCTACTCTAGACTTTACAACATCAACTAATTTCTTTCTAGTAGCGGTAATCTTCAAAGTATTACTTGAAGTATAACTACTATTCCACTTAGCATAAGAATTAGTAACAGTATAAGAAATAATACCAGTTAAAACAAGTATTGAACAACCTATTAAAGTAAGCAAATACTTATTATACTCCTTTACATCTTTAAATAAAAAACTATATCTATCATTATTAGAAGTCCCCATAAATACCTCCCATATTATATAAACAAATTATATAATAAAAAAAGCACTTTTTCAAGTACTTTTATTGAAACTCTTTTCCACAATAAGGACACACAGCAGCAGAAAAATTAATTCTATGTCCACACTTAGGACATTGCTTAGTTTGATCCTCAGTAATCTCTATTCTTTCATACTCTTCACTATGACCATGATTACCATAAGCACTAACTCCATTTTGAGTAGGATCTAACTCCTTCAACTCATCAAAACTCATCGGACCATCACTAGGATTAACCCTATATTTACCAAACACACTCTTCTTATCTTTAACTTTTTCTTTATCTTTACCCTTATCTTTTTCTTGTTCCTTTAACAACTCTTTTTCCTCTTTTATTTCATTAATCTTATTATTAATTTCTTCTACTTCACTAGAAACACTATCTTGATTACTAATTGCATCAACCATTTCTATATCCTTAGTTTTATCCTTCTTAGGTTTCTCCATCTTAAGTCCAGGAGTACCCTTTCTTTTCTTAACCATTACAACAATTATTGCACTAATACTAGCAACAAGTAATACCCCTGCACCAATAAGAATAAACATTTGAGCATTACTCTTTTCAATAATTATTTTATAAGTATTTTGTGTTCCATCCATCGAAGTAGTATTAATAGTAATAATATCTCCATTCTTTAAATCATTATTACCATTTATTTGATAAGTTGCACCCTCTTCTTGCATAACAACACTAATACTTAAACTCTTAGTCTTATTATCAAGCTTTAAATTATAACTAGTAGTCATAGGATTAAAATTAATATTATAACCAGTAATAATAATATTAGCTATATTAGGATTATCACCAAGAACCTCACCAACTTTTAATCTCTTAATATTTATACTGTATTCTTGATTAGCACCATTCTCAGCAGTTACCTTAATAACAACTTTATTATCTCCCTCTTTTAAACTCTTAGGACTATCAACTTCTACCTTAGCTTTACTATCCTCAGGAGTTGCAACAACATTAATTGTACTAACTTCATTTAAAACTCTAACATCATACATAAATACATTTTTATCAAAATTAAGCTTTCCATTATCAATAGTAATTGATCCAAGAAGAGCATTATTAGATCTATTATCAGCACGATTAACCACTATCTTATAAGTCTTACTCTTTCCACTCTCAGAAGTAACCTTTATTGAAAAAGTATTATCTCCAAAAGCAAGTTTAGCATCTTTAACAAGTCCACTAACTTTTTGATTATCTTCCTTTGAAACATCAATACTCATCTTTTCAACATTAGTATCAACACTAACTTTATATTCTAAAGTATCTGCACTAAAAGCAGGAGAAAGCGTCCCACTAGAAAGAGTAATTCCTTTAAGACTAGTATTATCATCACACTTTCTATTTATATTTAAAGTATAAGTAAGTTTTTTACTCTTATCACCAGAAACAGTATTAATCTTCAAAGTATTAGAGCCACACTTTAACTTATGATTACCTGTACCACTTATACTAGTTCCTGGAGCAGTAGCAACAGCACCAATACTAACACTCTCACTACTAATAGAGTCAACATTATATTTATAAACAGTACTACTAAAATCATTAATCAAAGCTCCATTAACAGTTATACTAGATAAAGTAGCAACCGGAGATAAAATACTAAATGAAACAGTCGCAGGTTTAATAGATACATTAGATCCATCTGCACTACTTTTAGCATTAAGAGCCAAACTAACCTTACTTGTACCATAGCCAACAGATTTAACCTTAAAATAACCTATCTTATCACCATTACTAACCTTACTATCATTAGCAAGAACTGAAATATAATCCTCTTTAACAATAACAGCATCAGCACCACTTACAACATCAAGTGCATCAACAGAAATACCTTCAATTTGTCCACCACTTACATTTGCAAAAACATTACAAGTAGCTTCACCATTAAACTTCAAAGAATTACACTTAATATTAATACTAGCACTAAGTGCATTAACATTATTCATACAAATAAAAGCAAAAAACACTGCACTAATATAATAAAAATACTTTTTCATTAATCTCAACTCCTCTATTCTAAAAGAATTATATCAAAATTAATGAAAACTGTAAATAACATAATTATATCTTTATCAATAATCTTTTATAACTTCACGTAAACTACTAACCTCTTTAACTAAATTATCATTATCAAACATCTCAAACATATGTTGATATCTAAAAACTGCAAAACCCTTATAATTCTTAACCCCTTTTGAACTCATAACCTGTCTTTTTATAATATCACTATTATTTATCCATTCATTAATACCCTTACCTGCATAACTATCAACCATACCAGACTTATAAATAGAAAGAGCAACATATAAATCTATATTATTAACATTAAGACTACTCCATTCTTCTAAAGTTTTCGTATAAGGCTTGCTCTCATTAAAAAATCCATAATACAACTGAGGCATTATAAAATCTAAATACTTATCCTTTAAAATCCCTTTAATATCTAAATACTCACTCTTTAAATTATTTTCGATATTACCCGCAGGACTAATACCAAAAGCCACATCTTTATTTACCTCTTTAATAGAACTATAACATCTCTTAAGTAAATCATTAACATTAGATATTCTATAATCACTTAAAGACAAATCACCATCATAAGCATTATAACTATCAAGATCAATCTTATCATTTGGATAAAAATAATCATCAAACAAAATACCCTTAACTTTATAATTCTTAGCTATTTCAACAACACCAGAAACTATCAAATTCTTAACATCCTCTTCTGCAGGATTAAAATATATTCCATTATCATAAACCCCAATCAAAGAAGTATTAAGCCACTTATAATAACTAGCACTCTTACTTACTTTATTAACATCTCCAGTATTAGATATCCTATAAGGATTAACCCAAGCATATAAATCTATATTTTTACTATCACAAACACTTATAAAATAAGACAAAATATCAAAAGCCTTTCCATCCTTATCATAAGAAACATAAATAGACTCAGGAAAATAAGAAGACTCATATATAGCATCACCAAAAGATCTAACTTGAAGAACAACAGTATTAAAACCAAAATATGAAACATTATTAACCATCTCATTAATAATATTCTTTTGTTCCATAACCTCTCTACCCCTTAAAGAAGAATAATCAATATAAGAAATAAAAACTGCCTTCATCATATCATCTTTACTCTTTTCTGAAACACTACTAGAATCATTATAATTAAGATATAATGCACCAAGTAAAATAACAATCATTAAAAAAATAACTCTTTTCATTTATACCTCCCTCTTAAATACTCCTTCTCAGTAACATATTTATTATCAATATAAATAATATGCCTCTTATCTCTATAAAAACCATCTTTATTCTTTATAACCTTATATTTAAGAAACTTATAATCACCAAGATACCTCTCCAATAAAAACTTATTATACAAATAACCCTGTTGTCTAATAAAAACAAAAACCTCAGTCAAAACAAAAACCATCATCATTACTAAATTAACACTATAAGAATTAATAACCACTAAAAAGATAAACAATATAGAAACAATACAAATAATTAAATTACACCATCTATAAGAAAATAAATAATTACTAACAACATTAACAATCCTTCCCCCATCAAGAGGATAAATAGGCATTAAATTAAAACTAAGTAAAGTAAAATTATAAGTTTTAAACAAACTATAAGTCTTTAAATCAATAAAACCCCTCATAAAAAGTAAATAAACAACAAAGAAATAAACCATCTGAACAATTGGACCCATCACTAAAATAATTAACTCTTCTCTTATAGGTCTATTAATCTTTTCATTAAAACTAACACACCCTCCATAAGGATAAATACTAATCTTATCAATATTCCATTTATAATAAACTGCACTAAATAAATGTCCAAACTCATGAATAATTATAATAGAAAAAACTATTAAAAACTCTTTATAAAGTCCAGTAAAAATAACAAGTACTATAAGCAATATAGTTAAAGGATGAATATAAAACTTATGAAATAAACTCTTTATAATCTAAATACTTCCCATCTTTTTGAAAAACCAAATATAAATTAGAATGGACTTCTCCTAAAAATTCACCCTTAGAAACATAATCATACAACTTAACATTACAATTTTCTATATTACCATACCAAACATCAACACCATCACTCTGTTGAATTATAACAACTTGTCCATACCCTTCCTTCTCACCACTAAAAACCACTATTCCATCATTAAGAATAGGAACCAAATAAGAGTCAGCGACAGATAAACTAACACCATCTTTATATATACTAGCATCCTTATACTCTAAACTTTCACTAAATACTGGAGTAACACTAGACTTAGCATCACTTGAAAAAAGCAAAACATCTCCAAAATACTCATTATACCATTTATTAATCCTAGCAAAACTAATATTATTATCATATAAAAACGAACTAATCTTACCACTACTCTTCTTATCAATCTTAATAACAATTAAAACACTAACAACAATAAGAACACAAATAAGTAATTTTATAAAAATACTATATAATAAACTACTAAATCTTTTCTTATTCTTACCCTTATTCTTAGAAAGATACTTATTAACACTCTTATATTCATACATATTTATCACCTACAAAATTATATGAAAAAAAAGTTTAATATAAACTATTTTTAAGACCCAAATTACGACTAAATATGAAACAAATTACAATAATATATAAAATATTAATAACAAAAGAATATTTAAATAAACTAAATAAACTATTAAACACAAGGCCATATCCTAATATATTTAAAATACCAAAAAGATAAACTATATAAAAGATATAAACAAATAAACTAGATAAAACCAAATATAAAAAATTCTTTTTAAAAGGAATAAAATACATAATTAAAAAGAAACAAACATTTATAAACATTACATCACTATATAAAACATCAAGTATAAAACCAATAAACAAAAAGATAAAAAACTTATACTTACTAAAAGACAAAAGAGGAATAATACAAATTATAAAAATAGGAATAATACCACTAAATAAATAAGATAAAAATAAATCCAAAAAACAAGAAACAAATATTAAAACAATAATACTAATCATGAGCAAGCACCATTACATAAGAAATATCCTCTAAAGATGCAATATCAACATATAAAATACCACTTATTCCATAACTATCCTCTAAAACCTTAGAAACACTCCCAATAAAAAGCCCCTTATTCAAAACACCAAGACCAGAAGTATAAACCTTATCACCAACACTTATCTTATCATAATTACTAACACCATCAATAAGTAAATATCCGTCTCTATATTCTTTAATATTTCCATTATAACCATTAACAACAACAGACAACTTATTATCGTCATAATTACTAGTAATCATCCTAACAGTAGAATAATCTTTACTAACAGACACAACCCTTCCAATAAGTCCATCAGCACTAACTACAGCATCATTAATACTAATACCAGAACCACTTCCACGAGAAATAATAAAAGTATCAAAAAAATACAATCTATTCCTAGAAATAACCCTAGCATAAACATGCTTATTAGAATAATTCTTCTCTAAACCCATTAAATCTTTTAACTTTTCATTCTCTAAAGTTAAAACACTATTCTCTTCCTTAAGACTATTAAGTAAAATATTATCCTTTTCTAATCTATTATTATCATCACTAATACTCTTATAACGTCTTATATCATTAAACTCCATTCCTATCTTATTTACTGGTATAACAATTACTTTATATATTTCACGAAGAGGATTATTCTTAAAAAATAACCTATCATTAAACAAAAAGAAAAAACAAACAACAATTATAACAACAAGTAAAATCTTATAAAACTTTTTCATTACCTAAAATCCCATTCTCATAAAAACTATAATAATTATCATCAGTAAATATCATATGATCAACAATAGGTATTTGTTGAAGCCTTCCAATCTCAACCAAAGCATTAGTTAAAATAATATCATCTCTACTCGGAGTAATATCCCCACTTGGATGATTATGCATACAAATAATTGACGAAGCAGAAAGTCTATATGCCTCCTTAAAAATTTCACGTGGATGAACTATACTCTTATTAATTGTTCCCATAAACAACAACTTCCTTTCTATTAATTCTTTTTTACTATCCAAATATAAACAATAAAAATATTCCTGTTTCTTTAAATAAAACAAATCTTTATTCTTTAAATAAACATCACTACTGTTACTAAACTTTTCATGAATCTTGCTTCCTGAAAAAAACACTCTTTTTCCAAGCTCAATTGCACTAACAAGCTCAACTGCCTTAGCATTTCCAATACCATTAATCTTAGTAAGCTCAGAAACACTAATATTACTTAAATTAGATAAATCAGAAACACTCTTTAAAACTTCATTAGAAAGATCATAAACACTACTTCCACAAACCCCTGTTTTCAATATAATAGCAATAAGCTCAGTATTTGATAAACAACCAGCTCCATACTTAAGCAACCTTTCCCTAGGCCTTTCTTCAATTGGTAATTCTTTAATTAGAGTCCTCGCCATTTAATATCATCTCCTTATAATTAGATATAACTATTTTTTGTAAGTCCACAAAACTATTAAGAGATGCCACATCAATTAACTTATCATATTCAGAAAGAACTGATACAAAATTAGCATTATTAATATATTTTTCCCTTACATATATATTAATATTAGACTTTTCATAAAATTCCTTAATCTTTTTAGCATTTTTTTCATTTTTAGTTATCCCTACATAATAATGATATCCATCAGACTCCTCAAGATATAAAAAATCATCATAAGAAGAATTATTCTTTTTCAAATCATTAAGAGCACTATAAACACCCTTCTGTATAAAATAAACCTTTTCCCCCTCATTAAACACATTAGATGAAGACTCATAATTATTAAAAAATACTTTTCCAAAAAAGAACCCAATAACAATTGATAAAACTATAGGTATCAAAAACTTTCCTCTCATTACTATCACCATAATTATTATAAAAAATAAATAATAAGAAAAATGTCGAATAAAAATAAAAGTATTAAAAAAAGAATGAAATTAATCATTCAATACTTTGACAGTTTCAATAATTCATATCAATATTTTCACCTTTCAATACCATCAAACAGTATTAAGAAGTGAAAATAAAGAAAAAAGGACCAAAGTCCTTAATCAACTAACTTAACACTAACAAGTTTTGAAACGCCAGACTCTTGCATAGTAATACCATAAAGTGTATCAGCATATTCCATAGTCTTTTTCTTATGTGTAATAATAATTAACTGAGTCTTACCAACATACTTCTTAAAGTACTCACCAATTCTAGAAACATTAGCCTCATCCAAAGCAGCCTCAATTTCATCAAATATACAAAATGGTATACTCTTAATATTTAAAATTGCAAAAAGTAAACTAATCGCAGTAAGAGTCTTTTCACCACCAGAAAGAAGTGAAATACTAGAAAGCTTCTTACCCGGAGGAGTAACAACTATATCAATACCAGTTTCTAACACATTACTTTTATCAGTAAGTTCTAGTCTTGCTTCTCCTCCACCAAAAAGTTCCTTAAATACATTATTAAACTCAATTTGTACTTGTTTAAAAGTCTTCATAAACTCATCTTTCATAACATAATCAAGTTCATCAATAATCTTAAGAAGCGTTTCAATTGCACCCTCTAAATCAACAGTCTGTTTAGTTAGAAATTCATATCTTAAAGAAAGCCTTTCATACTCTTCAATCGCACCAATATTAACATTACCTATTCCTTTTAAAGAACTCTTAAGTTGATTAACTTGTTTCCTTGCAATATCTGGATCAATCTCCAATATATAATTAGCCTTAGCTTTCTCAAAAGTAATAGAATAACTATCACTAAGAATATTAAGCATATTATCCATCTTAACACTAATCTTAGAATTCTTAATCTCTAAATCCTTAAGATCACTCTCTAAAGCTCTAATACTTTGATTAAATAACTTATAAGAAGCTTCCTTTTCCTCAATCTCACTCTTCAAAGAATCAATCTTACTATTAGATAAATCAATAAGCTTCAAAGTCTCTTCCTTATTCTTTAAAACCTCATAATACTTACCTATAATTCTTTCTTCTTCCTCATGAAGACTATTATTAGATAAATCCTCTAAGTTACTAAGCTCAAAACTAATACTTTCATACTTCTTCTTATAATCAGAAAAAGAACTAATCTTACTATCCTTTTCTTCTTTTAAAATAATCTTATTCTTTTCTTTTTCAATAATAATAACTTGCTTACTCTTTTCTTTATCTAAAAGATCCTTTATCGAAGAATTAATTTCATCAATATCCTTAATAATTCTATCCTTTTCAAGCTTTAAACTTTGTAATTCATACTTTTCAGATATAACAGACTTACGATTAAGCCTACCCCCAGTAATAGAACCACCAACATTAATAACCTCTCCATCAATAGTAACAATCTTATATCTATTATTAATTTTCTTACTAATTACATTAGCATTATCAAGAGTATCAACAAGCAATACATTACCAAGTTGGTTATAAATAATATTCTTATACAAAGAAGAATAAGAAACAAAATCTGCAAGAACTCCAATAAAACCATCCATACTATTAAGAACACTTCTAGTATCATCATCAACATATCTAGGTTTTATAACATCAATAGGATAAAAAGTAACCCTTCCTAAATTATTCTCTTTAAGATAACTAATACAATCTTTTGCAACCTTAGGATTATCTACAACTACATAGTCTTTAGCACCACTAAGAGATACTTCTAAAGACAAAGCATACTTATCATCAATACTAATAAGCTTAGAAATAACATTATGTACACCCTTTAACTTAGGATTAGATAAAACCTTCTTTGCATTTGAAGAAATACTTCCACCTTGTTCTATATAATCATTCAAATACTTTATCTTATACTCTATATCATTAACTCTTTTATTCTTAGAATAAACATCACTCTCTAACTTACTTCTTTTAATACTAATATCTTTTATTTCAGAAGACACTAACTTAATTTCATCATCTAAACTAGAAAGCTTATTATCTAAAATACCTATATCAGTCTTTAAAGATATAAGTTTATTATTAATAATTAATTCTTCTTCCTTTAAATTAGCAATATTATTATGAATCTTAGAATCTTCACTATCATACTTACTACGTTCACGAATAATATTCTTTTCACCATTAAGTCTTTCCTCTTCTTTAACTAAAGAAAATAACTTATTATTTAAATTAACTAATTCGCTATTATACTCTTCAAGTAATTCTTTACTCTTAGAAATATCAATATCCCCTTTAGAGACATCAGTATTCTTAGCAACAATTTCATTTTGAAGTTTTTCTATACCAAGCAAAGTATCGTTATAAGAACTATTAAGTTCTTCCAAGTCATTAGCAATAAGAGCAATCTCAATATTTTCTAAACTCTCTTTAATTTCTAAAAACTTCTTTGCTTCTTCACTTTGTACCTTTAATGGTTCTAACTGAGTATCAAGCTCAGATATAATATCCTTTACTCTAGTTAAATTATCATTAGTCTTATCAAGCTTTCTAAGAGCCTCTTCTTTTCTTTTTTTATACTTTAAAACACCCGCTGCTTCCTCAATAATAGAACGTCTATCAAGTGAAGAATCACTAAGTATCTTACCAACTTCTCCTTGAGAAATAATGTTAAAAGCATACTTACCCATACCACTGTCAAGAAATAAATCATTTATATCCTTTAAACGACACTTTTCATTATTTATATAATACTCATTCTCACCACTTCTATAAACCTTACGAGTAACAGATATTTCAGAATAAGGAACTTTTATATAAGAATCACTATTATCAAAAACTAAACTAACTGAAGCAAGATTTAAAGGATTTCTAGATTTACTACCAGAAAATATAACATCAGTCATATTGTTATTACCACGTAAAGATTTTATAGATTGTTCTCCCAAAACCCAACGAACAGCATCAACAATATTACTCTTACCACTTCCATTTGGACCAACTACACATGTAATATTATCATCCAAACTAAGATTAATCTTATCTGCAAATGATTTAAATCCTGATATTTTAATTTCCTTTAAATACATATATTAACACCTCAATTACTTTCTTATATAATTATACCAAAAATATAAAGAAATACAAAGATTTACTTTTCTTTTTATCAAAATAGTTTTATAATTATCAAAAAGGAGAGATAAAATGCAACAAAAAGGAAAACTATTTGTAATATCAGGACCATCTGGTGTTGGTAAATCAACAATTAGAGAAAGAATAATTAATACATATAATAACTTTTGGTACTCAATATCAATGACTACCAGAACTCCACGTGAAAATGAAATAAATGAAAAAGATTACTACTTTGTATCAAAAGAAGAATTTATAAAAAATATAAAAGAAAATAATTTCTTTGAATATGCTGAAGTATATAAAGACGTCTTCTACGGAACTCCAAAAAACAAAGTAATAGAAAAACTTAATAAGGGAATAAACGTCATATTAGAAATAGATGTCGAAGGAGCCTTAAACATTCAAAACAACTACCATGAAGCAATATTAATATTTATATGTCCACCAAGTATTGAAGAACTTAAAAAAAGATTATTAGAACGTCAAACAGATAAAAAAGAAGTAATCGAAGAAAGAATTAATAAAGCAGAATATGAAATATCTTTTAAAGATAGATATGACTACATAATAACCAACAACAATTTAGAAATTGCAATAAAAGATATAATAGATATAATAGAAAAAGAGTTAAAAAATAATTAATTAACTCTTTTTCTTTTTATTAAGACTAATATCATTAACAAAATCTTTCCTACTTTGATAAGACTGTGACTTTCTAAGATCACTCTTAGTAACCCTTTGTTCTTCAATATAACCAAATCTATCTTTTAAAGACTTATCAATAACAAGCATCAAAGATGTATCAATTATAAACTTATCATTCTCAAGCCAACAATGTCCTCCGAGTTCCTCTGCATTTCTTGTCCCCTTAATAAGAGGAAGTACCCCAGACACTATATCAACATCATTATAAGAATAACTAAGTTGTCTACTTGTACCAACACAATTACCAATATTAAATCCTAAAATAAACATATCAATAAACTCTTTCATTCTATCATCATAAGAAATAAAGTTTTGACTATTAATCTTATTAAACTCTTCATCACCAAAAAATCTAATCAAATTATTATCAAATCCATAAGAAACTAACTCTTTAAAATCATCATTACCATTATATAAATCCCAAAACAAATCAAAAGCTTTAATATTTGTATCCATACTTCACCTACTTAATTTTTTTACTATCTCCAGTTTTATAATCTATTTCAATACCATCTTGAACATTATACACATAAACATTAAACTTAATACCCTTACCAGAATCCTCAATAGAATAAGCCTCCATAACAACTCCACTTGCAAGTAAATTATCACCATCATATATCGGAGTCACTCTATATAAAACATGATTATTAGTCTCTTTTATATAAGATGCAACTTTATTTTCAAACTCTAACATACTAACACTATTCATATGCCTAGTACATGTAATCAAGTTTTTAACATTTGCATTTTGTCCAGTAAGTTGATACCCAATTAAATGACACCTATTATATAAATACTTTCCCTCTATATTATCATACTTAATAGTATGCCATCCACTAGGTTTAACCATACCAATATTACCTCTCTTTTCAGTAGGCATTAAATCCTTACCAATATTAGCATAAGCATAACCACATCTGCCAAGCGAGTCCAAATTACTATAAAATTGAAAAGACTTACTATTAATATCATCTAAATCAAAATTAGGAACATTATTATTAATATAAACATAATCTTTACCACTATAGGAAGGAACATCTTCCAAAGTATATGAAATAACCTTATCATCATCAATAAACTCTTTTATATCATCTTGATAATAATAACCAAAAAAACACATTAACATTAAAGTAGCCACTAAAAAAGGACTAGTTTTCTTTTTTCTTCTTCTCATAAATACCTCACTACATATATAATATCATTTATATATCAACAAATTAAAACTTCTTTTAAAAAACAAATTCGGCTTATTTTCGGTTTATTTTCGGCTTATTTTCGGCTTGTTTTATAATTGTTTCCATCACTAGAAGTATTAAAGAACTACTCACATACTGATTCTTCATCAACAATAACTTCTATTGTCTTTTATTTATTTTGTTTCTTCAATACAAATACATTATACCAAAAATTAACACCAAATCAAAACTTCTTTACAAAAATAACACTTTTTAGTACAATTAACTTGGTGATACAAATGAACGTTGTAATAAAAGTAGACGAAGAAACAAAAGAAAAAATGATTGAATATTATAAAGATAAACTAAGAGATAAAACTCCTCCATATGCAATATTTCAAGCACAAGATATGGATACAATAGTAACAATGTACACTTCAGGAAAAGTAATGTTCCAAGGATTAAGTGCAGATATAGATGCAAACATGTGGACTGAGTTAAAAGAAAATACTAATAACAAAGAACAAGAACAAGATAAAGAAAAATACATGTACTGCTCTGCTATTGGATCAGACGAAGTAGGAACAGGTGATTACTTTGGACCAATCGTAGTAACTGCATCATATGTAAACATCAAAGACATAGACTATTTAAAATCAATCAAAGTAGCAGACTCTAAAAAACTAACAGATGATCAAATAAGAAAAATTGCACCAGAAATAATCAAAAAAATAAAATATAAAAGCTTAATACTAACTAACAAGGAATACAATGAAAGACATAATGAAGATATTAATATGAACAAAATAAAAGCAATAATGCATAATAACGTTCTATACAGTTTAAAAAATGAAATAAAGGACGAATTAGACTACGTAATAATAGATGAATTCACCAAAGAAAAAAAATATTATGAATACGTATCAGAAATACCAAATAAAGTAACTGGCATAACATTCATGACTAAAGCTGAAGACAAAAACCTAGCAGTAGCATGCTCATCAATAATAAGTAGATACATCTTTTTAGAAGAATTCGATAAAATATGTGACAAATATCACCTACCACTATCTAAAGGAGCAGGACCACAAGTAGATAAAATAGGACAAGAACTAGTAGAAAAATATGGAAAAGACGTCCTAAAAGATGTGGCAAAACTTAACTTTTCAAACACATCAAGAGTTCTAAGAACTAAAATAATTTAAGACAGTATGAAAAACACATACTGTCTTTTCTTATAAAAACTTAAGCTCTTCATGAGTATAATCAGTACACTTACAAATAATATTTGAAGAAACCCCATAAGACAAAAGCCTCTTAGCAATACTTTTCTTAGCCTCAAAAAGACCCTCTTCCATACCCTCGAAATAACCATCATCTCTAGAACTTTTAATTTCATTTAAATACTCTTTTTCTTCATAAACAACTCTATCATATGCAAGAGATATTTCATTTTGACTAGCTTCTTTAGCACAACTAACATACTCTTTAAAAATAGATTTTTCACATATTCTAGAAAGAACACTATCACTTGTTTCATTAAATACTAACAAAGTCTTTTCCCAACGAGTTAAAAAACTAAAATTATAACACTTCTCTCTAATAACAGGTAAATAAATATTAATAAACTCTAAAGAATCATTTCCATAATAAGCATCTCTATCTTTCATAGTGCACTTATTAATAGACTTTTCATTACCATAATAAGAATAATTATTTAAATTAATCAAAACAAGTCTATCAATATTATAAATAGATTTATTACTTAGTCCCATACCAAACTTCAAAGTAGAAAACACAATATTATTTTCAGTATCCCTACTGTTCTCACAAACACCTATTTCAATACCTACTACTTCTTTATTAATTCTACAAATAAAATCAACCTCTCCATTAGAGTCTTCACTCTTTCTAAAGACAATCTTATTCTTAATAAACCTAATACTATTAAATACTTCATCATACTTAGCACCAAGCAAACCAGAAATAAAATAACAAATAAACTGTTTTCTAGATTCATTATTAAGCATTACATTAAACATATACTCAGAAACAATAGGTATTTTATAACCATCTCTTCTCTCATCAAGCCTATACGACAAGTCCTTAATATCAGGTTTATTATAAGTATTACTTTTCACTATATCACCTCCTCGAACTAAATATAAAACAACTAAAAATACTTGTAAAATCACACTCTGTAAAAATTCACACAAAAAAAGATACCAAATCTTAAAATTGCTCTAAGACAATTTCAAAAATTGATATCTAAAATATCTATCAACAAGTAAAATTCATAAAATTTGTTTGCTTTACAAACATTTACACAAATTGACACTAGTTAATAATATCATCAATCTTCTTTAATTCATCATCTATTTCAAGAAGTGACATTTGATGACCTTGTTCTCTAATAACCACTTCTCTTTTAGGAGTTTCATCAACATTTTTTTCATCCTCTAAAACTTCCTCTTCAAGATCAGATGAAGAAATATCTAAATCTTTCTCTAAATCCTTTACCATAAACACATCAAGAACTTCTGATGATGAAATACTTGAACCTGTTTGATACCTATCACAAATATTAAGCTCAGTACTCTTTATTACATTAATACCAGAAACACTCTTAATACCAAAACTACACTTATCATTAACAAAGACTTTTATAACACGATAAGGATTAGTTTTAACTTCTCTAAGAATCATAAGTCCACGTCTTGCACGAGTACCCTTTTCAAACTCACTAAGTTTAACTCTTTTAGCAGTACCCTTATCAGTAAATACAGATACATAGAACATATCCTTATCAAAATTAACACTAGATACTACATAATCATCCTTTAAAGCAATAGCCTTAACACCACTTGACTTAATACCAGAAGATGGTACTTCACTAACATCAAACCATAAACTATAACATTTATTAGTGGCCACAAAAATATCATTGTATACTGATAAGAACACACTAACAACTTCATCATTTTTCTTTAATTTCATACAAGAAATTGGTTTAGAATAACGACTAACTTTAAACTCTTCTAATGAAGTCTTCTTAATCATTCCATTCTTACTAGTTAAAACAACATCTAACCTCTTACTAAAATCACTAACAGGAATAGCATCAATAACTACTTCATTTTCCTCTAATTTAATAATATTACTAAGATGTTTTCCAAGTTGTTTCCACTTAATATCAGGTATTTCATGAACAGGTAAATATATATAATTACCAAGATTAGTAAATATAAGCAAAGTATCAAGTGTATTTTGTTCATAAAGACCAATAACATAATCATTTTCCTTAAGAAGAGGATCCTCAGTATTAGCAAGATAACCTCTCTTACTAGTTCTTTTTACATAACCATCCTTAGTTATTAAAACAACTACATCTTCCTTAGGAATCATTGCTTCCATATCTATTTTTATTTCTATTTCCTCATCCACTATCTCAGTCTTACGAGGAATATCATATTCTTTCTTAATCTTTCTAAGTTCTTCTTTCATAACACTCTTCAAAGCATCCTCTTCATTGACAATCTTTGTAAGTCCTTCGATTATTAACTTAAGATTAGCAAGCTCTTCTTCAAGTAAAGCAATATCAGTATTAGTAAGTCTATAAAGTTGTAACACTACAATAGCTTCAGCTTGTTCAATAGTAAAACCAAACTCCTTAACCAAATTATCTTTAGCATCACCCTTGTTTTTACTCCTACGAATACATGCAATAACCTCATCTAAAATAGAAATAGCTTTAATTAATCCTTCAACAATATGATATCTTTTCTTAGCATGTTCTAAATCAAACTTAGTTCTAGCAAGAATAACACTTCTCAAATGATCAATATATGCATCTAAAATATCCATCAAAGAAAGAAGTTTAGGTCTTCTTCTGACAATTGCAATCATATTATAATTATAAGAAGCTTGAAGATCAGTATTCTTATATAAATAATTAAGAATCAACTCTTTATTAGCATCTTTTTTTATATCAATAGCAATTCTAAGTCCATCCTTATCAGACTCATCCCTTACCTCAATAATACCATCAATCTTCTTATCAATTCTAATCTCATCTATTTTTCTTACTATATTAGTTTTTAAAACTTCATAAGGTATTTCAGTAACCACTAATGTAGTCTTACCCTTTTCTTTTTCTTCAACTACTTTAGAACGTACAATTACCTTACCCTTTCCAGTAGTAAGAGCATTATAAATACCCTTTTTATCAAAAACAATACCACCAGTTGGAAAATCAGGACCTTTTACTATATCAAGTAAAGTCTCAATTCTACAATTAGGACTATCTATTCTCTTAATAGTAGCATCAATCACTTCACCTAAATTATGTGGTGGTATATTAGTAGCATAACCAGCACTTATACCAGTAGTACCATTAACAAGTAAATTAGGAAACTTAGCTGGAAGTACAGTAGGTTCCATAATTGTATCATCAAAATTCGGAGCAAATAATACTGTATTTTTATCAATATCCTTTAAAAGTTCATTAGATATTTTAGAAAGACGAGCTTCAGTATAACGATATGCCGCAGGACTATCGCCATCAATTGACCCATTATTACCATGCATATCAATATAAGGATTCTTCATCTTCCAATCCTGAGACATTCTAACCATTGCATCATATATAGAACTATCACCATGTGGATGGAAGGAACCTATTACATCCCCAACAGTTTTTGCACTCTTTCTATATGGTTTATCATATGTATTTTTACCAATATACATAGCATAAAGTATTCTTCTTTGTACAGGTTTTAAACCATCACGAACATCTGGAATAGCACGATCTTGAATAATATATTTAGAATATCTACCAAAACGTTCTCCCATTATTTCTTCTAAAGAATAATCATATATTTTCTCAATTATATTTTTCATGTAATCACATCCATATATATTATAAACGAAAAAAGGTCAACTTTACAAGAAGTTGACAAATTATTTGACAAAAACTAGAAGAAGAAAACAATTTATAAATTAGTGATTACACACATTCATCACCTGATGAGTTTAGTTTTTATTATTAATTATTTTTTATAAAATCAACATATTTTTTATCTTTTAAATATAATTTAAGAATGTGATACAAAATGTTCTCTAATTCCATTCTCACTGTTTCTAAAACAGCATCATAAGTCGTTTCAATATTTTTAAAATCACCGGATTTAGTATATAATTTATCAAATTGCTTTATCGTTCTTGAATAGTTTTCGACATTTCCGTGCGCTATATCTGATCTTATATCATAAAACAATTTACATCGTTTTGAATACTTTTCTATATCATAATTCTTACACTCTTTTTCTAAAATTATGCATGTTTTTAGAGCAAATTGCTTGCTTATAGAATCTTCAACATTAAATCTATTATAATCTGGTTTATGAGTTAAAAGAGATTCTATTACTGAACTATATATTAAAATAGAAGTTCTATCATCATAACTATTATTTGCGACATATATTGCATTTGCTATATATTTAAAAACTTCAACAAAAAGGTCATCTTCAAATAAATTTTCCATTTTTCTCGCCACTTCTAAAATGAGTTCTAAATTTAATCTAAATAAATTTAAAGAATTATTCTCTCTAAATCCCTTTAAATGATAACTAGGATTATTCGTATCATTTACAATGTTTGCAAAAGTTTTAGATATATATTTAAATGGCTTTAACTTTATTTTATTTCTGCTATCGTCTATGACAGCAAATGTTTGTAAAAATATCATAGGAATATCATTCATGATTATTTCGAAGTCTTTACTAGGATAATTTTCCAGTTCAAACAATTCATTATATGGTGTTAAAAAATTCAGAAAATGAATATAATTAATAACTTGGTTTTCATTCTTTTCATCCGGTAAAATAATTTTTTTATGTTCATAAGTTATTCTTTCTTCATATTGTTTATTAAATTTAACAATCAGAATTGTAGATAATATATATTCTTTATATGCTTTATACGATTCTAGATCTTTTAGTGTTATTTTTTTATTAAACAATTCTTTAGAAATATCTTCTACTTTCTTTTTATTCGTGCTATAACATTTTCTTACAACTTCAAAATCATCACTATACCTATCAAAATCATCAAAACCCACAACATCATCAGTTATTTTGAAAAAGCCATATCCAGTTTTATTTGTATCATAATTAATCAATGATATTCCAAATTTTTTAGATAGAACAATGGGTTTATCTAATTTATAAAATATTCTTGTTCCAAAATAATCACTTTTATATTTTTTTCGCATATCACACCTTCTTAATAAGTAAAAATAGTTAGTAATTTCTATATACTATTATAACACCATTTATAAGCTTAAGAAGTTTAAAATTTCTTTATCTTGAGCTTTTTCACTTTTCTTGTAAATCTAGTTCAATTGTAGTACCTAACAATTTACCTGAATCACCATCATCATTTAAATTAAGAATTATGTTATTTTCAATTATTTCTTCATATTCATCTCCAAGTTTAACTTTTAATTCATTTAGCTCATTTTGATTTATAGTAAAAATGTACTGAAAATCATCGGTATTGTGAATTGTCTTGAAATAATTTGCTAATTGATTGCTAGCTATTCCCTCTAGAACTTTATTATCCATAATCATAAATTCAATATTAACTTTATTTAAAAATAATAACATAGTAGAAAAACATAGTATTTTTGAGTTGCCAATTCCTGTAGACGAATCATTTTTAATTTTTGTTTGCATTTCAAACTGTATAGAATTATTTAAAGTATTATTTTTTATGCTTATTGATCCTGATGTTTCATCACCATAAAGGTCTACTACCAAATTAGCAAATGTCTTATTTAGTTCATCTATTTTGTCCTTATTATCTATCAGATACTGATTAGCTAGCAAATTATTACTATTCATGTCTTGGGTGCATTTTAGTATTCTGTTTTCTATTAAACTAATATTATCTTTATACATTTTATATTTAGATATTTGATTATTAATTGCATCTATTTCATTATTTATAGAATCATACTCAATGAGCTCACCATTTGAACCCAAAATTGAATATAATTCATCTATTCTCTTTTCAATTAATTTTTTATCTTGTTCCTTGTTTTTTAATTTTGTCATTAATTCTATTTTTGAATTTGATAATCGATTAATTCTATTTTTTATTAAATTATTATGAAATTCTTCTACTTCTTTTAATTCTCTTATAATGTCAGAAGGAAAAATATTATATACATCACCATAAAACTTTTTTATTTCTTCAACCGTAATATCATGCTTTTCTTCTAGGGATAAAGCTATTTTCTTCAAATTACTTTTAATAATTTCAATGCAATTCGCTGTTTCATTTAATGCATTTCTTTTATTGTATAATTCTGATTTTAAATCTGCATATGTATCAGATACTTTGTATAATTCACGGAGTTTTAATTTTTCCTCTAATTTTTTTGATAATATATTCATTTCTATATCTATATTTGTATTATTACTATTTAATAAACTTTTGATTTCCTTATCTTCCAGACTTCTTTTTGCATTCTTAGCTGAGTCTAATTTTTTATGATTTTTATGCTTTTCTTTCAATAGTTTTGTATCCAAATTCAACAAATAAAATACGTTAACCAAACTAGAATAGTCTGGCTTGTTCACACTTGTATATTTGTTTGTAATTATTGGATCTATAAAAGAACTTTTTTTATATCTAATAAAGTACGATAAGATAGTTCTTATTGAAATATTATCTTGCCTTTCAATTGCCAACATTTCCTCTAATTTTTTTTTAAACTTATCAACAGTATACTCATCATCATCAATATATATTTTTTTGTTGTTAATGGTACTCCTTGAGAAAGTAAATTTTTGATTGCTAATTCTAACCTCTAAATAAAAGTTGCATGCCAACTTTTTTAAATCTTCCAAAGCATTAGCCCCAAGGCAAAAGTCAATTAAGACTATTGAAAGTGTCTTGCCTACTCCATTATATGTGCTTTTATTACTAATGTTTTTTTCACTACCAGCAATGAATGAAAATCCCTTATCTCTAAATTCTATAGTTTTAAAATTTGGATAGTTTGAATACAATTTAATCAGTTTCACAATATATCACCCCATTTTCTTTTATATTAATTTTTTTTATCGAGTATAAAAAACAAATTCCCAAAATAAATTGATTAAAATCAACATCGTAATTTAATAGTTTATTATTATAATAATCTTTTTTTATTATTTCAAATGTTTCATCTACAAAATAGCATCCTTCTTTAACAATATTGTATATTAATGCCGAAATACCAATTATAGATTGAGCTAATGCCACATTTTTAGTTGGTGCAATCAAATATCTCATTCTTTCACCCCGTTTTTTTCAAAAATTGTACAATTTTCAAAATACTTTGACACTATTATCATTACTGTTTCTCTAACAATTTTTAAATTAACGTTTTTTAATTCTTGGGAGCTTGTCTCCATTAATTTGTTAATTATATAATCAAAAATCTGATCTTGATTTTCTAATTTTTCTTTTGCATCAATATATATTTTTTTTAATAAACTTGATAGTTGCTCCTGTATTAATCCTGTGTTATCTAAATCGTTTAATGCTTCATCCAAATTATTTATACTGAATGATGCGCTTAATAAATCGGCTGCTCTATCTTTACTTATTCTGTTAAATTCTATTTTGGTTTCAAATTCCATGAAACCATCTATTTTAGATTTTAAATAATTTGAATTACTTATTTTGTCAATTATTTTATTAAGTACTAAAATATTTAGTGTAATATCCTCTAATTTTATGTAACATTGCAGAATTCGTTGTTTTTTTTCGATAGATAAATTGTCAAACAGCATTTGAAGTTCATATATTCCCCACAAAGAGATATCAATAGAATATTTTTTCTGTAATTCTTCCACTTTTTGGACAATTTCAACTGGAAATATTTTATTATGTCTAGTATTTATAACAAAAATAAATTTTTTTAATTTCTCTTTCCAAAAACCTTTCTGTATATTATTAATCAATCCAGTCAAGTCTGTCTCAATTTTTTGAATTATATAATTTATATTTAAGTCATAAGTGTCTGGCCCATAGACTGCAAAATACTCACCTTTTTCCGGAATATAACCATCGTTTTTTCTATCACCATATCGTCCCTGTGGCTTTGGCATAATAAATTTGTCGTGAAATGTACTTTTCATTATTTCAAAAAATAAATTCTGAAAATCATACCCAGTACATGTATATATCTTATTTTCAAACATTTGAGTATACACTAAATTATTCATACATATCACCACCACTTTCTACATGTTATATTATATCATTAAATTTAAAAATTTTTAATATTTTTAAATAAAAATTTAACATAAATTACAATAAATCTATAAAGCAAATTAAGATTGTTATTTACTGACTTATTGTAATCGTATTTATTATCCTTGCACATATAAAAGCTAAAAGTTCATAGAACAAAAGGAAAAAATTTATCAATATAATACATACCATTTTAAATTATTAATTCAAAAAAAAGAATTTCAACATTAAGCCAAAATTCTTATATTTTAGGGCATACAAGACACTATTACACTTTGCCTACATTCTTACCTTTCGCGCCATTGACATTTACATGATTAAAAACCAACACTCTTACTTACTTTTCATCAAATTTTCTATAACATATTCATAAAGCCTTGGCATTGTAATAAGTAAATAATCATAGCAACTAAGATACATAAAAATCTCAGAAGCATCACCTCTACTATAATATCCAGGAATTTCTTTTTCACTTTTCTTTATTGTACCATTAAAATACTTAACAAAATTTGAATTACACTTATCAACTTTCTTTAAATACTCTAAAGCCTTCTTATCATTACCACTTTTATAATATATAGCAAACAAAGGAAATAACATTTCTAAATTCTCTTCCGGATATTTTTTATATAAATTTAACATTTCCTTTTCTTCTTCTAATGTAGCATATATTGCCATCAATAAATATCTAGAACCCATATTATCATTTTGATTTAGCCTTAAAATCTCTTTACATATATTACCCGCTTGACGTAATTTTCCTTCTTCTAATAAATAACTTGCTTTATCAACTAATCCTCTAATATATGGTCTTGTTTCAAATATTCCATAAAAATGTCCAATATTTTCTTTATCAAAATATTTTTCTTTCATTAATCTATTTTTTTCAAATTTCAGACCCTTATCTAAAAGTTTCATCCTCTTTATTCCATTTTCTTCTAAATCACACTGAAATAAAATAGCATCAAAACACTCTGATGATTTTTCATATGCTTTTTTAGCTAATTTTACTGCTTCACTTTTACTTTTCGCATTTTGTGCTTTTTCTAATAATTCATAAGCATCATCAAGTGGTGTATTCTCATATTTTATCTCACCATTATTATACATTTTTATAAATTCTTGCATTTTTTTATTCGCATCATCAATATTATCAACATTATTATTTTTAAAAAATTCTTCTAACATATTATTAAGTTTATTATTCATATTTTATCATCAACTTCCTTCTTTTATATTTTATTTATTATTTATGTTTTTTCCATCTACAGTTATCTTTTTAATAGCTCATTATTTATATCATTCACACTACACTACTGATAACATTTCTCCTTGCATTTATAATAACATAAATAATCAAAAAACAAAACAAAAAAGAGCACAAACTCCAAAATCACAACAAATACAAATATATTGCCAAATAATGAAACAAACTCCCTACTCCACAAAACACATGAAACACACTATGCATATACTTCTTTTTTGAACCAATTCCATAAATAATCGCACCAACTGTATAAAAAACACCACCTAAAACAATCAACCAAAAACCTGCATAAGTCATATTTTCTATAAGAAACTTAGAATAAATAAGTACGCTCCATCCATTTATTAGATGAAGAACAACCTCCAATACCTGTACTCTATCAATAGCAATCGACGAAGAAACAATCCCAAGAACAATAACAAAACTAACTATTCCAAAGCATATCCATCCCTCTTTACCACCAATACCCAGTAAAGCAACAGGTATAATTGTGCCAAAAACAAGTAAAAAAACATTGCAATGATCAAGCACTCTAAAAACACGTTTTCCCATCAACTTCGAAGAAAGTGCATGATATATACATGACATTCCATATAGCATAACAAGCGATGCACCATACAATGTAACACTAACAACATAAATAGCACTTAAAGAACTAGCCTTTATAATAAGCATAACAAGTCCCCATATACTAATTAAACAAAAAACACCATGAGTTATAGAATTAATAAGCTCTTCACTAAGTGAATAACTAGGTATTTTAATATCTTTAACCTTTGACATACGATTACACCTCTTAAATAAATA
The DNA here is from genome assembly GCA_934090595.1 of uncultured Bacilli bacterium. Classification (GTDB taxonomy): domain Bacteria; phylum Bacillota_I; class Bacilli_A; order RF39; family UBA660; genus JAEDJI01. The sequence continues at coordinate 3,651 of CAKOJO010000008.1, read as the reverse complement.
TAATATTAATTATAGCACATTACAAATATAAGAAAAACTACAACAAAGTAGTTTTCATAACTTAAGCACCTGCCCAACTGAAAGTGTATTACCAGAAAGTCCATTAAGACTCTTTATTCTATCAACCGTAGTATTATTATCCCTAGCAATACCATACAAAGTATCACCTCTTTTAACAACATAAGTCTTCGTATTCGCACTATCAGGAATAACAAGCTGCTGTCCTATAGAAAGCACACTACTAGTAAGCTTATTCGCAGTCTTTAACTCATCTACACTAATACCATATAAATTAGCAATCTTATACAAACTATCCCCCTTAACAACAGTATAAACCTTAACACTTGCAGTATTCTCACTAGAAAGTCCAGGTATCAAAAGCTCTTGTCCTATCGATAAACTATTACTACCAAGATCATTCAACCTCTTAATATCATCTACACTAACACCATAACTCTTTGCAATACCATACAAAGTATCACCCTTCTTAACATAATAAACACTAGTATCACTTTTCTCTACAATATCAGGAATTCTAAGAACCTGCCCAATTGCAAGCACATTACTAGTAAGTTTATTCGCAGTTTTTAAATCCTCAACTGAAACATCATAAAGCCTAGCAATACTATATAAACTGTCCCCCTTCTTAACAGTATAATAATCCCCCTTCGAAGTAGGAACATAATCATTCTTAGTATAAATAGCAATAGCTCTTACAACAGCCTCACCATAATCCTCATAATTATTAACAAACTTATTCAAATCATCACTATTATTAACACTAGCATAATTAATAATTACACTCTCACTATCATCAGTATTTCTAATTATATAATCACTATCAAGCGCAGTATCCTCTTCCATTCTAAGTTGATAATACTTATTAACATCAATATCACTATTTTCAAACTGCCCTGCCAAAGTCTTAGCAAAACTACTACTATCCCTAAGAGCATAAATAATCTCAACCCCAGAAACAGAAGAATCAGACAACCCATTCGTAATAACAATAACATCATCACCAAAGCCAAAACTACTATCTATAAAATCAATTCTCTCATCCAAACTAATATTATTATCAGTAGTCCTAGTAATAACATTTTCTATTCCAAGTTCATCAAGTCTATTTTTTATATAATTAGAAACAAGTAAAGAAACATTCTTCTCAAGAACATTACCACTCTTAAGACCAGTATCACTACCTCCACCAACAGGATTAATAGCCACTTTATAATTCATAAAAATCACCAATAAATTATATGAAAAAATAAAAAAAATAGCACAAAGGCTATAAAACAATCTCATCTATACTCATTCTAGGTCTAGCATGAACATCTTGATTCTTATATCCAATTGCAACACAAGAAACCATATCCATATCTATTCCAAAATAATCATTAATTTCATCATTAATTTTATCAGTATTCGCAATCCATAAACTACCAAGTCCCATTTCAGTAGCTTTTAAACACATATTCTCTATAAAAGCACCAATCGATAAAATATCATTCTTATCACAAGAAGTTGCAAACACCAAAATAAGTTTATTAGCTTCTCTAATAACATTAGCCGTATTTAAAACACTAATATCATCATCACTTTTTTTACTCTCTAAAAAACTTGCAACCATATCTTTATCGCTTAAAGAAACAACTTTAACTCTCCATGGTTGCCTATTTTTAGCAGAAGGAGCCTTTATACCACATTCAATTATTTTTAAAATATCAGAATCACTAACAACATCATCAGTAAATTTTCTAATACTTCTTCTAGAACTAACTACTAAATCAAAATTCATTACTATAATCACCTCTTCTTAGTATAATCATCTTTTCTATCTTCTACATCTTGTTCAATTACCATTCTAAGTTTAACCAAATCATAAAGCTTCATTTTATCAATATCATTAATATCAATATATATTTTACCAGTCTCATCACTAAAAGAATCAAGTCCCTTAAATAATTCACCAACACTTTCATCATTAATATGCTTATTAATGTAACCAATATTATTAATATAAAACTCATCCTTTAAACATTCTCTACTCATTCTACCTCTAGACACAAAACAGTACACATCAGTAGCAAGAGCACTAACACAAAGACCAAAAAATATCATATTAAATAAAGTATTATCACTAAATACCTCTAAAGAAGAATGAAATGCATATGAAAAATAAAGAAGTAAAAAAGTACCTAAAAGAAACTCACCAACTCGTTTTTTAGCAAAACTAGCATTAACACATGCTTGTCCATTCATAACATTTCTAATTTTAACCAAATTATCAAGAGTATCATCAAGCAAATATTCACCATCCGGAGTATAAAATCTTATCTTACCATTTTCTCTCTCATAGAACTCTACAAAACTCTTATTGTTTTCATCTTTACTATCACTACAATCAATCATACTATCCCCTCAACTACATTATATACCCCAAATAAAAATCATACAAGCATTAAAACTATTTTTCCTTCTTCAAACACTTCAAATCATCCAAACTATAATCATCAAGCAAATTAACATCAAACTCTACTACACCATCTATATTATTCAAAAAATACTCATCCTTAATAATCTCACTTAATAAAACATCATTCTTCATAAAATAATACAAATCATAAAAAGTAATTCCACACACACTAAAAAACCAAAAACCACTCTCCAAATTAGCATCATTAATAAAAGAAGAACACTCCATAAAAGAAACCAAAACAAGTACATAAAAACTAATCAATGAAACATATCGGTCCCTCTTTCTCATCTTCTTAAACATAACATTTTCCTTTAATTGCTTCTTCATTTTTGTAATAATCTTTCTTTCTAACGTAACATCATATAAAAAATTATCAACCCTTCCATCTTTATAATAAACAAAGATTTCACCATCAACAACTTCATACTTAATAATAAAATCATCATCTACATATCTACAATCTTTCACTATAATCACCTACTAATTATATTGCAAAAAATACAAAAATATGTTACAATATGAAAACGAAAAAAAGGAGTGATAAAATGGGATACCCATGGCAATGTTCTGACTGTATATGGCTAAATATGAAAGACTCTTCATGGAGAGGTTTTAGATGTACTAAAAAAGGAATATATGTAAACCCAGAAGAAAGAAGTTGTAATAACCATTTTGAAAAGAAAAATGAAAGCTCTGGTACTACTTGTTATTTAACTACCGCTATGTGCGAAATACTAAATGAACCAGATAACTGCTATGTCTTAGAAACACTAAGATCTTTCAGAGACAACATAATGAAAAACGATGAAAACTGTACACCATTACTTGAAGAATACGACGTAATCGGACCACAAATATGTAAAAACCTATATCAAGATGAACAAAAAGAAGTTATTGCAAGAAGTATGTTATATCTAAGAATATATCCTGCTATTAATGCTATAAAAAATGAACAATATGATGATGCTATAGAAATATATAAAGATATGACTGAATTACTAAAAGAAAAATACAACGTAAAATATGAATGCACTAAGACTACAACACAACACAAAACTAAAAAACTAAATCTACAATACTAAAAAGAAACCAAACAGGCAATGCTATTAACTTAAGATAAAGTTAAAAATATCATTATGAAATATTTTTAACTTTTTTTATTGTGTTGGCAA